>JBKPCC010000128.1:0-4822 GCA_046727215.1 Acidobacteriota bacterium
GAGAACCAGAAACTTTGGACCCTTCGAGTCGCTTCGCAGTGACCCGCGTTTCGCCGATCTTCTGCGGCGTATGGGACTGAATACGTGACGTCAGCCGATCGTTTGGCACTACCACCTTTTTGCGCGCGCACGGAGCGAAAAACTATGCACCTCAAAGCACGTCTCTTCGCAGTTGCGCTCATTCTTGTTTGTGCTGGTTTGGTTTACTACAACTGGAATCAACTGTGGCAGGAAGGACGCTACTCAATGAAGATCGCCACTTTCGGTCCTATTGGAGTCGTCGGTGGAATGTTTCTGGTCGTCTTCCCATCAATGGGAGGAAAGCCCAAAACCACTAAACAGAAAGTAATTGTGCTGATAGTTTTTGTGATCGGCATTCTAGCCGGGTTGGTTAACTGGTATCTAATGGATCCGGGTTTCTTCGGCCGCTGACTTGAATATCGCTGCCACCTCTCACATCCGCAAACCACAACTTGCGCAGCCCGCCTGTACGTTTGGATAGCTTAACGCCTCTGTGTTTATCAATAGGATCTGTCTTTGCGCAAAAAGCGAAAATACCACCAACCGCAGTTGGTGGATTCTTTCATACATTGCCTAAACTGAGCGCAAGGATGAACCTACGGGGCATGCTTGCCGCGAATGATCATTGAAATAACAACTCAATCGTCCGTCGCGCCAAGCGTGAAATCCCCTCGAGCGACGCGTTTTTAGGTCGGGTCTGAACCATCCACCAACTGCGGAGGCTGTGTCAAAATTCGAGGAGAGGCCACCGGCTTGTCCGGTGGAGACTCACGTTCGCAGCTATAACGAGCTACGACCGTTGACGGAAGAGGCCACCGGCTTGTGCGGTGGAATCTCACGTTATCTATTTACTAGTTAACAGTCTTCAATTACGGCCAAGCATGAGACTCCACGGGGCAAGCCCGTGGCCTCCATCGAATCTTTATATCGAATGTTAGTAGCTGCGAACGTGAGTCTCCACCGGACAAGCCGGTGGCCTCTCCTCTATTCAGGAACTGCTGGGGATTTGGTTCTTGCTTCCTGGCGCATGATATCGAGGAAGGCGGCAGCAGCCGGCGAAAAAGTCACACCCCGACGGTGGGTCACCCAGAGCGTTCGAAAATAACTTAGCCCCTCAACCGGAACCGACGCGAGTGTGCCTCGCTCTAGTTCTTCGGCAACACACATCCGAGGAACGAACGCCAGTCCAATCTTCAGTTGCACAAACCGCTTGATTGTTTCGACTGTTGCCAGCTCGAGTGTAATGTTCAACGGAGTATGGTGCTGAGCGAAGGTGTCAATTACTTTCCGGCGAGAGGTTGTTTTCACGTTATGTGCCAGGAAGGATTCGGTGCCGAGTTCTTTGACTGTGATCGACGCTTTTTTCGCCAGCGGATGATCAGGATTCATAATTAAAACCAGTTCGTCGCGCAGGATGGGAAAGGAATCGAGTTCATTATCGTCCGGCTCGAATGCCATGAGAGCGAAATCCACACTCCGGTTCAGCACTTCACGCGGCAAAACTTCCGAGACGTGTCGAAAGATCTCTACCTTTACATTCGGAAAGCGATTGCGATACTCGAGGATAAGATGCGGCAGTAAATATAGCGAAGTACTTTCGTTTGCCCCTATTCGAACCAGACCGCGTTGCAAATTCCGTAACTCTGAAACGACGTCGAGGGCTCGATCACGTAAAACCAGGATTCGTTGAGCATAGTCATAGACGACTTGTCCCGCCTCAGTCAGCGTTGGTGTTTTTTGAGAACGATCGAAAAGAGTCGCGCCAATTTCCTCCTCGAGATTACGAATCGCGATGCTGACGGCAGGCTGCGTGCGATACACGCGCACAGCAGCTTTCGAAAAGCTACCCTCTTCTACTACTGTTACGAAAAACTCGAGCTGGGTCAGTTCCATTCGGAGCTAGCACCTTTCCGGAGTACGTAATCTTATAGTAAGTCCCATACGTCTTCTAAGTCTTATAGGTCCTATATGCAAAAACCAATTTATAGGAGGCAAAAAAAAATCAATTTTGCCCGCGCGAGAGAAAGGTGTAGATTGATGCGCCATGACTAAATCTGTGGGGGGTACAGTCGCAATGATTTCACTAGTGGTAGTAAAGGACAGCACGTGATGGCCTCCTGCCGAGTTTTCACCCTGCTGCACAGGCCATCAACGAAGCAAGTTGATGGCTTTTGTGCATTTCAGCAAAAGTCGGTTTGGGCTTGAGGTCTCACAAAAAGTGAACCATCTGGATCATCCAGGAAAGCAAGGCCTTTACAATCCCAATTTCGAACACGATGCCTGCGGTATTGGCTTCGTTGTGAACACCAGTGGCCGGAAATCGCACGAGATCGTAGAACACGCGATTCAGGTACTCATGAATCTCGAGCACCGCGGTGCCAGCGGCAGCGAAAAGAACACGGGTGACGGGGCAGGGATCCTTTTGCAAATACCTCACCTGTTCCTTACTCGGGAATGCGAAAAGCGGAAGATCAAACTACCGCCGGCCGGTCAGTACGCTGTTGGAATGGTCTTCCTGCCCACAGAAGAGGAGAGCCGGCGCCAATGCAAACGCCAATTCGCAAAGATCATTCGTGAGGAGGGCCAATCACTTCTGGGCTGGCGTGCCGTCCCAACAGACAACTCGATGTTAGGTGCGAGTGCAAGAGCGTCTCAGCCCGTGATTGAGCAGGTTTTTGTTCGCAGGGCGAATGACATCAGCGAGGACCTCGATTTTGAACGCAAACTTTGCGTCATACGTAAACGGATCACCAAAGCAGCAAAACGTGGTATCCACGAGCGCGGTATGTTTTATGTATCCAGTCTGTCCTGCCGCACCATCGTCTACAAGGGTATGCTCACGGCCAACCAATTGTCCTGTTTCTATCCTGATCTTCGAGACGAAGAAATTGCATCGGCCCTTGCACTGGTGCATTCGCGTTTTAGCACAAACACGTTTCCCAGTTGGGCCCGAGCTCATCCCTATCGCTACATCGCGCATAACGGCGAAATAAACACGCTGCGCGGAAACATCAACTGGATGCGTGCGCGTGAGAGCAAATTCCAATCTAAGTTCTTTGGGTCGGATTTGCAAAAAATCCTTCCAGTCATCGACAGCGAGACGAGTGACTCTGGAATGTTCGATAACGTGTTGGAGGTGCTCACCCTCACAGGACGGACTTTGCCACACGCGATGATGATGATGATTCCCGAGCCTTGGACCGGACACGGGTCGATGAGTGAGGAGAAAAAGGCTTTCTACGAATATCACTCGTGTTTGATGGAGCCCTGGGATGGACCAGCTGCAATAGTGTTCACAGACGGAATCAGAATCGGAGCCATGCTCGATCGCAACGGCCTCCGCCCCCTACGTTACTACGTAACCAAAGGGGGCCTGGTAATCATGGCGTCGGAAGTCGGAGTGCTTGATGTTCCGCCCGGGCAAGTCTTGCGTAAAGGAAGAGTGCACCCGGGGCGAATGTTCCTGGTGGACACCGAGGCGGGTAGATTGATTGACGACGAAGAATTAAAGCAAGAAGTCACAGCACAACACCCCTATTCAGAATGGCTCCGGGACAATCAGGTTTGTTTGGAGGAATTTCCCAGCCCACCCGACGTACAATTTCACAATTCCGCCACCCTGTTACAACAACAGCAAGCTTTTGGTTACACGAACGAAGAACTAAAGCTGCTTATCACGCCGATGGGCGCCAAGGGCGAAGAGGCAGTGGGATCGATGGGTTCCGATACTCCACTGGCAGTGCTCTCTGAACGGCCGCAGTTGCTGTACAACTACTTTAAGCAGCTTTTCGCGCAGATTACCAACCCACCTGTAGATGCAATCCGGGAAGAGTTGGTCATGTCAACGGATACCACAGTTGGTCCGGAAGCAAACATGCTCGAGCCGACTCCTGAATGCGCGAGGCAAATCAGACTTCGTTCCCCAATCCTTACCAATGAAGAATTGGAAAAACTCCGGCACCTTGCAAGCGCGAGACAGAAACCAGCAGGAAAGTTCAAATCAATCACACTGCCAATGCTGTACGACGTAGATCGCGGTGGCCGAGGTTTGGAAGCTGCATTAACTGAACTCTGTCGCCAGTCGAGCAAGGCCATAGCCAGTGGGCATGATGTGATTATCCTTTCTGATCGCGGATTGAATCAGGATAAAGCTGCGATTCCGGCTTTGCTGGCCGTCTCGAGTATTCATCACTACCTGATTCGAGAGGGAACGCGGACGCAAGTGGGCTTTGTGGTTGAAAGCGGCGAACCTCGAGAGGTCCATCACTTTGCTTTGCTGTTGGGTTACGGCGCGGCCGCAATCAATCCCTATTTGGCATTCGAGACTCTTCGAGACCTTACGGCCCACGGCCACCTTGGAAACCCTGATTTCGGAAAAGTGATTTCCAACTACATCAAGGCGATCAACAAAGGTGTAGTGAAAGTGATTTCGAAGATGGGGATCTCGACGATTCAAAGCTACTGTGGCGCGCAGGTATTCGAAGCCGTTGGATTGAAAGAGGATCTGATCGATCGCTACTTCACCTGGACACCCTCACGGATTGGCGGGGTGGGCCTCGAAGTAATCGCCGAAGAATCGAGGCTGCGACACAAGCAAGGCTTTCCGGACCGAGTTGAACATGAAAAGCTACTCAATGACGGTGGCCAATACCAATGGCGGCGCGACGGCGAACTGCACATGTTCAATCCTGAAACCATCCATAAACTTCAATATGCCTGTCGGAACAATGACTATCAGAAATTTAAAGAGTTCAGTGCGCTTGTGAACGACCAATCGCGCCGGCTCTGTACCCTGCGAGGC
>JBKPCC010000129.1:0-15335 GCA_046727215.1 Acidobacteriota bacterium
TCCGCGACATAACTTTGTTTGAAATTGGCCGGATTTTTAGAGTTTTTGAGCAAGGGACACTGCCCGAAGAACGAGAAAGTCTCGGCCTGGCCGCGACTGGAGGTGTGGTTGAAGGTGGCAGAGCGGAACCAGCGCGGGAGGTTGACTTTTTTGATCTCAAAGGGGCGCTGGAAGTTGCCGTAGAAGCAATGAACCTTGGACCCTTAAGCTTCGAAGCGGCGCAGGTGAAGCATCTTCAGCGGGGGCAGGCAGCGAGTATTCTCTTGAGCGACGGATCGAAGCTAGGCACCATCGGTCGCTTATCTGAATCGCTGGCCTCAGCTCACAAATTTCGCCAGCCCGTTTATGTCGCAGAGTTGGACCTTACTGCACTGCTTAGCTCATCAGAAAGACCGATGCAGTATAAGCCGCTCCCACGTTATCCTTCAGTGACTCGCGACGTTACGCTCCTGGTTTCGCGAGCAGTCACTGTTGACTCTTTATTGCGGGTGATTTCCGACCAGGCGATCGAAGATTGTCTTGGAGCGAGGCTGGTCGGCACTTACGAGGGACCAGGCGTACCAGATCACAAACGCAACATCACCTTAAGAATTGAATATCGATCAGCCGAAAGAACGTTGCGTGACGAAGAGGTTGAAGAACGACAGCGCGTGCTGATTGGCGCGCTATGTAAAACATTTTCCGCGGAACAGCGCTGACAAAAATAAATCGGCCGGGATTGCATTATGAGTCTTGCGCTTGCGTCCCTGAAGTCGCATAATCGACGCGCTTCGTCGCGGTAGGCTAGGACGGGAGAGATAGAATGGTTGCTCTGTCGGGATTAGAAAAGTTTTCGCACCTTGAAGATAAGATCTACCGCACGATCGAGCTCACCAAAACTCTGCGGCAGGATAACGAAACGCTGCAACAAGAGCTTGCTCTCATGCGACGCGATATGGGCAGCGTCCTTAATGAAAAGGAGCGGCTTGAATCGCAGGTGGAAAAACTTCTCGCTGAGCGCGAAACGATCCGCATGAAAGTCGAAGCCATGCTCGACGCCGTTGCGGCGCTTGATCCTGAAATGGCAGAGGAGCTTAGATGAGTGCCGGTGAAATGCTTAGCAAGGCCATGGACGCTACCACTAGCAGCCCCACAATTCGAGTAGAGATCTACAATCAAACCTACAACATCCGTTCGGATGGCGATACCGAATACATCATTCAACTAGCGGAATTCGTAGATGGACGAATGCGAGAGATTTCTTCTGGAACACTCACTGTTGATTCGTTAAAAGTAGCCATTCTCGCGGCCTTGCATATTGCTGATGAACTTCACCGCCTCAAACATGTGCACGAACAGGCCGACGCCCAACTCGCCTCGCGCAGCGCGGAATGCGCTGAAATGCTGGATCGTCTTCTCAAAGTCCGCAGCACACTCGAAGCCGAAAAAACCCCGGGAAAACTCTCATTAGGCTAGCCCGGACCAATAACGTCACGGCGCCAAAGACAATTTGACATTGGAGATTGGACATTTGTCACTTGTCATTTATTTCCAAGCGTTGCAGTTTTTACGGTAGTCGCGAATATCTTACACAGCGCACGATTCTCAGGGATGATCTCTGAAAGGGATTTGGGTGGCAGAATCTGGCCTCGCTCGATAATTCGCAGCCAGACGAATGTTTCATTCAACTCCTTGAGTACAACTCGAACCTTATGAAGGAAATCTGCCCGACTTTCGGCTCCTCTTGCTTCACCATAGTTTGGCCCTGGAGAGGTGCCCGCCCTCAGAATTTGACCTGCAATGTGTTTTCCTGCTGGTGTCCTTGGCAGTTTCGACGCGAGTTTAATAATCCGTACTGCAAAATCGATTAACCGGTCTTCCAATTCGTCAGCACGCGATTTGGTAGGGTTCGAGTATTCATCTTTCATGTGAGGAGTCTCCATTTATGAGGATTTAAACGAATCCTATCTCTGAATTGGCTACGTGAGCAATGAAATGCAGGATGTGATAAATGGTCTCGCGCTGCCACGCTGTGACCGCCGAAGGACAATGACAAATGACAGACGTCAAATATCCAATGTCAAATTTGTGGTTTTGTACCCACTCCCGATATCAGATTTCGAGGCGTACTGAAAAAAGACCCTCTTTCTTGCATACGTTGCACTGTGATAGTATCCGCACCGGCGGAGGGATTTGTCTGTGGGGCTCGTCACCGAGTTACGATGATTGAGCCAACGCCGTTGATACGGGAGACCGAGGCCATTTCGGCCAGGTGCATTTCTTCATCGTTAAGAAGTGCCAGAGGCTGTGGCATTAAGAGGTCACCCACCTGTCTATGCAGGTTCAATTACGGCTTCGGAGCGACTCATACGGATCTCCCTCCTGCCAATGACCGTGGAACCTAAATCGGAAGTAGCAAGTACGAAACGTGCTTCTAAGATTCCGATTTCATCCACGGTTTTGTTTTTGGAGTGTGGCAACTTGTTGTCGCTTTTGCAAAGGTATTCTAAAGCGCTGACAAGTCAGCGCACTCCAAAGGAAGTAGCAAATGAAACTTCTGATGATCGGTGATGTGGTGGCGAAGCCGGGACGGCTCGCCGTGCTGGAACGACTGCAGGACCTACGTGAGCAGCATGCAATCGATCTCGCGATCATGAATGCGGAAAACCTTGCAGGGGGTTTTTCAGTTACGCCGTCACTTTGCGAGCAGCTCTTCAATGCCGGCATAGATGTCATGACTTCGGGTAATCACATCTTCGACAAGAAAGAGGCCATCGAATACATTGCCAAACAGCCACGATTATTGAGGCCGGCGAATTATCCACCTAACACGCCTGGGAATGGGGTTTGGATCGGAGAAGCCGCTGGTGGAAAAATCGCCGTAGCGAATCTAATGGGCCGAGTGTTTATGCCACCGTCAGACGACCCGTTTCGGGTCGCCGACAAAGTGCTTTCTGATTTGCCAGCGGATGTAAAGGTACGAGTGGTCGATATCCACGCGGAGGCGACGTCGGAAAAAGCTGCAATGGGCTGGTATCTGGATGGTCGTGTATCCGCGGTCCTCGGAACGCACACTCATGTCCAGACTGCTGACGAGCGAATTCTGCCTCAGGGGACTGCTTACCTCACAGATATCGGCATGACAGGGAGCTATTCGGGTGTGATTGGGATGAGTAAGGTCGATGTGATTGCGCGGTTCACTTCGGCCGTCGCAAGGCGGGCAGAACACTCAACGGGTGAAGTTAGAATTTGTGCCGTGGTTGTTGACGTTGATGAACAGACAGGTCGAGCCAGGGAGATCTCCAGATTGAATCTGGCCCACCACCCTTAGGAATTAGGCAGGTCCTTCCTGTGAAGGTACCTTTTCGCCTGTTGATGCGGTCTTTAAGATAGGCGGAGCCAGCAGACGTTGTGCGTATCCCTCTGGAAAAGAGCGAACCCGGCCGGAAGAATCGGTCACAACGTGTCCCGTTTCGCCTTCCGAAATTATCTGCCCGTCGGAAGGCCTGATGACCTCGTAACCAAATCGCAGAGAGCGGCGGCGCAGTTCCGTTATGTGCGTGCGGATGAGTAACTCGTCGTCATAGTACGCAGGGGCCTTGTAGCGGCAGTAGCTCTCAGCAACCACCAGATAGGCGTCATCATTCTCTTCCATGTCGCGGTAGGAGAACCCACGGGCACGGCAGTATTCAGCTCGTCCGATTTCAAACCAGACAAGGTAGTTGGCATAATAGACGACGCCCATCTTGTCGGTCTCGGAGTACCGGACCCGCAAAGGCGTTTCGTGCCAATCTCCGTAGACCTCTTCAGGTGCCGGACTTGTCATCTTAGCAAGGCCTCGAATTCCTTTTAGAAAGAGACTGCTACATGCCGTTCAGAAAGCAATTTAGCTGGGAACTTTCAGCGGACTATAAGAGCGAAAGCCATAATATGTCAAAGAGTTTTCGCCTAAGGCTAATACTAATGCCGGTGATTTCTCTCATTTCCGGACTTCTTCTGGTGATTGGGGGAGCTGCCAGTTCTCCGCCCCAGCGTGCAGGAGCGGCCGCAACGACTACGCGCAATGCGGCAATTGTCGCAACCACGAATGCAGTGCTGAAGGAAACAAGTGAAATCCGCGAATTGTCGATCTTGAGGCCGGTGAAAAGCGGCGCACAGTCACGCTCAGAGATTGAGCATATGGTGGTGCGGAACCTCGACGAACAGACGACACCTGCTGAAATGCATGCCACCGAGTTGGCGCTGCGAAAGTTAGGTCTCGTTCCGGAGGGTTTTCAGTATCGTCAGTTCGTGATCAAACTGTTAACTGAGCAGGTGGCCGGCTATTACGATCCGAAGGTGCAGGAATTTTACCTGGCAGATTGGATCGAGCTCGAAGGCCAAAAGCCTGTAATGGCGCACGAATTAACGCACGCGCTGCAAGACCAACATTTCAATCTCCGCAGATTCGAACAATGGCCGAAGGGCGACGGTGATGCCGAGTTGGCGGCGCATGCGTTGATCGAAGGCGATGCAACCCTGGCTATGACTCTTTACATGGCCAAGAACCCCCTCGTCGCATTGGCGTTCCTGCGTTCGCTCGGATCGACGGCTACCTCTTCCGAGGAGTTCAAACAAGCGCCACGGGCTTTACGTGAGTCATTAGTGTTTCCCTATCAGGAAGGTTCGGAGTGGGCCACGCAATTATACAAGCGCGGCGGTTGGCAGATGGTGTCGGATGCATTCACAAAACTGCCACAGTCCACTGAACAGATCATGCACCCGGAAAAATATTTTATACATGAGGCTCCGTTGAAAATCGCGCTTCCGGATGTCCGAAACCTACTTGGCCCGGGATGGAAGCGTATTGACTATGATGTGAACGGTGAGTGGAGTTATTACCTCATCCTCGACGAGTATATAAGGGCAGCCGCTGAATCGAAACGCGCTGCTGCAGGATGGGCTGGCGACAGATACGAGCTTTACCAGGGCACGAGGCCTGGCGATATCTTCCTGGCCCAGATGACGGCCTGGGATAGTGAAAACGACGCGCGCGAATTCTTCGATGCTTACGTCAAGCGGACCTGGCGGCGATACGAAAATGCAAAACCGAAGGAGATCGCTTCAACAGAAGTTCCAGGTGTGCAGGCGGAGAAGCGCGATCGTCAAGCATGGCAGACGACCGAAGGTGATGTCGTAGTTGAGCTGCGTAGCTCACGAGTTTTGATTCTCGAAGGAATTCCCGACGGCAGCAACACGAAGGCATTGCTCCGGACGATGTGGCAATAGTCTGTGATGATGGAAAATGTACGCTCATTCCCGCCTACTGATCGGACCACGCTTAAACGACTTCCAAAGCGTGGTATATATGACAAGGAACTCGTTTACCAGATTCTTGATGAGGGCTTCGTGTGTCACGTCGCGTTTGCGGTTGAAGGTCGACCAGTTGTAATTCCTACCGGGTACGCGCGTTTAGACGACGATCTCTTCATTCACGGATCTCAAGCTAGTCGTATGCTGCGCACGTTGAAGACGGGCGTCGATGTTTGTGTTTGTGTCACGCTTGTTGATGGTTTGGTGCTCGCGCGGTCTGCGTTTCACCACTCGATCAACTATCGCTCAGTGGTGATGTTCGGACACGCGACGATCGTAGAAGAGCAGCAGCAAAAGCTCGCCGCTTTGGTCCGTTTTTCTGAACACGTCATACCCGGGCGGTGGGACGAGGTGAGGGAACCAACTGATTCAGAATTGAATGCGACCACAGTTCTACGGCTTCCGCTTGTGGAAGCCTCAGCCAAGGTGAGGACTGGACCACCAATCGATGACGAGGACGACTACGAGTTGCCGGTTTGGGCTGGCGTCGTACCACTTCGTCTTGTTGCCGGATCTCCGATTCCTGACCCGCGACTACCGAATGACATTGACCCACCGGATTATGTTGTCAAATACCATCGCAGCCGCTCCGACGACGAGTAAACACGCGTACTTAACTCCCTCTCTTTCCCGCAACGAAGTTAACGTCGATTTTACAGTTGCCCAATTGACCGCAAACTGATCATTGGGCTAGAGTCTGCCTGCCTCAGATTGGGCGTCTTTGGCTGTTTCTCCTGACGCAATAACGAGAAACGATTAAGCGGCTGCGGAACAGCAGCCGTCGATCAGATCTTCTGCACGACCAGAACGTGCAGCACCGTGCCTGTCTGCGTCCCTCTCTCTTCAAGAAAGGATTTTGATGGTTTCCAAAAGATCTCAGCGAACAGCTTTGCTGATTCGCCGTCGTCGCATCTCTTCCTTGATTATCTTCACAATGCTGTTTGTTCCGGCGGTGGTTTTCTTCGCCACAATTGTCGAGGCGGTCCAAACGGGATCAGGCACAGTGAGTTTCACATCCCTGGGCAGTACCTATAGCCAGGACTTTAACAGCCTTGCGAGTACTGGAACGTCGAGCACTTTGCCTGCGGGTTGGTATTTTGATGAGTCAGGGACAAACGCGAACACGACGTATACGGCGGGAACCGGCTCGCTCAACACGGGTGACACGTACAGCTTTGGGCCAACAGGCAATGGCGATAGGGCCCTGGGTGGTCTTCGGAGTGGAAGCCTCGTGCCGATACTAGGCGCTAGCTTCACGAATAACACCGGATCACCAATCACAAATCTGGCGATCTCATATACCGGCGAGCAGTGGCGGTTGGGAACTGCGGGCAGAACGGACCGATTAGATTTTCAAATCAGCACTAATGCAACCAGCCTCACGACTGGCACGTGGACTGATCAGAACGCACTCGACTTTACTACGCCAAACAGTACGGCTGCGGTAGGCGCTTTAGACGGCAATGCCGCGATCAATCGCACACCCATTAGCGCAACTATTTCCGGACTAAATATTCCAACGGGTGCGACTTTCTTTATTCGCTGGACCGATCTTGATGCGACTGGGGCTGACGATGGTTTGTCCGTGGATGACTTCAGCATCACGCCGACGAACGTGCCGACGCCTACGAATCCCACCGTTTCAGGAGCGGCAAACCCAAGCTCCGTTGCACAGGGCGGAACCGTGACCCTTACCGGCACTGTTACTTCAGGAGCTAACCCAACAAGTACCGGACTTGCAGTCATTGCTGATCTCAGTTCGATAGGAGGTTCAGCCACTCGGCAGTTTTTTGATAACGGCAGCAACGGAGACGCGACACCGAATGACAATGTGTTTACTTATCAGACTACCGTCGGCATCGCTACACCGCCCGGCGCGAAGACGCTTCCCTTAACAGTAACCGATGCGCAGAGCAGATCAGGGACAGGCTCGATCGCTTTGACCGTTACCGCTCCCGCTGTTCCGCCGGGAACAGTTGTGATTAGCCAAATCTATGGAGGAGGGGGTAATTCAGGAGCGACTTACACGAATGACTACATAGAAATTTTCAACCGCAGTACAACGACGGTTAACTTGACGGGTTGGTCCGTTCAATATGCTTCAGCCAACGGTACCTCCTGGACCCAAAGAACTTCACTGACGGGCACAATCGCGCCTGGTCAGTACTTTCTGATTCAGGAATCAGCCGGTGCCTCAGGCAATGGCTCACCTCTTCCTACGCCGGATGCAAGTGGCGGCATCAACATGAGTGCAACCGACGGAAAAGTCGCCCTCGTCAGTGACAGTACTGCTCTGACGGGCGGCTGTCCGCTGGGAAATCCGAGCATCGTAGACTTCATTGGTTATGGCTCTGCCAGTTGCTTCGAAGGCGCAGGCGCTGCACCTGGTCTCGACAATCAGACTGCGGATTTCCGCACTCACAACGGCTGCAAAGACACTGATTCAAACGGTGGGAATTTCGTAGCCGGCACCCCAAATCCTCGTAACACGGCAAGTGCATTTAGTACATGTCCGAGCGGTGATTTTCCACCGGAGATTTTCGGGACATCTCCGGCCGCGAACGCAGATCACATTCCGCTAGACTCAAATATCGTCATCAACTTCGACGAACCAGTGAATGTCTCGGGTAACTGGTACCAGATTTCCTGCGCCACCACGGGCGTGCATTCGGCAACTGTGACCGGTGGTCCAGTTAGTTTTGTTCTAAATCCCGATACTGATTTCACCTTTCACGAGCCGTGTACCGTTACCGTTTTTGCTGCCCAGGTATCGGATCAGGATCTGAATGATCCTCCTGACAATATGGCCGCAGACTATTCCTTCACTTTCAATTCAGAGTTCTTGCGAGATCCGGCAGAACATATGGTGATGGGAAACCCATCGAATGCAACTACGGATCCTGCCGTGATGACGAATTTCCTGATGATGAAAACGCAATACGCGCTTTCATATAACAACGATCGGGGAACTCCGAACTGGACCAGCTGGCACTTGGATCTGAGCTGGCGTGGTAGTGCGCCTCGTCAGGATGACTTTCGCGCAGACACGACACTGCCGCCGGGCTTTTATCAGGTTCAGGGAACCGATTACCAGAACAGCGGTTTTGATCGCGGGCACATGTGTCCTTCAGCTGATCGCACATCGACTATCGCTGATAATTCAGCAACCTTCCTGATGACAAACATGACAGCGCAGGCGCCTGGAAATAACCAGGGTCCATGGGCTGCACTGGAAAATTATCTTAGGACGTTGCTCAGTCAGGGTGACGAAATCTACATCCTTTCGGGCGGCTCTGGCGTGGGTGGTATCGGTGCAAACGGATCGGCAAACACAATCGCGGGTGGCCACGTAATGGTCCCGGCGGTGACATGGAAGGTAGCCCTCGTCCTACCTGTCGGGGACAACGACGTGTCGCGTGTCGACGCCAATACACGCACGATCGCGGTTATCATGCCAAACGATACGTCGATCAGAAACGATCAATGGCAGAAGTACCTTGCGACCGTCGATCAAGTTGAGGCGATCTCAGGTTACGATTTCTACTCAAACGTACCCGCACAGATTCAGGACCAGTTCGAGGCAAAACTCGATGTTCAAAATGATACAGCGCCCGTGACAACTGATCAGTCCGCTTCTACAGCAGAAGATCAGGGGGTCTCGGTTACGCTCGCAGGTACGGATTTTAACGTCAACAATACTCTAACTTTCTCTGTTGTCGATGCGCCGCAGCACGGGACGATTTCCGGCAGCGGCATTAATCTTACTTACACGCCTGCCAGTCATTACTTCGGCGCGGATAGTTTCACATTCAAGGCTAATGACGGAGCTTTGGATTCAAACATATCAACAGTGCACATCACCGTCACTGAGATTAACAACGACCCGATTACGGTAAACGACAACAAAATTACTGCCGAGGGATCGCCCCTTGTATTTCCCACAAGCGACCTCACCAGCAACGACTCGGCAGGACCAAATGAAGGTGGACAGACTTTGACAGTGGACGCCGTCATATCCACACCGAATACACACGGCTCATTAGTTTTGAATAGCGGGCAAGTCACTTTTACGCCTGAGACTGACTATAACGGTTCTGCAAGCTTTGACTATCACGTGTGCGATGACGGCACCACAAATGGAACGCCGGACGCAAAATGTGCCATTGGAACTGTTAATGTGACTATAAGTGAGGTCAATAACATTCCGTCAGCAGCGAACGACAACAAGACGACCGCCGAAGACAGCAGTCTTACATTCCCGGCGGCGGACTTAACAGCGAACGACTCGGCCGGACCGGCCAATGAGACTGGACAGTCCTTAACTGTTGTGGCGGTCATGCTAAATCCAGACACGCACGGCAGCGTGTCCCTATCATCTGGCAACGTGACTTACACGCCCAATGCGGACTACAACGGACCTGCCAGTTTCGATTACCACGTTTGTGATGACGGTACGACGAACGGCGTACCAGATAGTAAGTGCGTAACAGCAACGGTGAACGTCACGATCACCGAAGTCAACGATACGCCGTCGGCAAACGCAGATACGAAGCAAACGGCCGAAGACATACTATTGACTTTCCCGGCAAGTGATCTGACTGCAAACGATTTGGCTGGTCCAGCAAACGAAAGCGGCCAAACTCTGACAGTCTCCTCGGTTAACGCCACAGCAAATACGCATGGAACAGTTTCCCTGGTTAATGGAACGATCAGCTACTCGCCAGATGCAAATTACAACGGTTCAGCCAGCTTTACCTACGCCGTATGTGATAACGGGGCGACGAATGGCGTGGCTGATCCGAAGTGCGCTGCCGGGACAGTTGTTCTAACGGTGACGGCCGTCAATGATCCACCTGTTCTCATGAACGTTCCCTCGACAGCTCAAATGCAATATGGAAATCCATTTACGTTTACAGCCACCGCGGCAGATGTCGACGTACCTGCACAGCCGTTGACGTTTACGTTGATTGGAGCCCCCGCTGGTGCTTCGATCAATCCGTCCACGGGTGTCTTTATGTGGACACCGACTGCTGCTCAGGCTGACAACGTGTATTCCTTTGCCGTCGCTGTTAGTGACGGCGAAGCCACAGTTTCAAGTCCAATTGCAATCACTGTCACTTTGCATGCGGTAACGTCCATTGGTCCAACACAGGTCTGGGTGGGCTTGAAGAACAGCGATGACGTCGGAACAAAGTTCGATCTACTGGCCGAGGTCTATAAAAACGGAGGCTTAATCGGATCGGGCCAAGTTAATGATGTCTCGGGTGGGAGTAGCAGCTTCAACAATGCGATTCTCCGAACCATCAATTTGTCACAAGCCGGTGCGGCTGGTTTCAGAACCGGTGATGTGCTGAGCATTAAGTTAAGTGTGCGGGTCGCAGCAAGTAGTGGACACAGCAGCGGGACAGCCCGGTTGTGGTTTAACGACACAGCGGCAAACAGCTTGTTTGCTGCAACAATCGGTAACGTCGCGCGTTCTTACTTCTTGAGGTCGGCTTTCGCTCTGGATAGCAGTGCAGGTCCGGGCCCGAAGGCAACAGTGGACGTTTCTGTCAACCGAAACGTTGGCGGTAACCCGTTCAAGCCGTTTGGAACGTGGAGTGTGACGTACTGAAAGTTCAAGTCTCGTCCGGCGCTGGTTGAAATGAGGTTTACAAAGCGAGCCAACGCAAGCCTCACTTTTCGCCTCAAAGAAGTGACCTGCTTTAAATTGTCCTCTCAACCGGGGGTTTGCCGTCGTGGAAAGTGCGCTCACACTGAATCGACGCTCAATTAAGGAGAATCACATGTCCCGACTCCGCCTCCTTGCTGCCACAGTTGTTGTCCTTGTACCCACGTTCGCTTCGGCACAGCAAGTCGCTGAGACGCCGGATCCGACCAACGCAGCGGTGGAAAAAAAGGCAACCGATCTCCTTGATCGCGTGATTTCCCGCATTGCCAACTTGCGCAATCCTGACAACCGTGTCGCGGCTTCCTGCGCAGTCGCGGATCTGCTTTGGAGCAGAGACGAGAAACGAGCTCGTGGTCTGTTTGACAACGTCACAAAGGAAGTTACTTCGCAGATTGCCTCAATCGATTTTGGCGATCAACAGGCCTATGAAACCGTCTCTTCGATCAACTCGCGGCGGCAGGAGATTGTAGGTAGATTGGCACGTCACGATCCTGAGATGGCTCTGAAGTTTCTGCGCGCCACGCGGTTCCCAGACGAGGGACAGTCCGTTGCCGCTGCATGGGAGCGGAATCTGGAACTATCGCTTTCACGGACCGTTGCCGCGAAGGATCCGGATCGCGCTTTGCAAATTGCTCGTGAGAGTCTCTCTAAGGGATTGTCGTACGAGATTGTTGGGCTGCTCATGGAACTCTCACAGAAAGACAAGGCAGCGGCAGAAAGCCTCTACCAAAGCGTAATCAATACGATCAAGGACGGGAATCTCGCGGGCAATAGTGAATCCGCAAACATAGCCCTCAATTTAGTAAGTTCGTTCCAACCGCCTCAAGCAAACGAGCGGTTGTATCGTGAACTACTGAACTCCATGATCAAATATGCTTTGTCACTCAACCTCAGTGACCCGGCGACAGTGCAGATGGCCCGAAACTTCCGCTCCAATTTTTCGTCACTAAACGAATCAATCGAAAAGTATTTGCCCGACCAGGCGCCGGCTATCAAAGATTGGTTACGTGGGTTAACTCGCACACTCGATCCACAGAGCCAAATGTACGCAGAGTTGAACGATATTAGCCAGAAGGGAAGTGTAGAAGATTTGCTCGCACTGGCCTCAAAGTATCCGGCAGAGATGCGCAACCAGGTCTATCAGCAGGCCGCTTGGAAAGCGATGAATGACGGCGACATTGGAAGGGCTCGTCAGATCGCAGAAGATTACATTCCTGACGCTATTCAACGTCGACAGCTTTTGAATCAGTTCGAGAGCCAGCTCATATGGAAGTCCATCAACGCAAACGACCTCAACGAAGCACGCGCGCTGTTGTCGAAAACTCTACCCGTCGATCAGCGAATCGAACTGCTCACGCGAATAGCCTCAATGCTGATGGCAAAGGACAACAAGAAAGAAGCATTGCAATGCTTGAACGAAGCCAGGACGGTTATCGCATCCTTACCGAATAACTCTTCGAGGATGTGGCGGCAGCTACAGCTCGCAAATGCCTACGCAGCGGTGGATTTGGATCAGAGTTTTGGTCTGGTTCAGGGAATCGTGACTCACGTCAATGAGTTGGTCGCAGCCGCTGTCGTGATGGACGGATTTGAGAATCGTTATCTCAAGCGCGGGGAGTGGATGATCAATGGTGGCAGTAGTCTGGCCAATGTTGTCTCGAGCACGCGTAATACGCTGGCGCAGTTGGCTAAATTCGATTTCGAACGTGCCGAGACGCTGAGCGATCAGTTAGAGCGTCCCGAAATCCGGTTAATGGCTCAATTAGACATTGTTCAGGCCGTGCTGAATATTCCAGCGAGTACTAACGTCGCAACCCGTGCGTTCCTGGGGAAGAAGTGACTCCCGGCTATTCCCTAATTCCTCACACACGCGATAGCATACTTTCGCATGACCTCGCTCGATCAGTACGTCGGCCAAGTCCTTGACGAAAAATACAAACTAGAACGGCTGCTGGGACAGGGCGGTATGGGAGCCGTCTACCTGGCAACGCATCTCGGAACGGACCGCTACGTCGCGCTTAAACTCATCACGCCTCAATTCATGCGGAATGAAGAATTTGTGCAGCGATTTCAGCGCGAAGCACGAGCAGCCGGACGTCTGCGTCATCCAAACGTCGTCGACGTGACCGATTTCGGCTTCGCCAAGGCCGGTGGCGAACCCGTTGCGTATCTCGTCATGGAATACCTCGACGGGTGCACGTTGGCGGACGTGCTGAAGGAGGAGAAGCGACTGCCATTGGAATGGGTCGTGGATATTCTCGAGCAAGTCTGCTCTGCAGTAAATGAAGCGCACCAGCAGGGAATCGTTCACCGCGATTTGAAACCTGAAAATATTTGGCTCGAGCCAAACCGGTTGGGTAGTTATCGCGTGAAGGTGCTGGACTTTGGAATCGCAAAACTTTCGGGCCCCGACGCCACCGAAAATCAGACTGCGGCAGAACCGGCCGCTACTTCCGTTTCGAATGATGAACCATTGAAATCGCCACAGTTAGAAACCGACACGCTCATGTTTGGAGCCGTCGAAGGTAGTGACTCGAGTAACACACCTCGTTCGGAATCAGTCGGCAATGAGGACGGGCAAATAGTTGCACCCACCGTTGCAGCAGATGCTGTCGCGACGGCGCTCTTTTCAATTCCGGTAGAGGAAAATGGGGGTGACGGCAAGACACTCAGGTTCGATCAGACCGCGCGAAATGTTGCTGGCACGCCTCAGCCAACTGCTGCCGCCTTAACGAGCGGCGCTGCTGGTCTAACGCGGGTAGGCGCGATCATGGGGACACCTTTGTATATGTCGCCCGAACAATGTGCCGCAAAGAACCTCGATGCGCGATCTGACATTTACAGTTTGGGAGTAATTGCCTTTCAGATGCTAGCTGGGGAACCGCCATTCGCCGGCGATACCGCTGCGATCATGCGAGGACATCTTGAAAGCCCACCACCAAATCTTCACGACCGCGTGAAAAAGATACCGGGGCGAGTTGCTCGAACAGTTAGCACTGCACTGGCGAAAGACCCTGCTGACCGCCCTCCTACGGCTGCTGCTTTCGCGAATTCATTGCGCGCGCAGGTGGCGACTATCGGCTCGCTTTACCGTCGAGCCGTCGCACTATACAGCGAGCACTTTCCAACGTTTCTGAAGCTGTCGTTCATTGCGCATATTCCGGTAATCGTAACCACCCTGGCAACGATCGCCCTGGAAATTGCGGAAAAGCAGCAGCCGAGAGGCCTGGGTGCTGTGCGAATAACCTTGCTTTGCGCGCTGGTATTCATGGTGCTTCTACAAGTGGTAAGTTATTTTGTGGCGGCCTCGGCGATTTCCGGAATGACTGCTGTCATAGTCACCCAAATATCCGCCGCGCCTCTAAGACCGGTTGAGTTACGGACTCCATTTGAGTTTTTGAAAAAACGGTGGAAACCGTTTCTCAAGACAAGTATTCGCGTCACCTTGCGGATCATCATCGGCTATATCTTATTGATCATACCGGGATTAATTATGTCGATCAGGTATGCGCTCTACGCGCCGGTAGTTTTGATGGAGGGCCTTGAAAAGAAGGCTGCAATGAAACGAGCGCGCGAACTGGCGTCTAGATCATGGCGTACTGTGATTATAGTTTCATTGCTTCAGTTTCTGATCCCATTCACCGTTAGTGCTTTCTTTGGTCGCATAACAGTAAGAAGAACAAGTGTCGGCAGCGGGTGGTCTGTAGAAACGATCTCGAAGCAACTTTCCGGGCTTATCAATATATTCATTATCCCACTCATGTCGATCGTTCCGGCTCTCCTGTACTTGAAGATGAGGCAGTTTGGTGGCGAAACACTTACGCAAGTATGGGAACAGATCGAGCAGGTTGATACTGTTCATGGTGAGTGGCAGCGACGGATGCGAACCAGACTAACAACCAGCCCGGGTCGGACAAGCAGACAAACTGCAGTATCGGCAGCCACCGCCGGAACCAACCAGGCGCAGCCACTGAGCCGGGGGTAGCTGTCAAATTGACAGCGACAAAATCGGCCTATTTTCGTTACCTAGACCACCACCTCACAAATTCCTTGCCCCGAATGGCCCGACGCATGAAATACTAAGTCACGGGGGACAAGTACTATGATTCGATCGATCTGGTTCGTTCTGTTGTTCATTGTGTTGCTGGTTGGGAAAACAGCCGTAGCCCAATCTTGCAATCCCGTATCCGTAAATTACATCGTTCGCGATGAAACGGGACGCATGCTCAGTAGCGATCAACTCACGGAAGTTGCCACGCAGCTTCCGAAACAAATTGGAGATGCGACCACGTCGGTAACCGATACATCGTTTGCGCCCGACAACAAATCGTAC
>JBKPCC010000130.1:0-4587 GCA_046727215.1 Acidobacteriota bacterium
GCAGAGTTCGCGCAGATAGCGCGGAGAACCTCCAAGATTGTTGTCGAGGAAGATAAAAGCGTTGGCGAGTAGCCCAAAGTAATTTCTATTCCAATTCATCTTGAACTGTATCTCATCAATGACGTTCCTAACGGGGCGATAACGATACGACTCCCACCCGGTCAATACGCAGAAGTTGCAAGAAAACGGACATCCGCGAGACGCCTCGACTCCCGGCAGCCGCAGACGGTTGTGTTTGAAATCAATGAGATCGTAACGATAGGGTTTGATTTCCGTCGCCTGCTTTGGTGGCAAGCTATAGAGTGGTTTTAACTCGCCGCGCTCGAAGTCATGGATTAGCAATGGCACATTCGCTTCCGGATCGCCAGTGATCACCGCATCAAAGTGCTTCTGACAGTCGACCGGAAAATGGTTTGCGTGTCTTCCTCCGGCAACGGTCGTTATGCCACGTTGTCGAAACAGAGTGGAGAGGACCTTGGTGTGTTCGTAGTATGAATGGAGATACGAGAAAAAAACTAAATCCCAATGGCGATCAAGAGGAACGTCAACTTCCTTTTCGTTATAGAGTTCAACTTCCGCATGGTCCGGGCACAAACTCGCGATCAGTTCCGGCACCGCCGACTGCATAATCGTTCGCTCTTTGAGGGGCAAGCGAGATGGGTGAACGTATGTGGCAATGACGGCAATTCGCATAAGCAAAGAACCAAAGGAGCGAGGCGGTGACAAAACTCTCAAGTCAGTGTCACGAGGTCAGTACCGTAACGCGGGTAGAGCCTGTAAGAAAACTCGATGGAGGCCACCGGCTTGTCCGGGGGAGGCTCACGTTAGCAGCTATGACGAGGCAGCGCCACTGAGTGAAGAGGCCACTGCCTTGTGCAGTGGAGTCTCACGTTGTCTGAGCTACTCGTGAACTCTCTTCAATTGCGACCCAGCGGGAGCTTCCACGGGACAAGCCCGTGGCCTCCAGTGAAAGTCTATCTGGCCCTGCTGGTAGCAGACGAACGTGAGCCTCCCCCGGACAAGCCGGAGGCCTCCATCGAGTTTTCACACCGCCCCAGAAGCGTCGGGTCGTCGATCGATAGACCCAGCCCTTGATGTGAACGCAGACCCGACGCTACCGCGTTACGGTACTGACCTCACTGCGCTCTACAAAATCCAGGGCAGCATCTGAGTAGCATCGGGTCGTCGATCGATTAGATCCAGGCCTTGATGTGAACGCAGACCCGATGCTACCGCGTTACGGTAATGACCTCACTGCGCTCCACGAAATCCAGGCGCCAGCATCTGAGTCATAGCAACCGGATTCGTAATCTTCTGTTCAAACATCCACGCGTCAGCAGCAGTTATCAACTCTTGACCGTAGTCGCCACCGATGATTCCAGCGAGCCGCCGGCGCGAGGCTGCGGCGTAGAGAGCCATATCCGCCGCATCAAAGTCAACAGTTGCTCTGGACAACAGGTCCACTGCTAACGATTTGTTGCCCCGAGCGCCGGCGATTCCGGCGAGCGTGAGACTCGCCATTGGTTCAGACCAGGGGGTCTTCTCGTGCGCGATCTTTGTCGCCAGCGCTTGCGCATAATTCAATAGATGTTCTGGATTCTTTTCGCCTACCGCCATCGCCAGGGCGCATCGAGCCTTCAGATGCATCGACTCGACGCGCAAAACCTGGATTCGCAGCAGCATCGAGTTCATCAAGGCTGGCCATTGGTCCTGAATATGTTTCCAGGCCAGATGGACCATTCCACTATATAACTCGATCTGGGTCAGGGAGAATAGTGCGTAGAAATGCTGAAGATAAAACCCGCTCGGTGACCATTCCGCCAGGGCTTCCAGTGTTTCTCTTTTAGCTCTATCCGGTTCGTCGGCTGCCAGCCATACTATATGCATTCGCGAACGTAGAACGGTTGATGCATAGAGGTTGCCGCGCTCCTTCGCCTCGCTGATCAGGTTAGGCAGACGGTCGGCCATTTTCCTTAACTCTCCTAAATACATGAGAGAACTCAGAAGGAATCGCTGAGCACTGGCTAGTTCCCACACGGCACCGATGCATTGATCTCGCAGGACAGTCTCCGCTCTGTTGCAGAGATCCGCTGCCTTCCTCCAACGTCCATTAAGAAAGGCCGCAATGCCGGCCATAACAGTTGACAATCCAGTCGCGTGCGGATTGTGAGTTTTCTGCGCGAGCACCTCGGCGGCGCGAACGAGGTGGGCAGATCGTTTCTCGGCTCGTCTACCCGGAAGTGCAGAGAATCCTGCCTCGATCGCCATGGCTCGGGCGACCCGGTATGGTTCTCCTGCTTGCAATGCGAGTAGCAGGTGAAGTGTTTGGAAATCCGCACCGCGTATTGCATCAACAGAGCCCAGCCCGGCAGCAACCGCCCAACATAAATCGATGCGCAACAGATCACTTTCAGGGATCTCGCTCTCCTTCCTCTCACTAAAGTTAAGGCCCCTGAGCCGCAGTCGTGCTCGCCTCATGATGAGCGAGAACAATGCCCGCTTCGGATTAGAAAATAACTTTAGACCTACCGCCGCCAAAACTCGACGAATCACATCAAGACCCTCGTCAATGTGTCCACCCATCAACAGTTGCTCGGCCGCACGTCGTTGAAAATCAAGCGCGTTAACAGAGTCGGTCTCATGCGCCGCGTCGAGATAAAAACGTGCAGATTCAGCCGGACGTCCGGCATTGGCGAGGGAACTCGCGAGTTTTATGAGTAGGGTGCGCTGCTCTGAGTTCGGCGCCGCTTGAAGTTCGAGAGCTCGATGGTAAAGACGGGATGCGCGGTCGAATGCCAGGGCTTCGGAAGCTTTGTCTGCGGCAGCAATAGCGTAGTTCGCAGCTTCCCTGGGATACCCGGCTTCCTGAAAGTGGACAGACATCGCTTCTAGATCAGCCTTGCCCAGGCTCTCCAAAGACAAGGCAAGCCGGTGGTGATACGCCTTCAGAGCTTTTGGGTAAAGCTGAGTTATGACGGTTTCTCTAATACGGTCATGGTAGGTTTCAATCTCATCCTGATCCTCTGCCTCTCTAATGCGTATCAGATGTTCTGAGCGCAGGACGGCCAGAGCTTGCTGGTCCACTGTTTCAAAGTTGGAAGCCAACTTCGCCACGTCCAAAGGAATTGGCCGGCCGGCTACTGAGACGACTTCCAGTAGACGTCGTGCATGTTTTGGCAGCTGTGTGACGCGATCCCAGATCACTTCACCTAAGGTGGTCTCGTCCACCTCTTTGAAGCCGTATTGTTCGGTACCTTCGGCCGCGGCCTTATTCTTTCCGCGTCCGGCCAGCAAATATCTTGTGAGCTCATGAATGAAAAACGGGCTAGCGCCGGACTCACGTGCTATTGCCTGAACATTCATAGAAGTGGAGTGTTCCTCACCCAGCAATGTCAGCGCGAGGTCTTGCGCTTCAGAAGGATTGAGCTCTTCGACTACAAGGTCATACGAATCTCTACTCGACGTGAGAGTTTTACGAAGCTGAAGCAGCTTCTGAAGGGGTGGGCTCGTGTCAGCGTCTTCTGAGCGGTAGCTGGCGATGAATAGAAGAGGCGGTGGATCCGGAGGCCGCAAGAGTTCACCCAACAACGCCACACTATCTGCGTCCCCCCACTGTAGATCGTCTATAAACAGGACCAGGTATTTCTTATCCGCCAGTCGCGCCAGGAGTTCGCGAAATGCTGAAAAGGCACGTCGCCGCAGTTCCTGTGAGTCGGAAATTTCATGAACTCTACGCCGCGCATTAGCAACCGCTGGTACCTGGCGTAGCACCGGAAACAGACGGGCAAGTGCTAAGACATCAAGTGGCAAAAGCGTTTCCACTGCAGAGGAGGGAAGATGCTTTAAGTACTTGCTCAATGCGTCGACCAGACTGTCAACCGCTTTATAGGGAACAGATTCCTGCTCATAACAACGACTCGCCAACACCACCACATCTTTTTTGCGCTGCTGCAAATCATCGAGAAAACGATAAACGAGAGCGCTTTTTCCCATCCCGGATCTACCTTGAACATACATCGTCACCGCACGCCCTTCAGTGCTTACGGTGAACGCCTGCATCAAGGCCTCCAGGTGTTTTTCACGTCCGACGAACGGCAATCTTACGTTTGGCGAAGGTATTGTGACGGCAGGTCTGATCTGAACTTGAACTCGGCCCAGACGGAGTAGCACCTCTCTTCCTGAAGGACGTGCTTCTGGCCTCCGCCGCAGAAGATCCATGCAAAGACCATTGAGATCTTCCGGAGTACCAGGCACTAGTGTGATCGGAGCTACCGGTTCAAGCGTTTGTTTAGTTCGTAGTACCTGAAGGTGCTGCCCTGAGAAAGGTAACTGTCCAGTCAGTGTCTCGTAGAGAATTACTCCAACCGCGTACCAATCACTCGCTTCTGTTATAGGAAGCCCAGCCGCTTGCTCAGGGGACATGTATGCGGGTGTACCCATGAGCAGACTTTCGTGAAGTTGTGGAGCAAGATCGGTGATCAGGCCGAAGTCGAGAAGTACCACGCGTCCTTCGGAAGTCACCAATACATTCATAGGCTTGATGTCCCGGTGAAGCGTTCCTGCCTCATGCAGAACATTTATTCCTTC
>JBKPCC010000131.1:0-31708 GCA_046727215.1 Acidobacteriota bacterium
GCCTTGTTTCAGTTGCGATACTGGGCCAGCAAGCAAAGACAAGCAGCAGTAGCGTTAGTGCCGACCTGCTGCGTGGACATGTAACTTTCCTCGCCTCCGACGCGCTTGAGGGTCGCCGCACTGGTACACCGGGCGCGGACGCCGCCGCAAAATATATCGCCGCCGCATTCTCACGCTTGGGCTTGCGCGCCCCCGCCCAAGTTAATGGCACAAACCAACGGTCGTCTGGTCTTGTGCGCTTTATGCAACGCTTTCCTTACGTTGCAGGTGTCAAACTCGGCAGCAAGAACAACCTGAGCTCGAACGGCGTGATCTCGAAAGTCGGCGATGACTGGATGCCGGTCGGCATCTCATCAAATGCTGCGGTCGAGGCTCCAGTCAGTTTCGTTGGTTATGGAATCACAGCTTCTGAATTGAACCACAATGATTACGGTGCGGACGCTGCAGGGAAGGTCGCTATTGCGCTTTCCGGCACGCCCGACGGAGATAATCCGCATGGCCAATTTGCGCGTTACGAAGATGTCCGTTGGAAGGCGATCGCTGCACGCTCGGCAGGAGTTAAGGCGCTTGTGTTGATCGCACGTGAGGACAAGTTTACAGAAGATCGCCTGTCACACCTGCGTTATGACAATACTTCGGGCGATGCGGGTTTGCCCGTGGTCGCCATCTCCAGACAAGCGGCCGAAACGCTATTGGGCTTGCCTGTTAGCGAACTGGAACAACGCGCGCGAGGCAGTATCGCTACTACAACACACGTTGCGAATAAATCTCTTGCCATTACTACTGATGTGGTACGAAGTGAGGTTAATGCTGCGAACGTCATTGGCGTCCTACAGGGTTCCGATGCTTCTCTCAAAAACGACGTAATAGTATTGGGTGCTCACTATGATCACCTCGGCCGCGGTGGTGAAGGAAGTTTGGCTCCTCGCGAGGGAGACATCCATCATGGCGCGGACGACAATGCTTCAGGCGTTGCCGGACTCCTGGAACTGGCGCGGGTACTTTCAAGTCAACGACCTGCACCACGTCGAACAATTTTGTTTGTTGCTTTCAGTGGCGAAGAGGAAGGGCTGCTTGGTTCCAACTATTACGTGAATCACCCTGTCTTTCCGCTTAACAAGACCATCGCCATGATCAACATGGATATGATCGGCCGGTTAAGAAACAGGACTTTGGTGATTGGTGGTGTCGGCACGGCGAAGGAGTGGCGTGAGATCCTCGACGGTGCAAACGGCGCACAGGGCATGACGGTCACGGCTGGACCAAACGCAGGTGAACAATCACCGACCCCGGGAAATTACCCGATGGTCGTGGCCGCGAACGGGCGAACGGTGGTCGGTTACGACGTAACGAAACAGCTCTTGTTGACTATGACTGAAGATGGTTTTGGTCCAAGTGATCACTCATCGTTTTATGCTAAACAGATTCCAGTGCTCTTCTTCTGGACGGGTACTCACAGCGATTACCACAAACCTTCAGATACTGCGGACAAGATCAATTACGAGGGCGAGGCAGCCATTGTCTCGCTGATAGCCCGCATCGTTAATGATATTGATTCGGGAAAGCCTGTGACTTACACGGTCGCAAAAAGTGAATCTACCGGACGCTCTACCGGCTTTCGCGTTTATCTGGGAACGATTCCAAACTATGCAGATCAAAATGACGGCTTGTTACTTGATGGAGTTCGCGAAGAGTCACCGGCAGCGAAAGCTGGAATGAAGGCAGGTGATCGTGTCGTAAAGCTCGCCGGACGTGATGTGCACAATGTCTATGACTACACCTACGCTCTCGGTGAAATGAAGCCGGGGGAAGAGTACGAGGTTGAGGTACTGCGCGGCAGCGACCGTCTAAAACTAAAGATTACGCCAAGCCCGCGAAAGTAAAACTTCCACAGATTACACAGATTACGCCGATTAAGAGCAGAAGGCAGTAGCCAGTGGGCGTTCAGCCTCCGGCTTCTTACTTCCGCTTTTAATCGGCGTAATCTGTGGATGACTTAGATAGTTACCAGCGTGGTTCGCGCTCGTAACGGTCGTTGCCACGGTCCCGGTCGCGTCCACCGCCGCCGTAGCCGCCACGACCACCACCGCGACCACCGCCGCCGTAGCCACCGCGGCCGCCACCACCCCGGTCACTGCGAGGCTTGGCTTCGTTTACCGTCAAGTTACGTCCGCCAAAGTCCTTACCATTGAAAGCTTCAATTGCTGCTGCCGCTTCCTCCGGCGTCGCCATTTCTACAAACCCGAAGCCGCGCGAGCGACCGGTTTCGCGATCCTCTATTACGGATGCCGATTCCACCGTGCCTACCGTCGAGAAAGCCTCGCGCAGTTCTTCGCTGGTTGTGCGAAAAGACAGATTTCCAACGTAAAGTTTCGTAGCCATTCCTAATACTTTCCTCTATGCAGGGAAGCGCGGGCAAAGTGAAATCGCAAGTTCAGGCGGGGAGTCTGACTTGAACCACAGGCGAACGCGACGCACCCGGTGCTCTAACTCCTGAGAGCAGCTTCTGACAAGTTAACAAGGGCCTCACTCTCTCCTCAGCCGAACGTCGTCGCTTTCACGGTCACGGGCAGGCGCAGTCACCATTGATGCGCGAGAGCAGGAACGTCGTAAGTATGCCTCAGGCACAGTTCCGACTTCAAGCTTTGCAACATAATTCACATATTTGCAACATTTTATCTGTCGCTCGACATCAGGCCCGAACGGGGTGAATTCTTGTTTCTTTGTACTGTTTTCGTGGGTCCGGCGTCTCGTATGGATAAACAGCTTGTCCACCAAATCGCAGCAATAAAGATCCGCCCAATTGCCTCATAAACCGCCTTGGAATATATTGCTTCCCTTCTACGTCAATCTAAGAGAAAGGTCACGTTTCAGCATGGCAACCCCTGTCCCAATTACTGTCGCACATGGTGATGGCATCGGTCCGGAGATCATGGCGGCAACGCTCCATATCCTTAAGGAGTCTGGCGCTCAACTCGAGATAGAAACGATTGATATCGGTGAAAAGGTTTATCTTGCCGGCAACACTTCAGGCATTGAGCCGAGCGCCTGGGATTCGCTGCGCCGCACCAAAGTCTTTTTAAAAGCACCGATCACCACGCCACAGGGAGGAGGTTACAAGAGCCTCAATGTCACTGTTCGGAAGACGCTCGGTTTGTATGCCAACGTCCGGCCCTGCGTGTCATATCATCCGTTTGTGGAAACGAAACACGAGAATATGGACGTCGTAATCGTCCGTGAAAATGAAGAAGATCTTTATGCCGGGATTGAGCATCGACAAACGGAACAAGTGTTTCAGTGTCTCAAACTCATTTCGCGACCCGGATCAGAAAAAATCGTTCGCTACGCATTCGAGTATGCGCGCCGAAACAATCGAAAAAAGGTGACCTGCTTTACGAAAGACAACATCATGAAACTGACCGATGGTCTGTTTCATCGAGTGTTTGATGAAATTGCAAAAGAGTATCCGGACATTGAGAACGAGCACTGGATCGTCGATATCGGCGCCGCCAAACTCGCCGACACCCCCGAGGCTTTTGATGTCCTCGTAATGCCGAATCTTTATGGCGATGTGCTTTCGGATGTGGCGGCCCAGATTGCCGGATCAGTTGGATTGGCAGGTTCAGCCAACATCGGCGAGAAGGTCGCGATGTTTGAGGCAATTCACGGTTCCGCGCCGCGTCGCGCAGGGCAAAACCTTGCAAACCCATCGGGTCTACTGCTGGGCGCGGTCATGATGCTGGTCCATATCGGCCAGACAAAAGCGGCGGAACGGGTGCATAACGCCTGGAAGCGAACGCTTGAAGACGGAATTCATACGTACGATATCTACAAAGAGAGAACAAGCAAACAGAAGGTTGGTACGCGCGAGTTTGCGGACGCTGTCGTCGCCAGGTTGGGCCAGGAACCGCAAATCCTCAAAGTTGTTAGGTATAAAGCCGCCGAGGGTGCTGCGTTTGAAACGAAGGTTCCTTCAGCAGCAGCCCATTCAAAGAAGAGTCTCGTCGGAGTCGATGTATTCCTTGACTGGACCAAAGGAACTGCAAATGACTTAGGCAATGCGCTAAATCAGGTGAATGGCGATGGACTCAAACTGACGATGATGAGCAACCGTGGTGTTAAGGTTTGGCCTGGTGGTCATGCTGAGACGTTCTGTTCCGATCACTGGCGCTGTCGGTTCTTACCCACCAACGAAGGTGATGCACCTTCACATCAACAAATTGTGTCACTACTGGGTCGGGTAGCCGAATCAGGATTTGATTTCATCAAGACGGAGAACCTTTACAACTTTGACGGGCAGCGAGGTTATTCGCTCGATCAGGGAGAGTGAGGAATTGCCGATTTCCGATTGCCGATTGGCGATTTCAAGCGACTTATAGGACCGATTTGACTTATGCCCTATTCGACCTGTTCGACCTATTCGACCTATTCGACCTATTCTTTATTTTTGAATAATGCCACGAACAAGTAAACGACCTTCAAAAACTCGCAACACAAAATCGGACATTCCTACTTCCCGACCCGTCGTCGCCATCGTGATGGGCAGCCAATCGGATTGGGAAACGATGCGTCACGCCAGCGAAACTCTTGAAAACTTCGGCATCGCTCATGAATGCCGGGTTATATCCGCGCACCGCTCACCACAACTCGCCGCGGATTTTAGTTCAAGTGCTGAGACGAACGGTTTTGAAGTTATCATCGCTGCTGCCGGTGGCGCTGCGCACCTCGCCGGCGTCTTCGCCGCGCATACAACTCTCCCTGTGCTCGGCGTGCCGATGAAGAGCGATGCGTTAAATGGAATGGATTCCCTGCTCTCAACTGTTCAGATGCCTGCAGGAATTCCCGTCGGTACGCTTGCTATTGGCAAGGCGGGCGCAACGAACGCCGCACTATTTGCAATTGCAATCCTGGCAAACAGCCGCCCGCGCTTGCGCGAACAGCTCTGGGATTTTCGCAAGGCGCAGGACGAACGAATCCGCGCAACCAAGCTCCCCTGATGTTTCCGTAAGTCTAAGAGGGGTGTTGTATTATCGTCCTCTGAAGCACAGGATTTGGGTCATTGACGAACCGCAGCTTAAGCAGTGAGGATGGTCCTCACGTCTTCGCAAACTTCCTTCAACTGGTCAACTGAGAAATGATTGGGCAGACAGTCTCTCGCTATAAGGTAGTTGAAAAACTGGGTGAAGGCGGGATGGGCGTCGTGTATCGGGCCGAGGACGTTACGCTTGGGAGAAGCGTCGCTATCAAGTTCTTGACGTCGCTCGATCGTCATTATCGAGCTCGTTTTCTTCGCGAGGCGCGGGCAGTTTCTCGGCTGAATCATCCGAACATAGCTGCTGTCTACGAATATGGTGAGGCTGAAGATGGTCAGCCTTATCTTGTGATGGAGTTCGTAAAAGGCGACACATTGAGTCACGTGCTCGATACGGATGGTTTAACGTTAAAGCAGTCTGTTGAGATTACTGCCGCCATTACAGAAGCGCTCGGCGAAGCGCACCGGAACGGCATAGTACATCGGGACGTGAAACCCTCGAACGTTGTTATCACTGAACGTGGAGCTGTTAAGGTATTGGATTTTGGCCTGGTCAAACAACTGGACGAGGCTGTTGAGCAAACGGGGGACCCTCATGCTGCCACTCTCTTCGCCACTCACACTCGTAGCGACGTCATCGTCGGCACACCGCTATATCTATCCCCTGAACAGGCTACAGGGAAACCCGTTGACGGCCGCAGCGATCTGTTTGCGCTCGGCGCTGTGTTTTACGAGTGCATTACCGGTCGTTCAGCGTTCTCAGGTTCAAGCGTAATTGAGATCGGCGCGCAAGTCTTGCACGTAAATCCACCGGAGCCCTCAACGATAAATCCGCGAGTCACAAAAACGCTCGATCGCATCGCCATGAAGGCACTCGAGAAAAACGTCGATTCACGTTACCAGTCGGCTGAGGAAATGCTGAAGGATCTGCGGAAGGTACAAGCTACCCTGAGCAGCGATGCGAGTCGCATAGCCAGAATCTCTGGAACCGCTTCCGTAACTCGTTCAATTAGGGCCAGTGCTCTAACGACCCTCACGGACACGTTCCGCCGCCCACGGTTATCAGTGGGTGCGTTTTTCATTGCGATCATCTTGTCGGGTTTTGGTATTTGGGCGGTACTTCGATGGTGGAAACCTGCACCTTACAAACCGCCCGCCCAGGCGCAGAATTGGTACGACCGGGGCAGTGATGCGTTACGCAATGGTGCATTTCTCCAGGCGAGCACGATGCTTGAAGAGGCACTCAAGATAGATGACCGCTTCGCGCTTGCCCATGCCCGTCTGGCAGAAGCGCTGACGGAACTCGACTACACGGATCGGGCGAAAGATGAAGCGTTGAAGGTAAGTGCGCTCGTTCCGGACCGGTCGTTGTTGCCGACTTATGACGCTTTGTACCTCGACGCTGTCACCGCCACGGTCACCAGGGATTTACCAGCTGCTGTGAAGTCCTATGATGAGTTGGCGCGGCTCAGTCCAAGCGAAGCTCGGGTTTATGTCGATCTGGGTCGCGCTTACGAAAAAGACGAACAAACAGCTCAGGCCCTGGAGAACTATGTCAAAGCCTCAACAATCGATCCACAGTATGCAACGGCACACCTTCGCGCCGGCATCGTGTACAGCCGTCAACAGCAGGTGGCTAGCGCCGCTGCCGCTTTCGATAAGGCTGAAAGTCTTTTCAAAGCTCTGGGAAACACTGAAGGTGTGTCCGAGGTGTTTCGTCAACGGGGTGTTCTTTTTCGTACAGCAGGAAAATTCCAAGATGCGCGTGCTCAGTTTCAACAATCGCTTGAAAGTGCGCGGGCCATTGGTAATGACATTCAACAAGTACGCGCACTTTTTGAATTGAGCAACCTCTCATTCGTTGAAGGCGATACTAAAAAAGCGAAGGAGCTCGCAAACGAAGGGATCTCGATGGCCCAACAACGTCATTTAGAGAATTACGCCACTGCGGGGCTTCTTGATCTTGGCATTGGGATGTTGGGCGGTGGTGACTATGTTGAGGCTGAGAAAACTTTTAAACAAGCACTAGATTCCGCGCGTTTAAATAAAGCGAGGCGACTTGAAGCGATTGCCCTGATGGATTTAGGTAGTACATATATTCAACAACTGCGTACTGATGAAGGCCTGTCGCTGGTCCAGGAGGCACTCCAGTATTTTCGGCAGGGCAACTATCGAGATTTGATCTCTGAATGTCTGACGCTTGTTGGCCGCGCCAATCGGAGAAAAGGAGAATACGACCTCGCTCAGAAAGCATTGGAAGAGGAGCTTGCGATTGCCAGGCAAGGTCATGATGAACCGCACATGGCTTTTGCGGAAGCGGAGATCGGAAGTGTTTTACTTGAACAAGAAAAGTATCCGCAGGCAGTGCAGCAGTACGAGCAAAGCTACGGAATTCACAAGAGCTTGGGACGGCAACTGAGCCAGGCGTACGATCAACAGAACCATGGTAAAGCGTTGTCGCGCCTGGGTAGATTCGATGAGGCGCGAAAGAGCCTGGACGAAGCAATTTCAATTGCAACTAGCAACGGATACAAACAGCTGCTGCCGGATATTGCTCTTAGCCAGGCACAACTTCTAGTTGCTGAGCGCCGACTGCCCGAAGCCAGGGCAGCTGCAATGCGCGCCATTGATGGTGCGGGCAGTCAGTACAAGGAAGTTGCGGCCGAAGCAAAGTCGACGCTTGGATTAGCGCAGGCGCTGTCTGGTTCCGCCAGTCAAGGTAAGATCTCTTGTGAGGATGGCTTGAAAATGGCTCAAGACCTGGGCGACGTGGCATTGATTTCGCGGGCAATGTTGGCGCTTGCTGAGGCGTTAATTGAAATGGGTGACGCCAAAAATGCATTACGAATAGCAACAGAGGCACAAGAGCGCTTTGCTCGGGCAGGACAACTTGAATCGGGATGGCGCTCGTTGCTGATCTGTGCTCGCGCTAACGACAAAATCAAGGACACTGCTGCAGCGGACGACCACCGCTCGCGAGCGAAAGAAATGCTCGCGCAACTGGAAGCTTTATGGGGGAGCGACGCATACAAGCAATACATGAATCGCCCCGACATCCAAATGTATTACCAACAGCTCGGCCCATGAGGATGGCCGTATTTACAAACTCCCACACAAACAAACAAGGAGAAACCAACATGTTGAACAACGAAGACCCAAATCCAACAGCTCCCAGCGACCCACCGACGGGCGGCGGAAGCGGCGGCGGTGGCTCTGCTCCAGAGTCGCCTTCACCAAGTGATCCACCGACCGGAGGCGGAAGCGGAGGTGGCGGAATCAAGTGACGGCCATCTCAAAGGCCTCGCCCGGTAAAGTAATGGCACAGGTTCGGATCAGAACCTGTGCCATTCTTCTTACACGTAGTAGCGCCGAGTCAAAAGGCTAAGTACCGCAACAAACAATGCCGAACCAATGATCGACCACACGATCGGGAAGGTTGTGTCCCCTATTCGAACTGCGAAAAGTTCCGGCAGGCCCAACTCTCGAGCTAACCACATCCCCAGAACCGCACCGATAAAACCCAGCGCAATCGACACAAGACAACCCCCGCGCGAAAAGCCACTGATAGCTTGTCCGAGAGATCCGCAGATTCCTGCGATTAACAGTAATATAAGCAAGTCGAGAAGTGTCATATAACTTTCAGCCTATGGTCGCGCGAACATAGGCCTCACTCCTTTCCGATTTCATTTCTATAAACCTCGCCACCTTTCATGACGAACTTAACTCGCTCCAATTCACTGATGTCTCGAAGCGGATCGGCTGTCACAGCTATGACGTCAGCATATTTCTCGCCTTCAATTGCACCAAGGTCATTGGACCGCTCAAGAAGATCGGCCGCGGCCAGCGTCGCCGATTGAATTGCCTGCATCGGAGTCATGCCGTAGCGAACCATGTAAGAAAACTCTTTCGCCTGATTCTCCGTCCAGGCATAACCACCGGCATCTGTTCCGTAGACAATCTTCACACCCTTGCGAACAGCAATTCCAAAAGCTTTTGCTTCCAGGTCGCGCATCGTCAGCCAAATCGGGGCGCCGGCCGCGGCTCTGCCTTCTGCTACGTACGCACCCACATAGATCGTGGGGCACCAATAAGTTCCTTGCTTGATCATGCGGTCCATCAAGCCCTCATCAAGTCCATATCCGTGCTCGACCGAATCGACGCCAAAACGAAGCGCCGCATCAATTCCTTCCCAGCCCATTGCATGGGCCGCAACTCGACGTCCCAGCCGGTGTGCTTCGTCAACGAGCGCCTTCATCTCTTCGTCAGTGAAGTTAACCCATGAGTGCAATGCGCCATCCTTCAAAAAATATCGCCGGTCCGCATAGAACTTGATCCAATCGGCGCCGTATTTCACCTGCTCGCGCACCGCACGACGAATGTTGTCTGCCCCATCGACGATTTGAACGCCCTCGGGCATCCGCAACTCCCATGAATAACCAAGCAACGGATACATTCCGGTCGCGGAGAAGGCTCGCGTCGAAACGAACATACGAGGGCCAGGGATGATGCCGCGATTGATTGCTGTCTTAACATCAACATCTGCATACATTGCGCCTTCGGTCTCGAGATCGCGCATCACTGTGAAGCCATTCAATAATCCCGTGCGCGCCGCGACAGTGGCGCGAATTGTCCGGTACGGAATCGACTCCTTTAGCAGTTGCACGTCGTAGTCCTCGGCAGTTATGTCTCCTTGAAGCAGGATGTGTGTGTGACAATCCGCCAAACCGGGAAGCACGGTAGCATTAGAAAGATCTATTGTCTTTGCTCCCGCTGCCGCTCTCTCAACGTCCGCGACCGGCCCTACGCGTCGGATGCGCTCGCCTTCTACAAGAATGCCTTGGTTTGCGAGCACTTGGCCGGTACGCACGTCGATCAGATGGCCAGCCTTGATCAATGTGATTTTTGCCGCGGGGGCCTTAGTTTGCGACGACGCTCCAATTTGAGCTAACAGAGCGACGATAAGAATAAGCCATGTCCTTTTCATGTCTCTCCTTCAACGATTTAATAAGGTTTGCACGAGGAGCAAAATCCCACCAACCGTTCACAACTTCTTCTTATTAATCCACTCACGAGCAACTTCCCTTGGAGTGCGCTTGTTGCCGTCCACCTCATAGTTCATTGCCCGCATGTCTTCTGTAGAAATAGCTCCGCTCAGTTTGTTCAGTACTTCCCCGAGCACCGGCAGGCGCTCTAACGCATTGCTGCGGGTGAGGAAAACAGCCTCGTAAGGTGGGAAGTAGTGTTTATCGTCTGCGAGTTGAAATAGATCCAGCGACGCAATTCTGCCTTCCGTCGAATTTCCAGCAATCAAGTCAACCTTCCCGGACGCCAACGCAATGTATGTTAAAGACAGATCCATTTCCCGTGGTTGTTCGGCGAACTGTAGGCCATAAGCTTTAGCTAAACCGGGATAACCATCAGGGCGCGTCATAAAGTCCTGACCAAATCCAGCTCGCCAGTTCCTGCTATGCGGCGCAGCGTCGGAAATCGTGCGGAGCTGAAGACGACGCGCTTCAGCGCCCCGAATCAAGATTGCGAATGTGTTTTCAAAGCCGAGTGGCGGACCTACTTTGATACCAAACTTCTCGAGGTATTCTTTTTTCAGTTGGTCGTACACAGCACGTGCATCGCTGATTGGCGCGTGATGAAAAATCGCCGTGAATGAAGTACCGGTGTACTCTGGATAAATATCTATCCGGCCAGCCACGAGCGCTTCATGCGGTAAATTGCCTCCCAATTCAAACTGGCGTTCGATTTGTTGCCCACGGCTCTCCAGCATCTGTCCCACGATCTCGCTGAGTAGGATTGATTCAGTGAAGTCTTTGGAACCAACAACCACCGTTTGAATTCCGGCAGAGTTTGAACTGGCAATCGATCCCCGCAACGAAAAGAAAACCACACCGATCAGTGCAAGCGCGATTATGGCTGTAATTAATTTTTGAAAAAGACTTATCCTCGGTTTGCGTCGTGCCATAATTGAAAAATATTGCTGCACTACGCCGAGTGAGTAATCAAATGCGAGGGCCATCAGGGCAGCCGACAGAGCTCCTGCCAGCAACAAGTTGTTATCGTACTGGCGCAACCCGCGAAATATGTAAACTCCTAAACCTCCTGCTCCAACGGCGGCAGCAATTGTCGTCACCCCCACGGCAATCACTGTAGCCACGCGAACGCCTGTCAGAATCACACTCATTGCCAGTGGAATTTCGACCTGCAGCAATATCTGGCCGTCAGTCATTCCCATGGCCACAGCTGCTTCGCGAACTGTGGGATCCACACCAAGGATACCCGTCACAGTATTCCGAATGATTGGCAACAACGCATAAAGCACGAGAGCCACGATGGCCGTACGAGCGCCAATCCCTCCGATGAACGGCAAGGGAATCAGGAAGCCGAAAAGAGCCAGGCTTGGAACTGTCTGCATGACGTTGGCGATGCCTAGTACTGGTCCTTGTAGCTTTTTATTCCGCGTAAGCAATATGCCCGTTGGGATTCCGATAGCAATGGCAATTCCCGTCGAAAGCAGGACCAGTTCGAGGTGCTCACGAATCAAGCCAAACAGTTCATGCCAGTTTTGCTGGAGGAAGTGCCAGAAGTTCATCACACACCCTCAGCCGATTCTGACAGTGCTGGTATTTCGAGCGTGTCCAGGTAGGAACGAACGTGTTTTTCTTGTGAAGCAAGAAAGTCTTGTGGCCGTTTTACTAAAAGAACTCGGCCACGATACATCAGGCCAATCCGAGTTCCCAGTAACAAAGCTTCACGAACATCGTGCGTCACGAATAAAACGGTCTTGGCGAGGCGCTTTGTAAGGGCTGCAAACTCGTGTTGCAAATCTGCGCGCGTAAGTGGATCAAGAGCACCAAAAGGCTCGTCCATTAGTAGCAGCGGTGGCTCACCGGCCAATGCTCGTGCTACGCCAACCCTTTGGCGTTGGCCGCCTGACAACTCATGTGGATAACGGTCTGCAAATCTTTCAGGATCCAAACCAACAAGCGTTAACAACTCGTGCACTCGTGAATTGATTCGTGGACTGTCCCAGCCTTCGAGCCGCGGAATTAATGAAACATTCTGAGCGACGCTGAAGTGCGGAAAGAGTCCGCCCTCCTGAATTACATAGCCGGTTTGGCGCCGCAGACGAATCGGGTCCCACTCGGTCGTTTTCTTGCCACCAACTGTAACTTCACCCGTTGTTGGTAAGAGCAATCGATTGACTAATCTTAGAGTCGTGGTTTTTCCACAGCCGGATTCCCCGAGCAGGACAAGAGTTTCGCCCTGTTCAATACGCAAGTTGAGTCCATCGATTATCGGCGCGGGAAGAGATGGGATTGAGTAGCTAACTTGGTGAAACTCTACGAGCGCGCTGGGATCGGTTTCGCTCATCCTGAGTTAACGGGAAGAACTACTCGGCAAACAGCAGGTTGCTACTGAATCGTTTTTGTGAGTCAAGCCATGTCTGCGCACATCTGTACCCGGTTCGAGCGGCGAGACTGGCGATGCCTTGTAGGTCATATTTGTAGGAGTTCTCCGTGTGGATGCGCTCACCAGCCTTGAATTCAACATCCATGTTCAGCTTTGCGATATGGACGAGTTGGGGCTGGAGACTCTCGATGTGAATCTCGACGCGTCCAATCTCTTCGTTGTAAAAAGCGTTATGTTTGAAGTTTCGCAGCTGAAAGTTTCCGCCAAGTTCACGATTGACGCGTGCCAGCAAATTGAGATTGAAAGCCGCGGTAATACCTAACGCGTCGTTGTAAGCCGGTTCCAGGATGGCACGATCCTTTTTTAAATCAGCACCGAGAAGTAAGGCGTCCCCATTTTTCAACACTGCTCGCAACGCGCGTAGGAATACCGGTGCTTCGGTAATACCGAAGTTGCTGATGTTTGACCCAAGAAACAATGCCAGCGTCGGTCCACGCTGGCTCTTCTTCAATTGTTCGAGGGCGACGAAATAGTCCGCTGCGTAGGCTTCAATTCTCAGTTGTGGATAAGATTGCAACAGGATCAACGAACTGCTTTCGAGCGCGGATGCAGAAATATCTACCGGCATGAAAACCACTTCGTTCCGTCTCCGCAAAAGCGCTTCTATGATCAGGCGCGTCTTTGAAGCACTGCCGCTTCCCATTTCCATGAGCGTCGAACAGCCACGGACCTGACTGACAATCTCATCCGCATGCCGTTGAAGAATCTCGTTCTCTGCTCGAGTGAGATAATATTCTGGTAACAGGCAGATCGCTTCAAACAACTGCGAGCCAAGGTCATCGTAAAAATATTTAGGAGAAAGGCGTTTGGGAGTCGAGGTAAGACCGTGCCGGACTTCTTCGGCAAAACCGCTTTGAGGATCCCGGGTAACCAGATTGTGAATAACCAGTCGTTCGTCACGACGGGCCATCTGTCTTTCAAACACAACCGTGCTCCTTGTTCGCAGCTACATTGGCCTGCAGGGGTTTGGTAATGATAGCCCATTGCAAGTGATTAGCAAGGCTGGCGGCCCCAGGTGAGTCGTCCAAGGTCACTTGTGGCTGCGCTTGACCACAGGGCTTTTGCTAGGCAAGATCGACCCCGATGTTTTGCAAATTGGTTCCTGCGTCTCTCTTCCGACGCAGCTATTTTTCCCTAAAACTTTCAGCAAGACTCGTGGTACTCGCGACCTGCATTGGAGCGGCCGCCGTCACCTCCTCCGGCCAGAGCTACAAAACCGAGCTTGAAACTGGCGACCACGTCTCACTGTCGGTGAAAAGCCGCAATGGTCGCGTAAGCGTCGTTGCTTCAGATGACCAACAGAAGAAAGTCACAATCGAAGCGACCTCAAGCGGACTTCCTATAGACGCAGCCAATGTCGCGACCGTAACCAAAGGAGCAACAATCAATATCGACGTGCAGGATCGTCGTGAACAGGATCGAATTGATTTGGTTGTACGCATCCCTTCGCGATCGAAAGTCGTCATCGAAAGTGAAAGCGGCGCAGTCGACGTCGTAGGCAACGTAGAAAGCGCCGAAGTGAAGACGAACACGGGCACGATCCATGCCGACGTACCGCTCGACGCAGTGAAATTCAATTTTGAATGGGTGGCCAGTCATCCCCGGTTTTTAAGCGATGTTCCGCTGCCTGACATAAAAGAGAGGCGAGGCGGCGTATTCACAATTTCGGGGAAGCTGGGTGATGAGAAGGCAAAGAAAGAAGATAGAGTCGAGCTTGCATTTCAAACACAGCGCGGCGTGGTTCTGTTGAACGTGGATCCCGCGATGGCGCCTGCCGACTTACGCGAGCGGCCGTTGACGGAAGCAGCAAGAGCAATCGTGCGTAGTGGCGATAGCCAACTGGTGGATGCTGTACGAAAAGTGTCGCCAAAAATGTTTGGTGATTATGCAAAAACGCTGCCGCCACTGGAACGAGAACCGTCTCTTGTCAAAGCCGCTCCTCCAGGTCAGGTCGTGACTTCTATCGCGCCTCAATTGCTTCGGTTCAACGCAAGCGTCACGGACCGTAATGGGCGCGCGATTGGTGATATGAAGCGAGCCGATTTTAGTGTTTACGAAGATGGGATCGAAAGAAAAGTAACTGATGTCGTACAAACGAGCGAGCCTTTCAACCTTGTTCTGCTACTCGACGTATCTGGGAGCGTTGAGGAAAGAATGGATTTCATCCGCAAGGCAGGTCGTGATTTTCTGCGGACGGCTAGTCCGCAGGATCGCATTGCGATCATCAGTTTTCGTGATGATATTCAGGTGATCTCTGACTTCAGCACGGACCGCCAACTGCTTTCAGCAAAGCTTGATCAGATCGATGCCGGCGGAGCCACCTCGCTTTACGATGCCGTGGCTTACGTGCTGGAAGACACTCTAAAACCATTGCGCGGCGAACGCACTGCAATAGTTATTCTGTCGGACGGGGACGATAACAAATCGTTCGTCCCGTTTCCGGCGCTACTTGAGGCTACGATTGAGTCGGGCGCTCTTATTTATCCCCTTTATGTGCCGTCGGGATTGGTGCCGGAGTCGAGTGTGCCGCGACCCGAAATCACAATCGACCCGTTACGAACGAGGTACCTGACTCTTACAACACGAGCTGATGAGGAAGGACGCAGACTAGCCGCCGTCTCGGGTGGCGTTTACTACCCAATCAAGCGCATAGAGGATCTACAACATGCTTACGATGATGTTGTGGTGCAACTGCGTACGGCTTACACAATAACATATGCCTCAAATTCCAAGCCCTCAGGCCACCGGCGTGTGCGCGTTCGAACGAACCGCGATGGAGCTTCAGTAAGGCTTAGTCCAGTAATTGGAGTGGCGAATCCTTAACGCCACTGAGAACCGGTAATGTCTCAGCCACTCTTTCACGCCCTTTTCGATGAAACGGAGCGACGACCGCTCAGTGTCTCCGAGCTAACGAATGCAATTCGGGGGACACTGGAATCGCGGTTCCAAGCTGTTTGGGTCGAGGGAGAGATATCCAACTTCAAGGCGCACTCCTCAGGTCACTGGTACTTCACGATTAAGGATGAATCGGCCCAGCTTCGTGCCAAGTGCTTCCGCTCGACCAACTCAAGAATTCGGTTTCGACCGACTGACGGTCTTCATGTCCGCGCGCGTGGAAAATTAAGTGTCTACGCCCCGCGTGGCGAGTACGAACTGGTCGTTGAAAGTTTGGATCCGGTCGGCGCCGGCGCGCTGCGGATCGCCTTTGAACAGCTTCGTGATCGGCTGAAAGCGGAAGGTCTGTTTGCAAAGGAATTGAAGCGACCGTTGCCGGTCTTCCCACGTCGGGTCGCCGTGGTTACCTCACCTACTGGCGCAGCTATTCGCGACATCATTAACGTCATTTCGCGCCGCACACGAACTGTTCACGTGTTGTTCTCTCCTGCAAGAGTACAGGGAGAGGGAGCGGGTTGGGATATTGCAAGGGCGATCAGATTGATCAACCACTATCAGGAACGTGCTTTGCGCGAGAACCGGAGTAAGGATTTGGTTGACGTCGTTATAGTCGGCCGTGGTGGTGGATCTTCAGAAGATTTGTGGGCCTTCAACGAAGAAGAAGTTGCTCGAGCAATCCGAGGGTCAGTCATACCTGTAATCTCAGCCGTAGGACATGAAACTGATTTTACGATTGCCGATTTTGTAGCGGACTTACGTGCCCCTACACCCTCGGCTGCCGCCGAAATTGTTGCTGCGCAAGAAGACATGGTTTGTTCGGCGCTCGAACAGGCGAAAAGGCAACTGACGCGCCTGATGAACTTCACGATTGTCGATGCGCGTGCGCGCGTTCAAGAACACGCATTGTCGCAGGCGTTTAACGAGGTGCAGGCTCGACTTCGCAATGCTCGCCTCTCAACTAACACAGCGACCTACGAGCTCCAGAATCAGATACGCGACGCTGTGACCCGAGCGCGTGTGCGAGCTGACGCCACTGCTCAGAGGCTTTCACCACTAGATCCTCAAGCTCGTTTGCGGACGGCGCGTGCACGTCTGGAGTCCGCCACTGTTAATCAGCGATCGGCGATTGAAACGCTGCTTCGGCAATCTCGTGAACGTTTGGGATTGGCAGCAGCCTCTCTCGATGCTCTTTCACCGTTGGCCGTTCTTCATCGCGGCTACGCCATCGCACTCGACACGAGTGGCCACCTTCTGCGAGACTCACAGACAGTTTCGACCGGCGACAAAATTCAGGTGCGGCTTGCAAAGGGACGCCTCCACACAGCTGTGGACAGCACCGAAGACAATTAATTCCGACCAATAGGTGCGCGCCTGCCAAAATGAACAAGGCATGAGTCTTTATGAGTATTCCCCCACGACAACGTATTGTAATCAATCTCGACGAGCCGTCCGGTTCCCCACGCAAGCGCAGACAGTACAAGCCTCTCGCAGAACCGCAGCCACGGCGGCCAAGGCGGTGGCCAAAGGTGTTGGGCGTGCTGGCACTTGTGTTTCTTGCGGTCGGGTTAGTGGCGGCGGCAGGCGAGTATTTCTGGTGGCGGCATTTTCAGACGACTCCGGTTTATTCACTGGCAGTAATCATTGACGCGGCGCAGCGTAACGATGGGGCGACCGTGGACCGGTTGACGAATGCCGACAAGATCGCATCCGACCTGGCAGCACAGATGGTGAGCAAGGTGTCTAGTCAGTTGGGATTTGTGCCCGGCTCCGGGATGCTGATTCAGGTTAATACATTACCTCCATCGGTGCTGCAGACTCTTAAACAAACTATGAGAGAACGGATAAATTCCGAAGTAAAAGATTTTTCCGCACAGTCGGCACCAAAGCCTTTCATTGTTCTTGCGCTCACACTGCCGAGCCTCGTTAAGGTAACGAGCACGGACAATACGGCGCGAATGACTGCGACGGTAAGAGGTCAACCTGTTGAGCTGACGATGGAAAAAGATGCGGGAGTTTGGAAAGTGGTAGGCATCAAAGACGACACCTTGGTGACGAAGTTGGTAGGTGAACTGGTCAACAACATTCCTCGTCCTAAGGTGAATGCAATCGACCCTGGGAAAAGTCAGAAGAGACGGCGGAGATAAAGTAGATTTCTATATGTCCTATACGTCGTATAGGTCGTATCGGTCGTATAAGATAAGAGGTTAGCATGCAGGACGGCGAGGCACAGGCGAAAACATTTGAAGCGTCACTCGAAGCTCTCGAGCAAATCGTGCGCGAGCTCGAACAAGGCGACTTATCTCTTGAGCGAAGTCTCGAGTTGTTTGAACGAGGTATCAAACTTTCACGCGAGTGCCAGGAACGTTTGAGTCAGGCTGAGCGTCGCATTGAACTGTTAATGCGTGACAACCAGGGGCGCCCCGTAGTCGTTCCCTTCGAAGAGGGCCGAAATGACGGAGGCAAAGGATAACTACGATGCTACTGTTTGAGAAAGGTCAATGCTCACTGATACACAGGCCTCGTTAAATGAGTATTTCGCCGAGTGTAGGGCAGTTGTTGATAGCGAACTTGATCGGCTACTTCCTGGAGAAGAAGAAACGCCGCAGAGAATACACCAGGCGATTCGTTGGAGTGTTTTTGCCGGCGGCAAACGGTTTCGACCGGCCTTGTTAGTTGCCAGCGGTGAAGCTTTTGGCGCCGATTATCATTCCTTAATGCCGGCGGCATGCTCCCTCGAAATGATCCACACGTACTCTCTGATTCATGACGATCTTCCGGCGATGGATGACGACAATTTGCGCCGGGGGAGGCCGACGTGTCATGTTCGTTTCGATGAAGCCACGGCAATTCTCGCGGGTGACGCGTTACAAACACTCGCATTCAAAACAATCGCGGATCAGGGCGGGCTTGCACCTGATGTTCGGATCAGACTGATCAGTGAGCTGTCACAAGCTGCGGGTACCCCGGCGGGTATGGTGGCAGGCCAAGCCGAAGATCTTGACGCCGAGTCACGCGACGTCACTACCAGCGAACTGGAATCGATTCATCGCCTAAAGACCGGCGCATTGATCGTCGCAGCTGCGCGGTGCGGTGCAATCATTGCGGGTGCCGAGGAGTTCGAACTCGCGAGCATCACAAAGTACGCAGACAGCCTGGGCCTTTTATTTCAAATAACGGACGATCTGCTCGATATAACGGCGACGGCAGAAACAATCGGTAAGACACCCGGCAAAGATGCTCGTTCAGAAAAAGCGACTTACCCGGGCGTCTATGGCATCAAATCGGCGCGCGAGCGAGCTGTTGAGGTACACGCTGAAGCATGTTTGGCTTTGAAAGGAATCAATCAACCGACGGATCGTTTGACAGCGATTGCGGATTTCATCTTGAATCGATCTGCGTAAAAATTTAGCCGCAGATGACGCAGATCAAACAGCAAGAGCAAGAATAGTATAATAACTTTGTAGCTGTCTTATCTGCGTTAATCTGATGCGGCTAAGGCTTTTATTCCTCCGCTACCCAGCCCACCTTCTTCTGCATTTCCTTAATTCCGGCAGGCATGAACGACGTTATCTGATGCGTTTCAGCGCGGCCATCGGCAAACGCCTGATACAAAGTGAAGTCAGGCAATGAGAGACAACTAAGTGGCGAGGTGTGGTTGTATCCCGTATCGAGGCCGATTGCACTCTTTGACATGTAAATACCATGACGGCCCAGACGACCGCGTAAAGGTAGGAACGGAGTTGGCGTGTGTCCAAACAAACATAACTTACCGGAATAGTTCTTGTAGAACTCCATATCCCGCATCCACAGCAAAGATTGTGGCGACGAATCGCGCGGGTGCTTACCTTTTTCGAGCCCTGCATGGACGTAAATCGCGTAGTCGTCCTCATGAAAGAATGGCATCGCCCGCATGAACTCCAGGTGTTTCGGCGGAATGCTTTTTTCGACAGTACTCCTGAGCTCCTCCAGTTCCGCTTCGGTGTGCGCGATGGCTAGCCGGCCCGTGTACTGCTCGAACGTCCGTTCTCCCCCTGTAACCGGTGTGATCCAGATGTTACTCTTGCCTTCGATGAACTCCAGTAACATCTGTTCATGATTCCCACGCAAACACGTCACGTGGCTTGGTGTTTTTTGTTGCACCTCAAGCACACTCTCTACCGTGCCAGGCGCATCAGGTCCGCGATCGATAAGATCACCAAGAAACACCAGCGTGTCGGCGGATTCATCACGCGGTAACATGTCCAAAAGGTTTAGTAACTGCGCGCAGCGGCCGTGGACGTCGCCAACGACGAAGGTTTTCATGCAGTTTTACTCTCTGCCGTTGTGTTTCTGGCTTTTATCTGGTCCATGAGTTCAGTGAACCGAGGATCGCTGTGAAGATCAGACCAGTTTGGATCCGCCTCAAACCACGGATAGTTTTCATTGCCCCGATCAATCGCTATTTGGAGCCATTTGAGGGCTTGGACCTGCTTGCCCTGAAGAACATAAGCGGACGCCAGCCAATAAGCAATATCGTGATCCGCCGCGGCAACCGCCTTGACTTTATCGGTGATCTGTTCTGTGGCCGCCGCATATTGGCCTTGCGCGCTTAAACAAATTGCCAGAATCGGACGAATGCCGTCGATCTCGGGATGCCGACTCAGCACCTGCTGGAGAATGCGGGTCGCGACGTCGACCTCGCCGCGATAATACAGAACTCGTGCACGAAAGGTTTTAATTAACGGATGCTCCGGCTCAAGTTCCGCGCCCTGGTCCAGCTCGTGCAGCGCATCTTCATATTGCTTCTGATACATGAGGACGCGGGCGCGATTGTAACTCGCCACGACGCGCTCGGCCGGATTCAGCCTCACCATCCGATCATAGCTGCGCAATGCCCGGTCGTAATCTCCGTCGAGCCTTGCCAAGACTCCGCGGACGAAATGAACACCGACATCGTTTGGGTACTCATCTCTTAGCAGCTCAACTTCAGCGCGCGCCTTTGGTTTTTCGCCTCGCGCCAGGTAGATAAAGATCATGTGCATGCGCGCTTCGAGGAGTTTCGGATCAAGCGCCAGCGCAGTCTGAAATTCTGTTGCTGCTTTGTCATGATCTCCGCGCTCGCCTACCCCCTTCAGGGTCCGGTTAACGTAGCAACTTCCCAATCCCGAGTGGGCCAACGCAAAATTAGGAGCGAGTTCTATCGCACGCTGAAAGTGCCGCATTGCGGACTCGATATCGTCACGTGAGATTGTGTGGTAGATGAATCGGCCCAGGCTATCTCGACCACGCAGGTACTCCTCTGAAGCGACACCGTCGACCACGACACCTTTGGCCAGATCCTTCTTTTCGTCTGGACTAAGCTCCAGGCGAAGACCATCAACGATGTGTTGCACTATCTTGTCCTGCACTCCGATCACATCAACGGCATCAGCATCGATTCTATCGCTCCACAAGATTTCACTGGTCTGGACATCGAGTAACTGTGCGGTGACACGCAGCCGCTCGCCTGCGCGAAGGAAGCTTGCCGTTAGAATCGCATCGACACTTAGTTCGCGGCCGGCTTCACCGGGATCGATTTGACGATTCTGGTACTTCACAATCACGGACGAGGGGCGCACCACCAGGGAACGCACGCGAGCAAGCTCGGTGATTACCGCATCTGCAAGTGAGAATTCATAGAAAGCCGCCTCACCATCGCTGCCAAGATTTTTGAAAGGTAAGATCGCGACGCTCCTCCGATGTTTTTCTGCAAAGCTGGTGGGCGTTTCATCTCGCGACTCGCTGCTGCTGGCCTTCGACCTCTTTGAGCCTAGAGAACTTTCAGCGCCGCCGACATTCTTTAGCCAGCGAAACGCACGAGAGATCGGACTATCAGGTCGCATGTGTCTGGGAGCGACTGGAGAGATCGTGTTGTCTATTCCAGCAATGTTTCCACTCGAGACGTCGCGAAGCACAGACTTGAGATCATCGCGGAACTCGGCTACGCGCTGGTATCGATCACGCGGATCCTTCGTCAACGCTTTGTTAAGAATGTCCTGAAGCCGAGGCGGGAGGGGTCCAGGTCGCGCTTCAGTTAAAGGTGTAGGCTCATCGTGTAGCACGGCGTGACGGACATCCACAGCAGTTCGACCACGAAAAGGCCAGGTGCCGGTAAGCATTTCGTACAATAAAACCCCTGTGGAAAATATGTCAGCGCGAGAATCTACACGGTCGCCACGGGCCTGCTCGGGCGCCGCATACGTTGCGGTCCCGTATGGGATTCCCACTTCCGTTAACTCGGTGTGATGAATTCCAGAGCTTCGGGCAGCGTCTTCATCGATGAGCTTTGCAAGACCAAAATCGAGTACCTTCACCTGGCCTTTATCATTAACCATCACATTTCCGGCCTTGATGTCTCGATGAATAATTCCGCGGGCGTGCGCTGCCGCGAGCGCATCAGCAACTTGGACGGCAATTGAAAGAGCACTTTCAAGATGCAAGGGGCGGCCATTTACTAACTGGCGCACGTTCTTGCCCGCAATGAATTGCATGGCAATGAAATGAATCCCGTTAATCTCGTTCAGATCGAATATAGTGCAGATGTTGGCATGATCGAGTGCTGAAGCCAGTCGCGCTTCTCGTTCAAACCTTTTAAGGTTGGCTTCCCTTTCCGTCAGCTCGGCAGGCAATACTTTGATCACTACCGTGCGACCCAACTTCGTGTCGACGGCTTTGTATACAGCACCCTGTCCGCCCTCACCGAGCTTTTCGAGAATCCTATAATTCCCCAGCGTCGTGCCGATCATTGTGGTTGGGACTGCTATTTAACTCCTAATCCTACGCACGCGGCAACTGCGATGTAATTAGTCTCGAGTCGGGAGTCCTGAGTCTCGAGTCAAGCAAATAACGCACGACTTCGGACTCTAGACTGGAGACTCATGACTCCTGACTGCGAGCTGTAGAAATTTACGCAAAAAGGCGGCTCGTTTGAGCCGCCTCTTGTCGGTCTTTACTTTTTACTAGTTGGAGATACCCATCTGCCAAAGCATGAAAGAGTAATCGAACGCAATTTCTTTCAGCGCGTCGTACCTCCCCGACGAGCCCCCATGGCCTGCCCCGAAATTCACCTTTAGCAGCAACGGATTATTATCAGTTTTCATCGCGCGTAGTTTGGCAACGAACTTTGTGCCTTCCCAGTACGGCACTTGGCTGTCATTGACACTGACCTTGACGAGCATCGCGGGATAGTTCTTTGCCGCAATGTTGTCGTATGGCGAGTATTTGATCATGTAATCGAATGCAGCCTTTTCGTTCGGGTTTCCCCATTCGATGTACTCGCTGGTGGTCAGTGGCAAAGTTGCATCGAGCATCGTATTGATCACGTCAACAAAAGGTACCTGAGCAATCACCGCCTTAAATAAGTCTGGGCGCATATTGCTGACGGCTCCCATTAACAACCCTCCGGCACTGCCGCCCTGGATGACGATCCGATCACTAGAGGTGTACTTATTCTTAACCAAAAACTCCGCGCTGGCTATGAAATCTGTGAAGGTATTGATCTTGTTCATCATTCGCCCGGCCTGCCGCCAGTCTTCGCCGAGTTCGCCACCGCCGCGAATGTGGGCAATAGCATAAATCACACCACGGTCCAGCAGACTTAAGCGGTTGGACGAAAATGTCGGAGAGATCGAGATTCCATATGACCCGTAGGCATAAAGCAGCAATGGTGCAGAACCGTCTAACTTCGTTCCCTCACGATAAACAATTGATAGCGGAATCTTTGTTCCGTCCGACGCAGTAGCAAAAGCGCGTTCGGATTTGTAATTCGCGCGATCAAACCCTCCTGGAACCTCAGTCTGTTTCTTAAGCGTCGCCTTGCGCGTGTTCATGTCGTAGTCAAAAACAGAGCTCGGCGTCACCAAAGATTGGTAGTTGTAGCGAAGTACAGACGTGTTGAATTCTCGATTAGGTCCTAAGCCCGCGGAATAGACCGGCTCCGGAAATTCGATGCGGTGTCTTTTATTTGTCTTGAAATCAACGATCTCGAGTTGCTGCAAACCATTTTGCCACTCTGAGAGCACAGCGTGATCAGCAAACAGGCTTACGTCCTCGATCTTGACCGCTGGGCGGTGAGCAATAAATTCCGTCCAATTCTTTTCAGACGGATCGGAAACTGGCGCCGTCACAACGCGGAAGTTCTTTGCGCCTTTGTTTGTGCGGATGTAGAACAAGTTTCCGCGGTGATCGACGTCATATTCGTGCTCGGGTTGACGCGGAAGAATAATCTTCCACTCGCCGTTGGGATTGTCTGCAGGCAAGTATCGAATTTCAGTTGACGTTTTGCTCACGGCCGGGAGCAGGATAACTGCCTTATCTCGGGAGCGTCCGACACCGATGTCAAACAACTCGTCCTTCTCTTCATAAATTAAATCGGACTTGTCTGAACCCAGCACATGGCGGAAAAACTTGTCGCTGCGCTTCGTAACTTGATCTTCGGTGACATAGAAGATCGTTTTGTTGTCGGTGGCCCAGGCAACATTGTCGACTCTCTCGATCCGTTCGGGAAGGAGATCTCCCGTAACAAGGTTTTTAATTTGCAGCGTGTACTGCCGGTAACCTGTGTTGTCCGTCGAAAAAGCCAGAAGATTGCCGTCGTCGCTCGGATTAAACGAGCCGATGCTCATGAACTTTTGGCCTTTCGCCAATTCATTCTGATCCAGAACAATCTCTTCTTTTGCCTCAAGGCTGCCTTTCTTACGACAGAAGATGGGGTACTGCTTACCTTCTTCCGTTCGCGAGTAGTAGAAATAGTTGCCCCAGCGATACGGGACGTTAACATCCGTCTGTTTTATGTGGCTCAACATCTCTTTGTAGAGTTTTTCCTGCAACGCGGCCGTTGGCTTCATTGCTGCCTCAGCATACGCATCTTCGCTGCGGAGATACTCCATCACTTGAGGGTTGGTCTTCTCACGGAGCCAGAAATAATCATCAACTAATGTGTTTCCGTGAACGTTCGTCGTCTTAGGTTTCTTCTCTGCCATCGGTGCTTTTGGTAGTTTGGCGGTCCCATTGCCATCCGACTGGGCGAAAACCGCTAAATTGATAGTTAAGATTGAGATCAGTGCAACCAGTGCTGTCGTCAGGGGTCTGTAAATTTTTTTCATTTCAAGCCTTCTCCTCTAGAAGTCGTGCACGGGCGTGCGATCGCCAGCCGGACCTGCTCCGCAACTGATGAGTGGCGATGCGACATCGGACGTCAAACGGTTTATACCGTCGGCGCGAGGGTTTATGTAGGCATTAAAACGGATTACGTCTGTAACCAGCTCCCGGCTGGTTAATCGTGTACGGTTCAGCCGCGTGGCGGATCGCCCCAACCCGAGCGAATGTACTTGCCATCCTCGACTATGCAGGGGACCGTAGGATCGCCACCTGAATACGAGAACATTTCAGCTCGTCGGGCCCGGTCATTCTGGGCGTCGTAATCAACGAAAGAGATTCCCTTTGAGTTGTAGTAGTCCCGCGCCTGCTGGCAATAAGGACACCCTGGCTTCGTATAGATTACCAACGCCAAGCGTCGTCACCTCCGTATACGGTTAGTGTACCCAATCAAGCATGTTTTGCACAAAAACACAATGGCTTCCTCCATTACCATCTCGGGAAAGTGTAAATCCGTTCTGATCCTCGGCTCTGTGAGCACAATTAAAGCAACAGCACATCCGGTGTTATACTGCGCTGCCGACCGTAGTCATTCTGAGACTCAAAATGACCCAGCCCAGCAGCGAACCCGAACAATCTACGGGAACAGGAACGGATCTTTTCGACCCATACGAGCGACTGATCTCGATCAGCATACTCGGAAAAGATGTAAATGTACCGGAGAAGAACCGTCTGCTTCGCTGTTTTCAGTACCTTTCGCTAAATACGATTTCTTATGGCGATTTTTGCTGGAACGGCGAGTGCACCAACTGTCAGGTTTGGTACCACATGGATGGTCAGACGGAAGATTTGGACAGGCCAGCGCTTGCGTGTCGAATGGAAGTCGCGGAGCGGATGGTGATAACAAAGCTCAGCCACTTCATAGATCTGGAAGGCATCAGTAAGTAATCACGGTAAAACAAAAGGGACGAAGCGGCCTCAGTCCGTTCGTCCCTTTTTTGCTATGGCCTCGTTTGCTTGTCCGGATCAGCCCTTCCGGTTTACACATCCCGAGGTCATGCAAGCTAAAAATCAGTTCTACCTAAACTCAATGGCGTCGTGCTCGACGCAGGTCGCGATGGAAATCAAGGACATCGGCTCGGCGATCCCGGCGGTCAAAACGTAAGTCGCGCCGATCGCCGCGAATTTCTCGCGTGTCGGACCTTACCTCCAATCGATCCGCCCTAAGTTCACGTGGCGAGTCACCATTACGCCTGTCTTGAAAGTAGTCGCGAATGTCATTGCGCCGGTCATGCCGATCTCCACGAAGGTCGCGGCGGTCAGATCGCAGGTCCCTCGTGTCACTTCGAATCTCCCGCTTATCAGCTTGTAATTCCCGACGCTCTGACGGTTCGATAAACCCTGCTCTTTCCTGTGCAAATGTCAGCCCTACAGCACCTGTTAAAGTGAGCGCGAGCAATAGCGCTTGAAAGACCGTTCTTTTCATTGTTCTTTCCTCCAAGATTGAATTCCTTTCGCGAACTACCGAAAGCCTTGGAGGAGAGACACTTCAGCCACGCGCAATCAGCGCTTGAATCATTTTGACCAGCTTCGGTAATCCCCTTGCCGAATGGTTAGACGGATGAGATCAATCGGTGGACGAACTATTAGCCGCAAGAATGCGCAAAGGCACAGAGTCGACTGAGAAAATTGGCCGAGTGAGTATTATTTGTGTCTTGTGACCGTTGCGGCAGGGTGGTCAATATTTAGGAACCGATGGGTCAACTTCGTTGGACCATGCAATGATGCCACCGCGCAGGTTGGATAACTTGCCCGTAAATCCTGATCGTCTGAGAGCCTCGATGGCACGAGCACTACGTCCGCCCATCTTGCAGTGCACCACTGTCTCACGATTAGGGTCGATTTCAGACATTCGATTGAGAATCTGTCCTAGCGGGAGGTGGATGGAATTCGGGATTGTTCCGATCGCGACTTCAGCGGGTTCGCGCACATCAACAATCTGTATGTCTGCTCCCTGATCCAAACGGCGTTTGAGCTCAGTGGCCGTAATTTCTGTCATTGGTTGCTGCGAGGCTGCGTGATCCATCTTTCCTCCGTTGCTTTTGAAGTGCGAGCATTCTACTGCCAATAGGTAACTCCGCGAAGGGCATTTCGTCCCTCTCCCGCTGGCCCTCGCGCCCAGTCGCCCCTTTCACCCGCTCCCCACGCTGGGCTACACTTCCCATAGAGTCGGCCCCAAGCTGACGAAAGGACCCCATATGCGATTCGAGTTTTACCATCCTGGTTTGGATAGGACAGCAAAGTTGTCGGTCGATGGAACCGTTTCACATAGCATCCACTTCTCGCACTGGGAAGGAAATCAGACTCCGGCGGAAGTGAAAGCAGACACGTCAACCGAAATTGCTCTGAATCTCGTTGCATCACCCAATCGGCACCTCTTAACACACGGGCTCGAATTGGTTACCAATAATCACTTCGACACTGATGGTGTCCTGTCCGTATGGACGGTTCTCAGTGGCGAAAGCGCACTGGAGCTGCGCGATCAGCTGATCTCGGCCGCAGAAGCCGGTGATTTCTGTGAGATCCGCAGTGAGGAAGGCGTTCGTGCAAGCATTGTTTTTCAGGGACCGGATCAGGCAAGTCCATCTAATGAGACTGGGTCACCTCTGGCGCGTAAACTTGCCGGCACAAACGTTGATGACGAGGCGAGGGCCTATGACCTGGTGCTTCCTGAAGTCGAAAATGTTTTGAGACACACGAACCAGTACGAGTCGCTTTGGCGTGAGGGATGGGAACAAATCGCGAATGCAATTGACAGTTTCGAAGCAGGTCATTCCCAAGTGGCAGAAAAAGTCGAAGGGTTATCTTTAGTCACTCTTGCTCCCGAAGTTTTCTGGGCCTCCGGATTGGATCCACTCAGACATGCTCCTCCTCTCACTGCCATCTCGCGCTATGCGAAAGGCAATCTTTTTTTAATTGCTACCCCAGTTAGCGATGGGTGGGTTTACCGGCTCGATTATCCCTACTACTCATGGGCTGAAACTGTCGAGCGCCCAAGGATTGATCGCCGCGACCTTACGCAACCACTCGCTCAGCTGAATCAGCTTGAGCAGACATCCGCGCGATGGAAAGAAGACACCCGGGAGATGACTTCGGCCGCTAAATTCCTGAACCAGGATGGAACTCTTGCCGCGTCGAGACTTCAACCTGATGTGGTCGCAAGAGCTTTCTCCGAACAGGTGCAGGTTTCGGCAGCGTTCTAGCTTTAACAAGTCTCGATATGCCAGGAGCTTCGGGTTGACGGATTGGGATGAGCGATACAGAGCAGGAGAACACTCACCTGCCACACCCCATCCGCTCCTCAAATCGATCGCGGACAATGTTGTACCTCGAGATGCGCTTGATCTAGCTTGCGGTGCAGGCCGTCATGCGATTTATCTGGCGCAAGAAGGATGGCGCGTTACGGCAGTTGACTCCTCACGCGAAGGAATTCGCGCCCTTCGCCGCCGAGCAGATGATGCCGGCGTTGAAGTTGACTCAGTCGTTGCGGATCTCGAGTCCGGGGAATTCCAAATCAAAGTAAATGCGTACGATCTGATTTGCGTGTTCTATTATTTGCAGCGCGATCTGTTCGAACCAATAAAGGAGGGTCTCCGAAAAGGTGGCGTCTTTGTCGGCGCCATTCACATCATTGACGACGAACCTGACTCGCACCCGATGAATCCAAAATACCTGCTGCAGCCTGGCGAGCTGAAGGCGTTCTTCGCCGGTTGGCAAATTGACCATTATCACGAAGGCAGGCATGGTGGCGCTGAACACAAGCACCGCGATGCTGAGATAATCGCAAGATGCACGACGTGATCATTATTGGCGCCGGACCTGCGGGATTGGCGGCAGCATTTTGGTGCGAAGAGCTTGGTCTCGACACTCTGCTGCTGGAACAAGATGAACGTCCTGGCGGGCAGCTCTTGCAGGTCTATAATCCAATTAATAATTATCCTGGATTGAGCGCCGCTAACGGACAGGAATTCTTCGAACGAGCTTTTTCTTCGCGCATCGATGAGGCCGATTTCGATCTATGGACAGAAGTCGAAATTGAGTCCGTCAAAGTGAAAGCGAAGCGAGTGTCCCTCAGAAGTGGCGAACAGTTACAGACGATTGCGCTTGTTCTCGCAACGGGTGTTAGCCGCCGCCGGCTCGGAATTCCGGGCGAGGCTGAGTTCCGCGGGCGGGGCATCATCGAATCCGCTACGCGCGACCGCGACCTATTTTCGGGACAAGACGTCTGTGTAATCGGCGGCGGAGATGCGGCTGCAGAAAACGCTTTGCTGCTCGCAGAAGTATGTCCCACAGTTACGTTAGTACATCGCGGCAAGAAGCTCAGCGCTCGTCGTGAATTTCTTGAACAGCTACAAACAAATCACTGTCTTACGATCTTCACTGAGTCGATAGTTACACGGATTCTGGGAGACGAAAAAGTAGAGGCAGTTGAGATTTCGCGTAAAGAAGGGTTGAAACCGTTCCAGATGGCAGTCCGTGGGGTATTGATTCGAATTGGTGTCGATCCAAATACGCAACTGGTCCGAGAACAGCTGCAACTCGACAACAATGGGTACGTGATCGTTAACAGCATTCACGAAACAATCATTCCAAATGTATTTGCAATTGGCGATGTTTCTAATCCAGTCGGCCCCACAATCAGCGGGGCCTGCGGAGCGGCAGCAACGGTAGCGAAAGCGATCGCGTCGCGCATAAGTCGTAGCAAGTGAGGTGAATTTTTAGAAAGGCAAGCAATGGAACCCCCAGAATTAATACTAACTTCGCTCGAGAGTGCCCCTTCCCTGATCATTCCGATGGTACGAGAGATCCCACCAGACGTTATCAAACGCCGTCCGCGCGCCGGGAAGTGGTCCGCTCATGAACATGCGTGCCATCTTGCCGAAGTGCATTCGCTTTTCTTTCTTCGTCTGGATCAAATGCTGAGTGAGCAGCGGCCGCGCATCAGGCCGTATGATCCTGATCGCGATATGCCGAGTCACGACGCCTTATTGCAGATGGATCTTGATCAAGCGTTAACCCGCTTTGAAAACGATCGCAAAAAACTGGTCGATAAACTCAGACGATTGCCCGGAGCCGACTGGGAACGTACAGCAGAACATCCTGAGTACTCACGTTATTCGATTTTCATTATGACGAGGCATTTTGCCCTCCACGACTTGTATCATGCCTACCTGATCGAGCAGTTGATGTTGAAACGCGATTGGGAACCTCTAACGGTGCCCGAATAGCGGACTAGCGATGACGGAAGAGCCGGCATATACCATCGCACACATCGCGGCTTATCCCGTGGAATACATTGCAGGTATCGATCTTTACAATGCAGGGGAATTTCATGCTTCACATGACGCATGGGAAGAACGCTGGATGGGCGAAGTAGGACCGCGGGAAAAATTGTTCCTGCAAGCGATGATCCAATCTGCGGTTGCGTTCCATCACTTGCAAATCGGCCGGCCTGGTGCAGCCCGCCGTATGTACCAGATGGCCAAGGAAAAGTTTGCTAGACTAGGCACAAACACATTCATGTCACTCGATCTAGTCGATTATCAAGCGCAGCTCGATCGAGCGCTTTCGTGGCTAATGACGGTTCCGGATCCAAGGCAACTTACGGTGCCTGAGATCACACCGCCACGAATACGGCTGCTGCCGGAAATTGAGATGTATGAATAGTAGCAGCCTGCGCACTATAAACGACATCCGGTTTTTGCTTCTGGCGTTCTGGCTGGGCGCGGCGACATTATTTAGCTTTGTAGTTGCGCCTTCATTGTTCTCAGTCCTTCGACAGTTTCAATTGTCTAATGCGAATGAAATTGCCGGCACGATCGTGACGCGAATCCTTTCAGTGGTTAACGTCAGTGGTTTTTTCTTCAGTCTCGTATTAATCGGATTGACATTAATCATCGCCCGAAGTGTCGGACGGAGTTATTTCATTCAACTGGCGTTATTTCTCGTGATGGCTATTGCGACATCAACGGGACATTGGTTGATCGCGGCCAGGATGCGGGCTATTCGGGCCGCACTCGACTTGCCGATCGACCAAATTGCTGCAACTGATCCGCGACGGATTATGTTCGCAAACCTTCATCGTTATTCCGTAACTGCGCTCGGGATTGCCATGTTGGCAGCTCTCGTTTCGCTTGTTCTGATTAGAGTTCGTTCGACTTAAGGAACGCTTCACGCTCATGAATCCTCGCGCCACCAAAGCCTCGTCGCTCACATGCTTTCTGATCCTGTTGCTCTTGTCACTCTGTCACGTCAGCAGTGGTCAACAGCCACCCGCAACTGAAAAACCTGCAGCTGTTGCCGAGCCGATTCTCACCGAGAGCGAAAAACGACAAAGGGCGTTCGAGATCGTCTGGCAAACGGTGAACGAACGTTTTTACGACCGGGATTTTGCTGGTGTCGATTGGCTTGCCGTACGAAAGCGATATGAGCCACTCATCGCATCCGCGACGTCGGACACGCAAGTGCACAATTTATTGCAGGAAATGATAAACGAGTTGCATCAGTCTCACTTCGTCGTAATACCGCCCGATGCAATTCCGCGTTTCGCTCCATCCAGGAAGAACACGCACTCACGGGAGTCCACTTCGGACGATGATTCCGGAGAAGCAGAGAGGGAGCAAGAAACGGATCTGTCTCTATTGTTGGACAAAGGCAACCCTGAACTGACTGAGCGATTGTCGACAGGTATTGGTATAGACGTTCGCGTTATCAATGGCGCCGTAGTGATTACGCGGGTGAATAGCGGATCAACGGCCGATCGAGCCGGACTCCGACGCGGATTCGTGATTAAGAAGGCCAATTCAGTTTCATTCGACGAAGCACTCGCAAGACTCCAATCGAACTCAATCTGGAAGGACCTCCTGCGACCAGAACTTGGCCGAGTAATGCTGGATGCTTTTATCAACGGCGAACCTGGATCCATCGTTCGTTTGACTGTTGTTGACGGCAGAAATCGACTACGCATCGTTCCTGTAGTCCGGGAGCGTTTGTCAGGCGAAATGTCACCCGGAATTGGAAACCTGCCTCCCCTGTATACTGAATTTGAATCGAGAATCCTGCCCGGGGATGTTGGATACATAAGATTTGACGCATTTGTCCCCACAATGATGAAGAAGGTGTGTG
>JBKPCC010000132.1:0-11742 GCA_046727215.1 Acidobacteriota bacterium
GATCTGTTTCTGACAACAACTTTTTTGCCCGTTCAATCCGCCGCTCAGTCATATAGACGTTAGGACTGAGGCCCATCAATTGTTTAAACGCGCGAGAAAAGTGGGAGTAGCTCATTTGGACTGCGTTCGCGACTGTAGCTAATGCAAGCGTTTCCTCCTTGTCAAGATTTTCATTAATAAACTCGATCGCTTTTCGCAGTTTCCGTGGAGCCATGCCGCCACGACTCATTTGCAAATCCTTGAAATGGCTGTAACGCCTGACAAGCTGCATCGCGAGCACCTTAGCCAGGGAGTCGGCATAGAGTCGTCCGATCACGTTCCCGTCTTTCAGTTCGTGATGCAAAGACATGCCGATGTGATGTATGTGTTCGTCTCTGATTCCAAACTGAGGAGCAATCGAAATCTGAGTGTGATCAACCTCCATTGATTCAAACCTCGCCCCCTATGCAGTGCAATTACGCTGCCATTCGTAAGTTTGAAAATAGAGAAGCGCGAGCGTAGAAGAATGCCGAAGTCTGAGACAATTGACGAAACTCCGGTCAATCACAACTGTCAAATTTTGTGCTTTGTAAGGGTGCCGATCCGGAGATGTCCGAAATGCTTCAGCTTGTCGGTCATGATGCACACTCAAGTGTCCGATATGCTTTAGCTTGTCGGTCCTTTGAACTTGAGTGTGAATCGTGACCGACAAGCTGAAGCATATCGGACAAGAACAATTAGGCGTATAATCCGTCCCAACCTTATTGGTTGAATTTCAAGACCTCACAAAGGAAGGTTCTCCGTGGGACGCCTCGACTACCACGAACTCACAATTCGAAAGCGGCCTCACTTTCAGCCACTAGAGGCAAAGTTGTTCGTCACCTTTCGACTTGCAGAGTCAATTCCTAAATCAGTAGTTCATTATTACAAGCAAAGGCGCAGCTGGCTTAAAGACCAGCTCGCTCGCGTCAGAAAACTCGCTGGAGACGAACCATCTATCGAGCGCGCAGCTTGGCTCGCCGACATCGAGAAGCTTGATCGTGAGTGGTTCATGAAATGTGAGGACATTCTACACCGCGAAGCCCTCGGCCCCACGTGGATGCGGGACGAACGGGTTGCAAACACCGTCGCGGAGAATCTTCACCGACTTGATGGTGAGATCTATCGACTAGACGCCTTCTCAGTGATGTCTAACCACGTTCACTCGGTGTTCAAGCCCTTAGTGGATGCTAGGGTCGCTGAGGAGATTCTCAGGGTTGAGGCTGACACGCTTGGTCGAATACCGTCACTCGCGAGAATCATGCACTCATTAAAGGGTCGCAGCGCCAGAGAATGCAATCTTATTCTGGGTCGCTCCGGTTCATTTTGGGAACATGAAAGCTTCGATCGTGTTATCCGCTCCGGGAGGTTTGATTCGACGATTCGATATGTATTGAGAAACCCTGTGAAGGTCGGATTAGTTCAGCATTGGCAAGATTACCGCTGGAACTATTGTAGGAAAGAGCTGATAGATAGATTCTTATGACAGTTAAGCGTGACATTATGACGATGACGACAAGCACCTAAGTGTCCGATATGCTTCAGCTTGTCGGGTCCGATATGCTTTAGCTTGTCGGTCCTTTGAACTTGAGTGTGAATCGTGACCGACAAGCTAAAGCATGTCGGACATCAAAAGCATTTGTTAGGAAGGATTTGAGACCTTGAAACGGTTCTTGTCGATCTTGAGAGTTTTAATTTTTGAGTCCAAAGTAGATCGGGCAATACCAAGCTTGGCAGCTGCGCTCGATGGGCCGAAAACTCGGCCACCGGACTCCGTGAGAGCCGCCTCAATTGCTTCTCTCTCCTCATCGGCAACCCTTTGCCGAAGCTCACGCTCGCTCGTTGGCGATGTGCGCAACGGTTGCCGCGATAGCCGGGCATTACCGTCGAGGTGAAGCTTCATCGATCTCTTCAGGAATTCACGATGCGACAGGTATGCAGCCAAAATCCTTTGATGACTTCGCACGCGACTTGTGGAGTCAAGGAGGTGTGAAACGACCGTACTGGTGCAGTTTCAAACTTGTGGGTCATGAAGTCAGTACCGATTCGCGGTAGCGTCGGGTCAGTTTCCATATTGAGGCCTGAATCTGCAATGACTAACCCGACGCTACCGCGAATCGGTACTGACTTCATTACCCACAAGTTGAAACTGCACCAGTACCTGAACCGACTGAAGAGATCAACTTCGCTATGTCGCAGGTGAAAATGCAAAAGCAATGTCTGCGATGCATTCGCAGATCGGAGAGGAAGCATTTCGACAAGCGATGACCCAACAGTTTTTCGGAACCTGAATCTATCAACAGGAGCTTAAATGAAGCTAACGCACCGTCGCCTAGCGGCATCCACGGCGATACTCGTTCTTTTGTTTGTCACCTACACACGTGTTCAGGGGCAGAGGCGAATTGCCATCAACGATCGTTTCGCGAATGTCAACGGAATCAGACTTCATTACCTGACGGCAGGAAAGGGCGAGCCGGTCATTCTGCTGCACGGTTATGCTCAGAACAGTCACATGTGGCGGCCGTTGATTGTTGAGTTAGCGAAGACTCGATTGGTTATCGCGCCTGATCTGCGCGGTTTTGGGCAGTCATCGAAACCGAATGGTGGCTACGACAAGAAGACCATGGCTCAAGACATTCACGCTCTGGCTTCGTCGCTCGGATTCAAACAAGCAAGTGTCGTCGGTCACGATATCGGGTTGATGGTTGCGTATGCGTACGTGGCGCAGTATCCGACTGAGGTTGATCGGATTGTTTTGATGGACGCGTTTCTACCGGGTGTCGGCGATTGGAAAACCGTTTGGTTGTTGAGAGACCTGTGGCATTTCCATTTTTACGGTGTCACACCGCTGAAGTTGGTGGCTGGTCGTGAAAGAATCTATTTCGAGCATTTCTGGAATGACTTCGCCGCCAACCCAGCACATTCAATCCCCGAAGCTGACCGCCGATTCTACGCGAGAGCTTATGCACAGCCTGGTGCAATGCGCGCAGGCTTCGAAGTGTTTCGCGCCTTCGAACAAGATGCCAAGGACTTCGCGGAGTTTGCGCAAAATAAAGTCAACATACCGATGTTAGTGCTGACCGGCGAGAAGGCGTCGGGAAACTTCTTAATTGAGCAGGCACGTCTCGTTGATTCAAACGTAGAGGGAGTTGTGATCAAAAGCTCCGGTCACTGGCTAATGGAGGAAGCGCCACGACAGGTTATTCCTCAACTCGTCGCCTTTATCAACAAATCGCAATAACAGAGGACGAGAGTTCAGGCCTTTCACAACGGAGCGGAACGCCCCAAGATTTCACATCTCATTGCCGCGTCGTGAAGACTGCCTCATACGGCTGTTCAAACACCCGTAAAGGAAGCGGGCGCCGAGCTTATGCTGGCGTTAATAGGTCCTCGATCTTGATTGGCAATTCCCGCACGCGAACACCCGTTGCATGGTGGACCGCCGCCGTGATCGCAGATGCGACGCCGGCCAAGCCGATCTCGCCGATCCCGCGCGCACCGAGTTCATTGATCTCTTTGTCAGGATAGTCGAGGAAGTGCACGTCAATCGGAGGCGCGTCCGCATTTACTGTCATCACGTAGTCGGCCAGGTTGCTGTTGATGGGCGCGCCGTTCTGCCGGTCGTAAGTTGTGTGCTCAAAAAGTGCCATGCCAATTCCCATCACGACCGCGCCCTGGATTTGATTCCGGCCGGTGAGCGGATTCAGGATGCGACCGGCATCCATCACCGTTACAACGCGGCTCACGCGCAAACGAGCGATCTCTGGTTGCCACGTAACCTCGACAAAGTGGCAGCCAAACGAATGCATCGAGAACTTCGGGTTCGGAACAAAAGCCGTCTGTTCAGAACTGCCGCTGCCTGTGACCAGCCGCACATTCGCTCGGCGGAGCACATCGCCGAACGCAACTCCTTTCGCGACTCCTTCGGCTTTTACGAAGACGCGACCACCCTCCAGCGCGAGATCTTCAGGTTTGTGTCCGAGGAAGGGTGAGCCGGGAGTTGTGACGGCTACAATTAGCAGCGACGTGATCGCCTGGTCGGCGGCCTTAAAGACGGCTGGGATCACTGAACTCGTGGCCAGCGAACCGCCAGAGATCGGGCCATCTGGAAGCATGCTGTCCCCCAGATCAACTTCGATCTTGTTGACTGACACCCCGGTCTTCTCCGAGGCGAGCTGCGCCAGGATCGTATATGTGCCGGTGCCGATGTCCTGCGTGGCGCAGGCAATGCGCACGGTGCCATCGTCACGCAATTGCATGTTCGCTTCGGCTGCGAATCGCCCTGCTACCCATGCCGCACCCGCCATGCCCCAACCCAGCGTCAGGCCTTCTCGCTTCATCGAGCCGACGACGGAGGTGCGTTTCGACCAGCCGAATTTCTCCGCGCCAAGATTCAAGCACTCCACGTAATGACGCGATGAAAACTGGAGCCCATTTGACTCGTCGATTTTGGGCTCATTGAGTAGACGGAAGCGCACCGGATCGATCTTCAGTCGATCGGCCATTTCGTTCATCGCCGATTCGGTGGCGTAAAGTCCGGGTACAGCCCCGGGGCCACGCATATCGGCGGTGGCGCCGATGTTGCGCCGCGCGCGCCCGAAGGTCACGCGAAGGTTGGGAACGCTGTAATGGAACGGCGTGGCTTCACCGCAGTCCTCGTGGTAATTGTCGATCATCGACATGTGATAGATGTAATCGTGCTGCAGCGAGAGGAGCTTGCCCTCAGGCGTGGAGCCCAGTCGGATGCGCTGCTGCGTGCGTGCGCGATGCCCGACGGTCTGGAACATCATCTTGCGACTGACGACTAGCTTCACCGGTTTGCCGAGCTGCCGGGCCGCTGCCACAGCAAGCGGAACATGCGTCCAGGGATAGAGCTTACCGCCGAACCCCGAGCCCAAAAACTTTGAAATGACGCGCACGTTCTCTTTAGGCAACCCGAACATCTGCGCGAGAACGCTGCGCAGGTTGACTACTCCTTGCGTTGAGTCGTACAGCGTCAGGATTGGACCATCCCACATCGCGGTGGTGGAGTGTAGCTCGAGCGGATTGTGCGTTTCGGCCGGCGTGACATAAGTTTCGTCGAGCTTGACGGGCGCACTCGCGAACGCGGCTGCGGCATCGCCTCGATGGCTTTGAAGTCGCTCCATTAGTCCATAAGCGGTAAGGACGACGTCAGGATCATTGCCCGCTTCGAGGCGTGACTCAACATTTGGTTTTTCTTTGGAGTACGTCGCATGTACTGCATCGGCTGCAGCCTTGGCGGCCTCGAAAGTATCGGCGACGGCGAGAGCGATGTACTGGCCGTAGTATCGGATCACGTCATCTTCAAATGGGGGCCGGCGCTCGAGACAGACGCGATCGAAGCCCGGCGCAGGAGTGGAACGAGAGATCCTGCCGATATTCGCGCGATGAAAAACCGCACGTACTCCCGGCATCTTCTCCGCTGCCGAAGTATCGAGCGTTAGCAATTTGCCATTTGCGACTGTGGCTTCCACCGGCACTGCGTACAACATTCCGGGGAAATTGAAATCTGAGGTGTACTGCGCCAGGCCTGTGACTTTGCGCGGGCCGTCGATGCGCAGTGTGTCGCGTCCGATCGGAGACGATGATTGTTGTATTGTCGCCATGGTTGCTCCTGAAAATTCAGCTAGCAGCGGCCGTGCGTAGCGCGTGCGTCAAGCAGCGCTTGGCCAGTTCGATCTTGAATCGATTCTCGCTTTGGGGCTTTGCGTCTTGCAGCGCCGCTTCCGCAGCCTCGCGAAACGTAGCGTCGTTTGCAGGCTTGCCGGTTAGTGCTGCTTCGGCTTGCGGCGCGCGCCAAGGTTTTGTTCCCACTCCACCAAGCGCAATCCGGGCGCGAGAGATGTTGCCACTTGAGATCGTGAGCACAACTGCCGCTGATGCCAATGCGAATTCGTAAGACGCGCGATCTCGCAGCTTTAAGTAGAGGTGCTTACTTCCGCTCGCCGGAGGCGGCAGCGTGATGTGAGTAATAAGATCGCCTGGCTCCAACACTGTCTCGCGCTCTGGTGTGCTGCCGGGTAGAAGATGAAAATCGCCGAATACTATTACGCGCGGACCCTTCGTTCCCTGAATTTGAACAGTCGCCTCCAACGCCGCCAAGGCCACGCACATGTCTGAAGGATTGGTCGCGATGCAATGCTCGCTACTGCCCAAAATGGCGAGCGTTCGATTGTGCCCGGTGATCGCGGGACAACCCGTGCCAGGTTCGCGCTTGTTGCAGGGCATGGCGATGTCGCGGAAGTAGACGCAGCGCGTGCGCTGCAACAGGTTCCCGCCGACAGTCGCCATGTTACGAATCTGCGCCGAGGCGCCTTGCAGGATCGCTTGCGACAGCACAGAGTAATCACGCTGCACTCGGGGATGATAAGCCAGATCGGAATTGCGTACAGTTGCGCCGATTCTTAGGCCGTGGTCTGGTGTGTCTTCGATCTTATCGAGTGGCAGGCGATTGATATCCAGAACGCGCGTGGGAGTCTCAACGCTCAGCTTCATAAGATCTATCAGCGTTGTGCCGCCACCCATGAATCGCACGTCCGCGCCCTGTTGCGCCGTCTTCGATTGTGCAGCAGCGGCGATGGCCGCCGCGGAATCTGCTGGCCGGATGAATTTGAACGTATGCATGGTCCCTCCTGCTCTTCTGTCTTACGCGCCCTTCCGAACCTGTTGAATCGCGGCGACAATATTGGCGTATGCGCCGCAACGACAGATGTTGCCGCTCATCAGCTCCTTTACTGCCGCATCGTCGGGACCACACGGCTCTTTGAGCAGCGCTACGGCTGACATGATCTGGCCAGACGTGCAATACCCGCATTGATAGCCATCGCAGGCTACGAATGCTGCCTGCATCGGGTGCATTGCTTCCGGTGTCCCAAGGCCCTCGATAGTCGTGATCTCGTTTCCGTCGTTCAGCAGAGCGAGATTGAGGCAAGAGAGGACGCGCCTCCCGTTCACATGCACCGTGCAGGCGCCGCACTGACCGTGGTCACAACCTTTCTTGGTTCCGGTGAGCGCCACGGTTTCGCGGATGCAATCCAACAGCGTGGTCCGAGGATCGACTTGTAGTTTGTGGTCCTTGCCGTTAATGCGCAGCGTGATCGGGACTGCGCCCTCGATGTTCGGTGCCGCACCGACCGAAGCCGAGTCGCTCGCTTCGGCAGCGCTATTCGCGAACGCCGGAACGTAGGTTGCAGCCAGGCTTGCTGCCACACTACTTCCCGTGGTCAACAGAAATTTGCGGCGGGTTGGATCTGGCGGACACGATTGCGCATCGTCCTCTGACATAGGGCCTCCGTTCGAGTGCAACTGTTTGTTGAAGTTTCATGTACTTTACACCCGTCTTGCAGCAGCGTCGAACAATTTCCTTAGCTGAGAACGCGGAGGTCATTAATTAGTTTGGACGATGATCTTCGGCAGGTTTAGAAACATTCAATAGCGGAACCAGTCTTTCAAGCCTACTTGTGTCCGGGATGCCGAGAGTGTGCTTCCGGGCGAGACCTCCTAAAAAGCATCCTCATTCTCCATGCTCTTTCAAGTTTAACGACAATTGCACGCGAACTTTACAACTTCTTAGGTGCTTTAGTCGTAGAGTGAGGATAGGAAAAAGTCATGCTTGTTCTCTTTGTTCTAGTAGGCTCGCTTTTGATCTTTCGGGGCCTGGGGGCGCTGGGCGTACATGCGTTCGGAAGTTGGGTTGAAGCGACGCGCTACGCACTTGCGGTCATGCTTGTTTTTACGGCGAGTGCGCACTTCACTCGGCTGAAAGACGATCTCGTGCGCATGATGCCACACTGGGTTCCGTGGCCGCGCGCGATGGTGTACTTCACAGGCGTCTGTGAATTGGCGGGAGCTATCGGTTTATTGATTCCGTCCCTACGAACAGCGGCTGGGATGGCGCTGATCGCGTTTTTCATTTTAGTGTTCCCGGCAAATGTGAAAGCGGCGCAAGCAGAAGTGACTCTGGGTGGCAGAGCGGCTACACCTTTGTGGCTGCGCTTGCCGATGCAACTGTTGTTCATTGCCCTGACCTGGTGGTCCACTATTTAGTTTCGTAGTTGGATCTTATCGAGGACCAAAATGTTCTGTCCAAGATGTGGAACTGAGAATGATTTAGAGCAAGGATACTGCCGGCAATGCGGGCAGTTGCTGACTGATGTGCGCCTTGCTTTGCAGGGAGCGGCGACGGAATCGTTAGCCAAATTGAAATCGGGCGCGCACGTGATGAATTGCAACCGTGGCCGTTTTCACCTTGATCGCAGTGATCATAACGCTAATCGGTGTGCTCTTCGGTCATCCGATTCTGGGCACAATTGCCATGATAAATGCACTGCTGGGTGTGCTGATTGGTTTGCCGTTGGTGATGGTTGGCAAAATGCGTGTGCGCCGAGCGGCTCGACTGCTATCGAGCGGCCCTGAGACGGGAGCCCTGGATGCGGAGCGACGAAACGAAGCAATCACGTCAGGTCCTCAATCAGACTTTAATCGGCTAGCCCCAGGTTCGGTCACTGAAAACACCACCCTTGATTTGAAAGGTCGCCGGAAGGTTTAGCGCGTGGTTGTGCTCGATTTCGCCCGGTTGAATTGATCGATGCAAGAGGCCTGGGCGTGCTCCTTGAATTGCGAGAGTTCACACAATCACGAGGCATTGAATTCAGATTAATAAATGTAAACAGCCTGGTCCAGCAAGTCCTAAACATCTCGCGCTTGAATTCCGTGTTCGAAACTTCGCTTGACGAGAAACTCGGAGCCGCTGCACGTGGTCAGCCAGCAGCGGTTTGCGCACGTTGTGTTTCCAGCAGGCCTAACACAGTTTGCTGTCATATTGGAGGCAGAAATGATGAGTCCAGAATCTCGAAGGTCCGCAGGCATTCTGTTGGTGATTTTGCCAACTGTGATTTTTGGCGGCGTAAGCATTCTGAGTCTGCTGATCAGCCCACACTCCGGCTACATGATTTGGCGTACGTCGGTGCACTCGTACTCGCTACGGGATTAATCACTTTGGGCATCGGACTAATACGAAGGCCGTGAACGTAGACCAGTAAAGAATGGTTAGAGCGGAGTGACAAAAACGGGACTTCTTCGACACTGGATCGACTTACTCGACGACAACCATTTGTTTGAAGAGAAGCTAGTAGTGAAAGGAGAGAAATCATGGAACAGAGGTTGAATTATTCAGAAGTAACTCCGGGAGTAATGACCGCACTATTCGGTCTGGGAAAGTACCTGGCCAAGTCCGGGTTGGAGCAGCGGTTGCTTAACCTCGTGTACTTCAGAGTATCGCAGATTAATGGATGCGCGTACTGTCTTGACATGCACTCGAAGGACTTGCGCGCCGAAGGTGAAACTGAGCAGCGGCTCTACGTTCTCGAGGCGTGGCGTGAGAGTCCTTTCTATTCAGAACGTGAACGGGCCGCACTGGCGTGGGCTGAGGCAGTGACGACTCTCAAAGAGAAGGAAGTTCCCGACGAAGTTTATGAACAAGCGCGGACACAATTCAGCGAGGAAGAGTTGGTCAATCTTACGCTAGCCGTCACGACAATCAACACGTGGAACCGGCTTAACATTGCCTTTCGCACAACACCGGGAAGCTACAAACCCGCGGCGGCGCACGCAGCGTAAGCATTGCCGGAAAAATTCAGGAGCGTAATGAAGAAAGGAAGTGAGAGATGAATGAGTCATATCGCCTAACAGCGAGCGCAGCGAAACATAGAGGACCGAACCTGGGACTCCTCGCGATTGTCTTCACCGCGTTATTCAATGCGGGTCTTTATTTCGTGATTTCGTTTTCTGCCAACGCGCCCCACTTTCCCGGTCCGTGGGAATCAACCGAAACGATCATCGCATACTTTCAGGGACAACCTCGCGCGGTTTTGATGTGTGCTTTTTTTCAATTTGGTTCTGCGATTCCGCTAGGCATCTTCACCGCGACCTTGGCGAGTCGCCTGCGCTTCCTTGGTGTGAAGGCCGCAGGCGCGCACATTGCTCTTTTTGGTGGGCTGATGACCACATTCAACCTGGCGTTATCGGCGCTGGTTCTTTGGGTGATGGCTTATCCCGGAATCGCGCAGGACTCGTCGGTCCTTCGGGCGCTCTACTACCTGACGTTTGCAGTGGGCGGCGTCGGATACTCGGTTCCCCTTGGCCTTTTGATAGCTGGTATTTCAGTGCCGTCGGGATTCATGAGGCTACTACCCAGATGGCTGGTGGCGGTTGGGCTCTTGATTGGCATCTGTGGTGAATTGAGTTGGTTCAGTCTGATTTTTCCGAAATTACTCTTCCTGATCCCCCTAACCAGGTTTCCCGGTTTCATTTGGCTGATCGTTGCCGGGTTCCTGCTGCCCAAGTCAATTGCGCGCAAAGTGTCGTCAGACGAACACGCGCGGATCCATGAAAAGGCCGCTTGACGCGTGCAAGGCGCATTTCAATGGATGAATTTACGAACATGTAGTGCTCGTTACAGTCCAGCTTGTCTTCAAGCTGAGGAAAGATCGAAACCCAAAAGGAGAACAAAAATGAAAGTCAAACAAGCAGAATCAGGTACGGAGTTGACCAGAACGGATCCTTCGACAGAGACAGAAAATATGAAAATAAAGACGCCACCGATCGTGTCGCCGGAGGAGTGGGAGGCGGCGCGCCAGCAACTGCTCGTGAAGGAGAAGGAGTTGACTCACGCCCGTGATGCGCTGGCCGCCGAGCGTCGGCGGATGCCGTGGGTGTCCGTGGAAAAGGCGTACGAGTTCGATGGGCCCAAGGGCAAGGCGAGCCTGCTCGACCTGTTCGAGGGCCGCCGTCAGCTGATCGTCTACCGCGCCTTCTTCGAGCCCGGTGTGTACGGCTGGCCCGAACATGCCTGCCGCGGCTGCTCCCTTGTGGCCGACCAGGTCGCTCACCTCTCCCATCTGAATGCCCGCGACACCACTCTCGCGTTCGTTTCGCCAGCACCGCAGGTGGACATCGAGCGCGTGAAGGCACGCATGGGCTGGGAGATGCCGTGGTACACGATCACAGACAGCTTCGACGTCGACTTCGGCGTAGACCAGTGGCACGGCCACAACGCATTTATCCGCGAGGGTGACAAGATATTCCGCACCTACTTCATCAACAACCGCGGTGACGAGCAGATGGGGAGCACCTGGAACTACCTCGACATCACTGCACTCGGACGCCAGGAGCTCTGGGAGGACTCACCCGAAGGCTACCCGCAGACCAAGCCCTACGAGTGGTGGAACTGGCACGACGAGTATGGTGACACCACGTCGTCCCGGCAGTGGGTCGAGAAGGTGCAGGGCGGTATTGCTGCCGGCCAAGGGTCAGCGCGGAAGGCCGCCGAAGCCACATAGGAGGATCGATAAGGCACTCACATCGTGCGAGACCTCGAAGCGATTCGTCGAATAAAAGACGAGCGCGGAAGGGACGTGCATGTTGTTGGCGGCGCCACTCTCGTATCGAGTCTCATGAATGCGGGTTTGATCGATGAGATTCGGTGTTTTGGTTGAACAGAATGAAGGATGTAACCATGAACGCTACAACAAGTAATGCCGAGTTATCGCCAGCTTAAGATCTGTTCTCACATGAACGACCGAATAGACCGACAGGAGGGCTTTAAGTGATCTATCAACTCATCTTCATCCTCGTGTTGAGCGTATTCGTTCTCGCGTTGGTTCCAATGTCAACGGCAGGTCAGTCATCGCCAGGTGACAGAAT
>JBKPCC010000133.1:0-9662 GCA_046727215.1 Acidobacteriota bacterium
CAGAGTGAAGAGGACGGAGCAGTTCTGGCATTCGACGTCAACGGTCTCGTATCGCTAGGTGAGCAAGCAAACTGTCTCATCGAATTCGTACCACAGGTGGGTGACTTTGTTGCGGCAGGTGATCCACTGTTCCGGATTTACAGTGACCGAAAGACCATTTCCGACGATATGTTGCGGAATTATATTGCTTTGGGCCCGGAACGCACTCTCGATCAGGATCCAATGTTTGCCTTTCGGATTCTTGTTGACATAGCGGCGAAGGCGCTGTCGCCAGCTATTAACGACCCTACCACCGCAGTTCTGTCAGTCGATCAAATTCATCATCTGCTTAGAAAGGTTGGCAGTCGTCATTTGGGAAACGGACGAGAGGCGGATCATAAGGGTCAGGTGCGGCTCATCTATCGAACCCCTAATTGGGAAGATTTTGTTTATCTGGCGGTCACTGAGATTCGCCAATACGGTCGCGACAGCATTCAAGTTATCCGACGGTTGAGAGCGATGATCGAGAACTTGAGCGAGACATTGCCTGAGCCGCGCGTGCCGCTACTGCGTCAGCAGCTGCGGCTCTTAGACTCGTCATCTAAGCGGATCTTCCTCGATGCGGACGATCAGATCTTGGCAGAAACGGCAGACCTGCAAGGCATGGGTGGCGCCCATGAAGAGAATGGGTATCCGTCGAGAATAAAGTCAGCGCAGTCTCCTACAGCCTACACTAGTAGCTAAGAGAGGTTCATCGCGTGCCTAACTGGCTTTTTGACCTTTCACCATTACAGGCAGCATTGGCGATTTTCGCTTTCATCGAGGCGCTTTCGCTGCTTGGTCTAATGTGCATTAGGCGTTTCGTAATACCACGACTTCATTACCATGAAGGGGCTAACGACGCCGTGAGCGGCACCGTACAGGCAATCGGCGTTTTCTACGGAATTACCGTCGGCCTCATTGCCGTAGGGGTCTGGAATACCCACTCCCAGGCGTCCGACCTGGTATCGAAGGAAGCGGCCTCCATCGGCGTGTTTTATAGAGACGTCGGCGGTTATCCTTCGCCTTTGCGTGAGCAACTACGCTCAGATATTCATGAATATACCGTTTTTGTTATAGACAAAGCCTGGCCCGCTCAGAAACGAGGAGAGGGTCAAATGCTGGACGGTGGTACGCAGATCCTTGATAATCTGCAGTCGAAATTGTATTCGTTTCAACCTGCCAACTCGGCTCAGTCGGCCGTACATGAGGAAACTCTACATGCCTTCAACAGCCTGATTGAGGATCGCCGATTGAGAATTGACGCGGTCGGCGGTGCATTATCTGGTGTGATGTGGGCCGTGATATGGGTGGGGGCTGCCATTAGTATTGGCGTCGCATATTTCTTCAACATTCCGGATTTAAAGCTGCACGTAATACTGGTAGCACTCATGGGCGGCTTTTTATCATTCGTATTATTCATGATTGTAGTCAACGACAAGCCGTTTTACGGTTACACCAGCATTCCACCGGATCCCTACAAATTGATTCTTGACAGAGTAATTGATGTGAGCAAATGATTTACCTGCTTTACTAAATTTTTCTACTCCTGCTTCGCCGGGGCGAGCTTACCTCGCGGGCCCTTCGCTCACTGTCAAAAGTGACAGTTATGCCCCACCCCAATCAGCAATAAAATTCAAAACTAGAGAATTTACCTGTGTCTAACTTAGCGCTGTCGGCCGTCACCGTACTGCGCAAACAAAGGTAAAGGATGCGCCATGCAGCAAACGGTCAGTTCAATTCTTCTTATCTTCCTCGTCACTCTCTCGCTCGTCATCTCCAGCTTGGCGGCACACACGCAGAATGCGAATCAAGTTGCCGCACCACAACAATCAACGAACGCAGCGCGCGGTCAAGCCTCGGCGACAGATCCCGGTTGGCCCAGAGGCTTTAGCCTGCCGAGCGAAGCACAGATCGTGATGTACCAACCCCAGGTCGCCAGCTGGGACGACCGCAAGCATATTCTTGTATTTGCGGCGGTTTCGTATGTGGCAAGGGATGAGAAAAAACCGGCACTGGGCACGATCAAGATTGAAGCTGATACACTGGTTGCAACTGAGCAGAGACTGGTTAAATTCTCTAACCTCAAGATCACCGAAGCAAATTTTCAAACACTCTCGAAAGATCAAACACGTGAGATTGTCAGCGAACTCGAAAAAAACATTCCCGATGAAGACAGAATAATTTCTCTTGACCGTGTCCTCGTCCAAGTAGACAAAAGCCAGATCATTCCGAAGAACGTGGAAGGCTTGAAGAGTGATCCTCCAAAGATATTTCTTACTACCTCGCCAGCAATCCTGGTTAACTTTGACGGTGAGCCAATCTGGAGTCCAATAAAAGATAACGAACTGAAGTTTGCGGTAAATACAAACTGGGACGTCTTCCAGCACCAGCCTACCAGCATTTACTACCTGCGCAATGTAAACACCTGGCTCAGATCTGTAGACCTGAAGGGACCATGGACGCCTGCGGGCAAGCTGCCCGATAGCTTTTCAAAATTGCCGGCGGACGACAACTGGAAGGACGTTAGAGAAAACCTTCCCGGAACAAAACCCGCTCACGTGCCAACGGTGTACGTAAGTACAGAGCCTGCCGAACTGATTTCAATTGAAGGCGCACCGAAGTATGTTCCAGTTCCCGGTACGTCTCTGCAATGGATAAGTAATACGGAAAGCGATCTGTTCAGAGTGGGAACCGATGGTCCTGTCTATTACCTCGTGGCGGGTAGATGGTTCCGCGCGCCGAACTTGAACGGAAACTGGGTTTTTGCGACACCAAATTTGCCCGAAGACTTTAAGCGGATCTCTCTGGAACATCCGCGTTCACGGGTGCTGGCGTCAGTACCAGGAACGCAACAAGCAGCAGAAGCCGTGCTACTCGCACAAGTACCGCAGATAGCGCGGGTCAACAAGAAGGAGATCCAAGCGCCGGAGGTCATGTACCAAGGCGATCCTGATTACGAAGCGATTCAAGGGACACAGCTCCAACGCGCCAAAAACACGGATAAGGAAATTATTAAGGTTGGCGATAAATACTATATGTGCTTTCAGGGAATTTGGTTCATGGCCAACACTCCAAAGGGACCATGGACCCTCGCCACCTCAGTGCCTGAAGAGATATACAAAATCCCACCGAGTTCTCCGGCCCATAGCGTCACCTACGTCACCGTTGAACAGGAAGGTAATTCCGATGAAGAATGGGTGACCTATGCCGCATATGCAGGGTACACGGGCATGATGATCGGCTGGGGTTGCGCCGTATGGGGAACCGGCTGGTATTACCCACCCTACTACTGGTACGGCGGCTACTATCCGATTTACTACCCCTACTGGCGAACGTATGGATATGGTTCCTGGTACAACCCTTACACCGGAGTCTATGGAACCGCAGGAAGAATTTATGGTCCATACGGTGGTGTCGGTTATGGCGCCAGGTACAACCCGAGCACAGGAACATACGCGCGTGGGGCATTCGCCTATGGACCATACGGCGCGCGTGGAGCTGCTCAAGCATACAACCCGCGTACTGGCACTTATGCCTCAACTCGTCAGGGTTCTGGTGTCTACGGCAGTTGGGGATCAACGTCAGTAAGGCGCGGAGATGATTGGGTCAACACAAAACGATTCACTAACAGCGCCGGAAATACCACACGTGTAACACGTGGGGACCAGGGCGGCATGATCTCCCGTCGTGGACCAAATGGCGGAGGCTTTGTGGGCCAACGCGGCGATAACGTGTACGCCGGCAAAGATGGAAACGTTTATCGCCGCGATCAGAACGGTAACTGGAACAAGTGGGACAACGGTAGCTGGAGCCCAGTCAAAGGCGAAAAAGGGAACAATTCCGTGCGCGACAGTATGTTGAATGATAGAGCGAGAGAGAGGGAACGCCAGTCATCAAATCTACCCGGCGTAACGAACGGCGCGAGAGGAGAGCGGGCCGGCGAGTCTGTGCGTCGCGGTCAAATGGATTCATCAACATACAGGGGTCTCGAGCGCGATCGAGCCGCCCGAACCGAAGGCGCGAAGCGATCGAGAGACGCGGGCACATACAACAGAAACCAAGGTAGCGCGGGAAGCTATCGCGGCGGAGGCTTCTCACGAGGAGGTGGTGGTGGTTTTCGAGGAGGTGGTCGCCGACGCTAAGGAATCTTTGGGGCGATTCCGGAAGTGGTGGTGACTCCACGTGCGAATGCCGCAGATTGTAGTGGGAGGGAAATGGCGCAACTAGCTCACTATAGTCTGCGGCATCGCACTTAAAATGTGAAACGAACTCCGAGCTTATTACCTAAACCAGCACCTTGTCCGGCGGGCAACGCCTCACAGCAGGCAGCAGCGCCGTAGCTATAGACAATTGACATAGCGCAGCGCCTCACTGTCCGTGAAGTCCGACTACATCCCTACGGAATCAGGAATGTGGTGTACACCTCGAATCTTTCATTATATAATTGGCCTCGCTGCAGGCTAATTCTTAAAGTTATTAACTCGCAACACTCTCTCCCTGAAGTGTTTTTCGCCGCAGACACTCGAGCCGTCGAGGGAGCTATTTTCCACGTCCGGTCAGTGTGCTGTGATGAGATCTCCCCTCTCCGTTGTCGATAAGAAGCTCACGTTCATTCAACGTCCTCCTGGCTTTCCGCTCACGCATCCGATCCCAGGGTTAAGACAATTCGCGTCGCACCATTTCCATCCTGCGCTGCTTCTTGTCTTTCTTAGTGGGCCACCTTTTCTATCAACCGTTGGCTCTTTCAACCGGCATACAGCGGAAACGAATCTCGTAATTCAATTCCTGACACCAACATTCTGGGCTGTGCACATGGGGTTTCTCATCACTGCCATCGTCGCACTTGTTCAGGCGTTGTTAATCATTGGACTCTTAATTTCGCGGAACCGACGACGGCAAGCGGTGCTTGAGAGCGCGCAGCTCGCACATATCGCCGATACAGAACGCAAGCGTCTAAATGAGTTGCTTTCGAACGTTCCAGGAATTGTATGGGAAACCAGAATCAATCCCACTACCGAAGAACGACAGACAGCCTTTATCAGTGAGAACGTTGAAAAGATGTTGGGCTATAGCGTCGATGAATGGCTATCAACTCCAGGCTTCGCGCTGAAGCTTATACATGAAGAAGATAGAGAAAGAGTCGCGCGGGAATCGGAGGGCGTCTTCTCGGGCACAGCGCAATCCGTAACTCTTCGGTTCCGATGGCTGACGAAGGACGGCCGCACACTCTGGGTCGAGTCGCATGTGGTGCCTCTTTTTGACCAGGCAGGAAAGCCCGTCGGTATTCGTGGCGTTACGATTGATGTGACTGCGCAGTTCACAGCTGAAAACGCTCTTAGGCAGAATGAAGCTCAGTTAACAGCGATAATTGAGTCGGCCATGGACGGCATCATCACTGTTGATGAAAGTCATCAGATCGTGCTCTTTAACACTGCTGCCGTACGAATGTTTCAGTGTTCGGCGCATAAAGCGATTGGCCAGCCGCTCGAGCGCTTTATACCGGATCGGATTCACAACGGACACTCTCAACATTCCCAGATAGTCGAGGGGCAGAGCGAAAGAAGAGTCTTGTTGGGCACGCCGTTGGAATTGCATGCCCTCAGGGATTCCGGTGAGGAGTTTTCAGTTGAGGCTTCCGTATCGCAAACAGATCTAAATGGCCAGAAGTTTTACACCGTTATCCTGCGAGATGTTACAGAACGCAAACGCGGAATCGACGAACTGCGCCACAGTGAGGAAAGATTTGCCAAGGCTTTTCGAGCAAACCCGCAGCCGATGTCTCTCACGACTGTTGGCGAAGGTCTTTATCTAGATGTCAACGAAAGCTTTCTTGCGATGAGCGGCTTCACCCGTGAAGAAGTCATTGGCCATTCTTCTTTGGAACTCAAGGTTTGGGAAACACCAGCAGCCCGGGCCGAGTTCATTGGACAACTTAAGCAGGCGGGGTCGGTGGTTAACTTTGAAACAAAGTTCCGGACAAAGAACGGGCCGTTCAGGATATTGCTCTCGTCCGCAGAGCAGTGGGAATTTGGCGGCCAACAATGTCTCCTCATGTCATCTAGCGATATCACCGATCGTAAAGCGGCCGAACTGGCACTGCGGACGGCCCACGAAGAATTGAACGAATTAAAGAACCAATTGGAAGCGGAAAATATATACCTGCAGAAAGAATTGCAACTGGATCACAGTTTTGCAGAAATCGTCGGCAAGAGCGATGCCATTAAATACGTCCTTTTCAAAATCAAGCAGGTGGCGCCGACTGATTCAACGGTACTTGTGACCGGCGAGACCGGCACCGGCAAAGAACTAGTAGCGCGGGCAATCCACAGTGCAAGTTCGCGAAAAAACAAGACTTTGATAAAGGTGAACTGCGCCGCCCTGCCATCAAGCCTGCTCGAGAGCGAGTTGTTTGGACATGAAAGGGGGGCATTTACCGGAGCTAACGCCCGCAAACGAGGTCGGTTCGAGTTGGCAAATGGTGGCACCATTTTTTTGGATGAGATAGGCGAACTCCCCAGCGAGTCACAGGTAAAACTGTTAAGAGTTATACAGGAGGGCGAATTCGAGCGGCTGGGTGGCACCAAAACACTAAAAGCAGATGTTCGGATTATTGCGGCCACGAACCGAAATCTGAAACTGGAAGTCGAGAAAGGCAGATTCCGCGAGGATTTATGGTATCGGTTGAATGTTTATCCCATCACTGTGCCTCCCGTTAGACAACGCAAAGAAGACATTCCCCTTCTTGTGGAACATTTTGCAGCGAAGTATGCAAAGAAGGTAGGCAAGACAATCCTATCCGTCTCTCCACGCGCGATGCAGACATTCCAGGCCCATACATGGCCAGGGAATGTTCGCGAGTTAGCCAATGCAATTGAGCGAGCAGTCATCTATACGCAAGGTAGTGTTCTGCATTCCGTCGATCGTTTTGAGCAGAAGAATGGAGAGGGAGCAGTTTCGGCCAAGAGGCTGGAAGAAATCGATCGCGAATACATTATTCGCACGCTTGAGAATACAGGCTGGCGCATTGAAGGCCCGAATGGTGCCGCTACTGTCTTAGGTTTGAATCCAAGCACGCTCCGCACGAGAATGGCGAAGCTCGGAATACAACGTCATGAAACACGACCCTCACAGCAAGAATTCACCCGCGGAAAGTCCCAACACGTTGAAGAACCTGCCAATTAGCACCTCCGCATTTTTACTGAGTACCCGTGGGGTGACGCGGATCCCGCGAAATGTCACGGCCACGGTACGGTACCGTACTTACCTTCTGCGGCCGCGAAGCTCCTGTAAACGTTGACACAAAAAGAATAGAGCGCTGCTGGAGTAGGTTCGCTCTGCTTGTGCACGGTTATTGCTCTATAGCGTATACACCTCGCGGTCAACTTTTAGAGGCTCAAGTTTGCAGCAACTGGGTCGGCAACAATGCCCGACTGGCGGTAACCGTGTCGCCGTTGGAGACGTCATCGTGATGGTAAATGCCACAAGAATTACGGTGCATCCGGAGACGCGAACTGAATTGACGCAAACGATTGATCGTTTGCTTGGGCCAATCAAGCACGTTAAAGGCTGTCGAACAGTTCGGTTCTACCTTGATGCTGCGGACGAGAATTCATGGTTGCTGATGAGCGAGTGGGAGACAGAGTCAGATCTTGCAAATTATTTTCATTCGAACGACTTCGCGGTCCTGAGAGGAGCGATAACAACCTTGAGCGTTAGCAGTACTGATTCCAGCGCTCTCGTAACATCCTATGCCTCCAGGCCTTGATAACGTCTTAAGTCAGACCCGTAAGTACCCAAACCGGACGGTGAAACCGTGATGTCGAACAAACTTGGATAACAGAATGCGTTCAGCTCGACCGTTCAAGAAATTTCAAACCGAGCTTAAATGGTCCCCTTTCATGATTTCGACCGTGGCTAAACAAACCGGAAAGGACGTCAGACTGAAGAAAGACAAGGTGTCGGATGATCTGTTGCGAGTGATTGTCGATGCATGCGTCTCGAACGTCGCAGTACTCGACGAGTCGGGGACTATTCTTTATGCCAGCAAGGCCTGGCGTCTTCTGCAAAAGGGAGCGGCGCCACGCGGAGAGTGTTTTGGGATCGATTTTGAAAACTGTAAACGATTTACCGTGTCGGAATTCGATGAAGACGCCGACATCACTCTAGAGGATGACCTTCAAGCCATTTTGTTTGGCGAAGAAACGGAATTTCATCGGAAATATTACTGCCAATCCGCTGCCGAGCAGAAGACATTCGTCATGCATGCCGCCCGGTTGAACCTGCCTGGTTCCAGCTTCCGAGTTTTGATAACTCTCGAAGAGATTCCCTTCTCTCGAGAGGATACGAGGCATTCGACTGAAGTTCTGACGCAGTTGTTCGAGAGCACAAAGATTGTTGCCTGGGCAGGTGAGATTGAAGGCCAGAGGTTCACTTATGTGAGCGACCAGGCATTTAAGATGCTGGGTTATCCACCCACTGCCTGGTACGAGCCCAACTTCCTCGCGTCTCACATTCATCGTGATGACCTTCAAAGGGTCTTAAATGCGTATCGGAAACAAATCCGGATCGCGAAACACTTCGAGATAACTTTTCGAATGGTCGCCAGTGACGGTCGCATAGTGTGGGTGGAGAATCTCATCAGTGTTGAGGCTGATAAGAGCTTAGAAGGCCGGATCCACGGCTTCATGATCGACATTTCCGAGCGGAAACGTGCCGAAGAGGCGTTGGAATATCTCGGCAGTCGCCTGATTGCCGCACAAGAAGAGGAGCGCAAACGGGTAGCTCGAGAATTACATGACGATTTGAGCCAACGTATGGCAGTACTTTCGATCGAACTCCAGCAACTTGGTGAAAGATTTCAAAAGCCAACGGGTATTCGCAGGCGCTTTCAACAGCTATGGATGCAGGCTCAGGAAATTTCAAACGACATTCACCGCCTGTCATACAAACTGCATCCGTCCAAGTTGGACCACCTCGGACTGGCGGCAGCAGTCAAAAGCCTGTGTGACGAGTTGTCTCCGTCGAGTGGTAAACCTCGAGTCCATTTTCATCAAAGCGGATTTCCGGCGGATCTTCCAAAAGATGTAACGCTGTGCGTTTTCCGAATCGCACAGGAGGCGCTGCGAAACTGTGTGAAACACAGTGGTGCGGAGTCAGCTCAGGTAGTCCTGAGCAAGACTAACGATGTCGTTCGTCTCTCGATTTTCGATAACGGATGTGGCTTTGACACTAAATCAGGTGTCATGGAAAAGGGACTCGGCTTCATCAGCATGAAGGAGCGTCTGCGCATCCTTCGCGGTGAAATCAACATTTACTCGCAACCCCTGCGTGGGACACGAATTGATGTTTCGGTCCCGCTAAGCAACGCAGCTGAACCATCGCCGTTGTCCACTGAACGGCAGAATATTGCGGCGCTTTTGCGCCGGTAACGCACAATCAACAAGTTCCCCCGTCGGAAGTGTCGGATTTCGAAATTAAGGGAGGGATTATGAAACGCCCCAGGGTGATTCTTGCAGACGACCACACTTTGGTCCTGGATGCATTAAAGAATTTAATTGAACGCGAGTTTGACGTTGTCGGCTGCTTCGCCGATGGTTGCACGCTTGTTGATGCAGCCCCCCGGCTGAATCCGAACGTGATAG
>JBKPCC010000134.1:0-28606 GCA_046727215.1 Acidobacteriota bacterium
CGCTCGGCTTTCTGCAAGTAGGTATTTATTATGGATGAACTAACAAGGCGAGTACTTACGATGTTTCAGACGCTGGGGAAGAACCGTCTGGATCTTCACGAGCTTTTCGAGGCAGGCGGGAACGATCCAGATGCACGCACCGCGGTGTTTGATTGCGTGGAACAACTGGTTGAGGAGGGCCTGCTGGAGGAGTTGGGAAACGATTTCTACTCGCTAACTGAAAAGGGGAGGCAAGCCGCGCGAATCGGAGAGTCGGCGAACGGGTGAATGAGAGAATGGGAGAATGGGAGAATGGGTGAATGGGTGAACGGGTGAATGGGAGAGTCGGAGAGTTGGGCTTAGTGGGTAAACCGGAGTCGTTTCACCGACTCACGCACTCTCACATGCGCCCATTCTCTCATTCTCCCATTCTTCCATTCAGCGCATACTCAGATGTCTGATTACGTCTTTTTTCTGCCGCACCTCAACGCTTTCCTGAACGCAACCAGCGCCGTTCTGTTGTTTGCCGGATACAGTTTCATCAGAAATGGTCGAGTGAACGCGCACAAACGTTGCCAGCTCTCGGCGGTGGCCGCCTCAGTTGTTTTTCTGATTTCATACCTCACTTACCACTACTTTCACGGAGCAACACGTTTTCCGGGGCAGGGGATTGCTCGTCCAATTTACTTCACTATCCTTATAAGCCATACCATTCTTGCAATTGTGATTGTTCCCCTCGTTGCAATTACACTGGTGAGGGCGTTAAGGGCCGACTTCATTCGCCATAGGAGAATTGCGCGGGTGACGCTTCCACTCTGGTTGTACGTGTCGATTACCGGCGTAATCGTCTACGTCATGCTTTATCACTTGTATCCTTCACGTTGAGATGACGACGGTAGGCGAAAACGGAAAGCACCGAGATGTCCGTCTGACGCCGAGTGCTCGAATGCGCGCCTCAGGCCCGATCCTCATCCTCGCGGGTTTATTCGTGCTGGCTGTTTTGTTGAGTTGGTACTTCAGCTGGTTTGGGCGCGGCCTTTCGGATGCCGACATTTCTGAATATCTAAACGACGAAAAGCATCCGAGACATGTGCAACATGCGCTGCTGCAAATTCAGCAACGAATCGAAATAAAGGACAGCACGGTCCATCAGTGGTATCCCCGTATCGTTGCACTGTCTCAAAATTCCGAGACCGAGTTTCGTCTCACAGTCGCGTGGCTGATGGGCTCAGACAATAGTTCAGAAGAGTTTCATCAGGCGTTACTGAAGCTCGTGAATGACCCGGAACCTATGGTTCGTAGAAACGCTGCACTCGCACTGGTTCGTTTTCATGACGGTAGCGGGAGACCAGAGCTACTGGCGATTCTTGAACCATATGTACTGCGCTCACCATTGCAGGGCGTTATTGTGAGTACATTGAAGCAGGGATCGCCACTTACGCGTGGGACGCTGCTGGCGCGAATACAAACGTCAGACAAGACCATTAATGAGATTCGCTCCCCCGTGCCCGGCAAAATTGACAGAATCACTGCGAACGCGGGCACAAACGTTTCCCTCGACGACCCTGTTACCACTATTAGTCCTGACGAAGAAAGCGTTTGGGAAGCGCTACGTGGTTTGGCCCTTACGGGGAATAGTGACGACGTGAAGCGAATCGAACCATACACCCGCGCCGATAGCGGCGTGTCAGACAAGATTAGAGAACAAGCGGGACTGACTGTGCAGGCGATTCAAGCAAGAGCCGGAAAAAAGTAGGCGGATTCTGACAACTTGGTAGGATTTTCAAAATTGAGAGGATTGCGGGATCCAGTTATCTTGTAACTGTTAATGCTGTCAGGTTTACAAATCTACGCTGGCGGGGGCGGAGGGGCGTCGGGCAAAGCAATCCCATGCACGGCTTCCCAATCGTCCGTTGGCACCATTTCAATCGCATCCCATGGGCAACCATCCAGGAAAGCCCCATCGGGACCCTTGCTCGTGCACTTCTGGCAGCCGATGCACAGGTATGGATCTACTTCAATCCTACCGAACGGCGGGTGATCCTCGTCCGGCACCCAAAACATACATGCTTCAATCGGGCAGTATTCGATGCAGGCGGGTGAACCTGCACATCCCGTACAACAATCGGTTGTAATTGCCAGTATGCGCGGCTTCTTCTTGCGCGTCGCCTTACCGTCGCCCACCGACATTGGCCAATGTTTTTCAACGATGTCGTACACGCCTGCTTCCCCTCACAAAAGACTCGATTGGAACCACTTCGACTCTAACATAGCTCTGTTAATTTGCTAAACGATTTGTGTCAACGGAAGACTTTCCTTGAACGTGGAATAACTGCGCGCTACAAGATAGGAAGATATAAAGAGGACGTGTCGTGATTTCTGTAGGGGGCGTCCCTCGATGGACGCCCCTGCGATAAAAGAGGTTTGCTCAATGGCAGGCGGGGTGCCGACCAAGGGTAGGCCCCCACAAGAATCACCGCACCACAAGGAGGACGAAGATGGAACCAGTTGTGGGTATTTTTCAATCGCGCGCCGACGCCCAAAGCGGCATCCAGAAACTCTATACCCTCGGTATTCCAAGCAGCAGGATAGGTTTGCTCACGCCCGGGACAAGCGAAAAGAAGGTCGAAACCAGTATTCCCATAACTGATTCTGAACCGCCGGGAATAGGAAAAGCATTAGGTGCAACAGTGGGAGGCGCCATGGGAGTCGCGGGAGGCGCAAGTTTGGGCGCAGTCGTGGCGAGTTTGTTGGTGCCCGGTGTTGGTCCCGTTATCGCAGGTGGCTTGATAGGCGCCGCACTACTGGGCGCGGGAGGAACAGCAACTGGACTGGCAGCAGGCGAAGCACTCGAAGAAAAACTCAATGAGGGCTTGCCTCACGATGAATTGTTCGTTTATGAAGATGCCTTGAGACACGGAAAATCTGTGGTTATAGCTTTCGTTGAGGATTTGAACCAGGCGGAAAGGGTAGGCAACGCGCTCAGAGAGGCAGGAGCGGAAGATGTCGATCCAGCTCGTGAGGCGTGGTGGCTAGCCTTACGCGACGCTGAAGCTGCACATTTACATTCTAAAGGCGGAGACTTTGCGCGCGAAGAAGCTGACTATCGTCGTGGTTTTGAAGCGGCACTTCATCCCCAAAATCGCGGACGCGGTTTCAGTGAACGTCGTGAGTACCTGTCAAAAGTTTGTGGTGATGTCGCATCTTCCGAAGCCTTTCAGCATGGTTACGATCGCGGACAGGCACATCAACAGAGATTGACGGAGACTTATAAGAGTTGAAAGACTTTCTTTTGAACGTCTTTGTGCTGTTTGCAATACTCGGTGTAAGCGCCTTGATCACAGGCTGGTTCGCTCGAACTATGTACACACGTTGCTTGAAATGCGGTACCTTAAACGCTCGTAGACGTACGAAATGTCGTTCCTGCGCGGCAGAGTTTTAAGCGTGCAGTATTCAATTCATGTCACAAAACCAGAATCCCCTAACGGAAGACGACTGGCGAACTGACGCGGAAAAAACAGACTATCGAGAAACTCCGCGCTACGCTGAAACGATCGCTTACGCAAAGCGCCTCGCGGCAGCCTCACCTCTGATCGAATTTCAAAGTTTTGGCTACAGTGGTGAAGGGCGAGATCTTCCACTTCTGCTCGCAACAGAAGGTGCGACTTTCTCGCCCGACGCCGCCCAACAGTCACACAAAGCAGTTGTGCTTATCCAGGCGTGCATCCACGCCGGGGAACCGGATGGTAAGGACGCCGGTTTCGCTTTGTTGCGGGACATCGCCATAACGAAACATTTGCCAGATCTGCTGAAGAATCTCGTTGTACTTTTCATTCCCATCTATAACACCGACGGTCACGAAAGGTTTGGGCCCTACAACAGAATTAATCAGAATGGGCCGGCCAACATGGGCTGGCGGACCACAACAACATATCAAAATCTCAATCGTGACTATATGAAAGCGGATGCTGCGGAAACGCGAGCGTGGCTATCGCTGTGGAATCGTTGGCAGCCTCATCTCTTCATCGATTGTCACGTCACTGACGGAGCTGACTATCAGTACAACATTACTTATCAATACGAACACCACGAGGGAGTGGACCCAGACATCCTTGCCTGGGAGAGGGAAATCATTGATGGTCGTGTGAAACCCGGTACCGAGGCGGCTGGTCACAAGGTTTCCTGGTACCTCGAGTTTCGAGACAATCGCGATTTTTCAAAAGGCATAGCTGACTTCAATGGGTCGCCGAGGTTTTCGACCGGCTATGTCCCACTCAGAAATCGTCCCGCCATTCTGATCGAAACGCACATGCTTAAGGACTATCGTTCGCGAGTTTTAGGCACGTATGACTTCCTGCGCTGCACGCTCGAGCAGGTCAGCCGTAGTCCAAAAGCATTACTAGAAGCCGTTCGCAGAGCTGACGAACGCAGCGCGACGATGGGACAGGACTACGATCCGACGCGAACTGTTCCGTTGAGTTATGAGTTGACAGACAAGCCTCGCCCGTATGAGCTGCGGGCAGTCGAATCAAGAACCGAAAAGAGCGACGTCTCCGGAGCAGCGAGAGTCGTGTTTGGCTCTAAACCATCGAGCATTACCGTACCGATATATGATACGTTTCGAGTAAAGGCGTCAGTCGCTCCGCCGCTCTATTACATCGTGCCGGTGCAATGGGAACCAATCATCAACGTTCTAAAGGCACATGGTCTTCAACTGCACGAACTGCTTGAACCTGCAATTGTAGAGGTCGAGAGTTACAAATTCCGGGACGTGAAGTGGCCGCTTGGCCCATTCGAAGGCCGGCTCATGCCTTCGTTCGAGCTCACTCCTCTACGTGAACGCAGAACCTTCCCAGCAGGCTCTGTCGTGGTGCCGCTGGCCCAGATAAGTGCAAAGGTCGCTCTTAACTTACTTGAACCGCAAGCGCCTGACTCAGTTGTCGCGTGGGGTTTCTTTAACGCGATTTTCGAGCAAAAGGAATATGCGGAACATTACATTCTCGAGCAGTTAGCGCGAGAAATGATGAGCAAGAACCCGCAATTACGCTCTGAGTTCGAAAACCGCCTGGCATCCGACGCGAATTTTGCGTCAAGCCCCTCCGAGCGCTTGCAGTTCTTCTATCAGCGGTCACATTACTGGGATCCGCAGATGAATCTCTATCCCGTCGGCAGGGTCACACACCATCCATCGTGGAAACTGACGTCAAAGAAAGAATGACGCCCGAATCACCTCGCCGCTAGGCCAGGATCGGGCGTCGATCGGGCGTCGCGCAGGGCAAAACAGTGTGTCTCTAAACAACCGGCCGGCGTCCCTGGATAAGGTTGATTATCAACACAACGAGCGCTATCACTAGCAAAAGATGGATGAACCCGCCCAACGTGTAACTGCTCACCACACCAAGTAGCCAAAGAATCAAGAGAATCACAAAGATCGTCCACAACATAAAAGTTCTACCTCCTTATGTGAACTCCTCGTCTAATGTCGCTACGAAATCACTTGCTGATGGTTTATCGGCAACGTGTATGCCAATCGGCTGAAAAAGCAGCTTCAGAAGCTTAAACTTGTGCTATTTCTACAGTTACAGTAAGCCAGCAAATCCCTTAGTTGGGTACCATAGGCAGATCCCGCGACCGTATGGAAACACGGCATGTCAACTTAGGTCGAAATGTTTTAGGTCACTTTTTCGCCGATCTTCGTGCTGGACTTCTCAAAAAGTGGCTGTTAAAGTAATCTTTGCGCTTGCTTTTGCGGTTTTTGCGAGCGCACTGTGGACCTTCCGGTTTCTCGCGTGCGGTTTGCTCCTTCCCGAAGCTCCGTCTCGCTTTAACTCCCCGATACTTGATTGTTGTGGCGCTTCACTTCTGGCGAAGACCACTGGAGAAATTATGCGTTCCCCCTTACCGAAGACCATTCTACGTTCGCAGAAGCTTACCCTTGTTCTGTCGATCGTCCTGCTGATTGTTTTGATCGCCGTCACTTCAATCATATGGCGCCAAAGCTCTCAGCCCGTAATTCAACCGACCAACTATTCGCAGCTCTATCAAATCGCTGACAGCCATTCAGCCGTGTCTCTCAATGTTCAGGGTGACACGGTTACAGTTAGGTTGCGCGATGGTGCATTGCTACAGGCGACCGTCACGAACGAGGCTGCTCAACAAAGCGTTGTAGAGGCGTTCCGCAGAGAGAATGTGCCGGTTGAGTTTCAGCCGCTTGACACGGGTATTGTCACAACGGCCTTGAACTGGGTAACCCCTATTCTGATGTTGCTGTTGCTCGGGTTCATTGGCTGGCGTGTGCACGCAAGCATGAGTGGACGTGGTGAACACTTCGTTCGTGCAAACGCAGAAACCGATAAACAGGACGTCCGTTTTGAGCACGTGGCCGGCGTAGATGAAGCCAAAGCTGAGTTGGCTGAAACGATCGAATTTTTGCGCGATCCGGGTCGCTTTGGCCGCTTGGGTGGAAGAGCTCCTCGAGGGATCCTACTCTGTGGCCCTCCGGGAACGGGCAAGACGCTCCTCGCTCGCGCTGCCGCTAATGAAGCAGGTGTCCCGTTTCTTTCTGTTTCGGGATCGAGTTTTCAGGAAAAGTTCGTCGGCGTTGGCGCTGCGCGTGTGCGTAGACTGTTCACCGAAGGTCGTAAACTCTCCCCCTGCATAATTTTCATCGACGAGATAGACGCGCTTGGCCGCCAAAGAGGACGTGGTAACGATTCAGCGTCCGCGGATCAGGATCAGACACTTAATCAGCTTTTGATCGAAATGGATGGCTTTGATCCAACCAGCAGCATCGTTGTCATTGGCTCAACGAACCGGCCTGACATTCTCGATCAGGCGCTTACTCGATCGGGCCGTTTCGACCGAGAGATTGCTGTGAATCTCGCGGGTGTGACTGGACGTGAGGCCATTCTGAAGGTGCATTCACGCGGTCTTAAACTGGAGCCCGGAATTGATCTCCAATGGATCGCTCGAGGCACACCTGGTTTTTCTGGTGCCGAGCTTGCCAATCTCATGAACGAAGCTGCGATCGCAGCAACCCGCGAGAACGCTGACGCGATCGGCAGAAGACACATCGAATACGCGCGAGATCGGATCATGATGGGGGCAGAACGTCAGGGATTCATGATGGACGAAGAAGAACGGTACGCGACAGCTGTGCACGAAGCCGGCCACGTCGCGGTTGGATTGGCGATGGAGCACAGCGATCCCATTCATAAGGTTTCAATTCTGCCGCGCGGACGTGCCCTCGGAGTTACGCAGTCGTTACCGGAAAAAGATCGGCTGATGAAACGAAGGGAATACCTGGAAGATCAGATTGCGACTTTGCTTGGCGGACGAGCTGCCGAACAAGTGTTGCTCGCTACAATGACGGCTGGTGCTTCGAACGACATTGAACGTGCAGTCGAAATCGCGCGCAGCATGGTAAGTGAGTTTGGGATGAGTCCGCTTGGTCCGATCCATCTAGGCCGCAGTGATAACCCACATAGCCAGCAGCTCCTGGATCGCATTGAGGAAGCCATCAACTCAATAATAGCTTCTCAATTGAATCGAGCTTGCGAGATTGTGGAGTCCAGGCGTGAGTCTATTAACCGGCTTGTAGAGCGATTGGTGGAACGCGACACGTTGGAGTCGCAGGAGATCCAGGAGTGCTTCGCGGCCTCAGAAGTGAGCCGCGCCGCATAGCTCTTCACACAATCAGGTACAACGGATTTTCGAGTAATTTCTTGAAGGTCTGGAGGAACTTTGCTCCGGTGGCGCCATCGATGACTCGATGATCGCAAGACATAGTGACTCGCATCATCTGCCTCACGACAACCTGCTCATCTCGCACGACCGGCTTCGGTGACACTGCGCCAACCGCAAGGATTGCACCCTCAGGTGGATTAATCACCGCAGTAAATTCATCAATCCCGAACATCCCAAGATTACTGACGGAAAAAGTCGCCCCCGTGTATTCCTCGGGACGCAGCTTGCGGTTACGAGCGCGCTCTGCCAGTTCGCGCACTTCCGCAGCGATTTCACTCAGCGACTTTTGATTAGCCGCTCGCACCACAGGAGTGATAAGACCCTCTTCAATCGCAACCGCAACTCCGATGTCTGCCTGACTGTAAAATCGCACTGAACGGTCCTGATAAGAGGCATTCACCTGCGGATGTTTCATCAAGGCAGCCGCTGCTACCTTGATGATGATGTCGTTGATGCTGATCTTCAGATCCGGATCGAGGGTGTTGATGTTCTTGCGCATCTCCACTGCACGGTCCATCTCAATTTCGATAGTGAGGAAGAAGTGCGGAACAGGACCGAGCGAAGTCACCAGGCGCTTGGCAATGGTGCGACGGATTTCACTTGCCGGTTCATCTCGATACGGAGAGGCGGCGCCGGATTTGATTCCAGTGCCTTCCACCGCCCTGAGTTGATAACCGCCTTCACGAGGTGCAGGTGTCGTCGCCTGTTGCGTGTGTTCAAGCGCAGCTTCTATGTCTCTTTTAATAATCCGCCCGCCCGGTCCAGTACCGCTCAAACCGCGCAGGTCAATACCTGCCTCTGCAGCCATTCGCGCCGCGAGTGGTGACACGATTAACCTTCCGCTCGCGGGTGGACTTACCGCAGTCGGAGCTTCACGACCGTTTCCATCAGCGCGTGGTTTAACTTTCTCAGTGGAGGCAGTTTCGGTTTGTGCGGGAGCTTGTCGCGCCGGCTGTGCAGCCGGCTTCGCAGCTTGCGAGCCAGTACTGCTGAGCATTTGAGAGATATCCTCATCGGGCTCGCCGATGACTGCGATCATCGCACCTAAGGGCGCAGACTCGCCTTCGTTGATCACAATCTTGCGCAGTACGCCACTGCTCAAGGCCTGCATTTCCATTGTTGCCTTGTCGGTGTCGATCTCCGCCAGGGGCTCGCCCATAGCGACCTTGTCGCCCTCTTTCTTGAGCCAGCGAGAAATCTGTCCCTCTTCCATCGTGGGAGAGAGCTTAGGCATGAATACTTGAGTCGCCATTCGCCTTGTCCTGAATATGCCTGATTAGAAAAGCCAGGCGTCGCCTAATCCAAATAGGAAACTTCTCGTACTGCCGCCACGATTTGATTGACCGTGGGAATAGCCAGGTCTTCAAGGTTCTTTGCATAAGGCATCGGCACATCTGCGCCTGAGACGCGCTTGATCGGAGCATCAAGATAATCAAATGCACGCTCCGTAATTTCTGCGCTGATTTCTGCGCCAACGCCGCAGAACGGGTGCGATTCCTCCGCGATAACGACGCGATTCGTCTTTCTTACAGAATTCAAGATGGTATTGATGTCCAGTGGGCGAATCGTTCGGGGATCGATGACTTCGCAGGATACACCTTGCTTCTCAAGCTCGTCGGCGGCCTTCAATGCCACTGGCACCATTAGCGAACGCGCAACTATCGTAGCGTCGTGGCCTTCTCGCTTAACGTCAGCGACACCCAGTGGAATGGTGAAGTCTTCATCGTCTGGAACCTCGCCCTTGTTTCCGTACATTCGCTCCTGCTCAATGAACACGACAGGATCGTCGTCGCGGATAGATGACTTCAGCAGACCCTTGGCATCTGCCGGAGTCGAAGGCATAACCACCTTCAAACCGGGGAAATAGGCGAACCATGATTCGAGTGCCTGAGAATGCTGGGAAGAAACCTGGAATGCTGATCCACCTGGACCACGAAACACAATTGGCACTTTGAATTGCCCACCGGACATGTAAAGCATTTTCGCAGCCGAATTGATGATCTGATCGGTGGCCAGGATCGAGAAATTAAATGTCATGAATTCGACGATCGGCCGTAGTCCCGCCATCGCGGCACCTACCCCAAGTCCTGCAAAACCGAGTTCAGTGATCGGGGTGTCAATTACGCGCTTGTCGCCAAACTCGTCGAGTAGTCCTTTAGTGACCTTGTAGGCACCCTGATACGCGGCAACCTCCTCGCCCATCAAAAACACGTTTTCATCTCGAAGAAGTTCTTCGCGTAACGCCTGATTCAGCGCTTCGCGCATCGTGATAACAGCCATCTTACAATCCGTTAGTTAATAGAGGGTTCAACTAGCCTTCGTTTCTATTGGAGTAGCGTAAACGTCAGTGTAGAGCTCGGAAGGTTGGGGCAGGGGACTCTCGTCGGCAAATTTGATCGCACGCTCGACCTCTTCCTTAACTCGCGCATCTAACTCTTCGAGTTCCTTGTCTGTAACGATCTTCTCCTCTTTCAAGGTCGCCGCGAACAGTTTTATTGGATCTCGTTGTTGATACTTTTCAATTTCGGCGCGCGTGCGATAGTTACCTGGGTCAGACATTGAATGGCCCATAAATCGATAAGTCCGCACCTCGAGAAGCGTTGGCAGGTAGTCTTTCCGAGCGCGCTCAACCGCACGTTCCACCGCCTGACGAACAGCTAGCACATCCATTCCATCCACAAACTCGGAAGCGATCTCGTAGGCACAAGCCTTTTGCGAAATGTCCTGAAACGACATTGCCCGCTCGAGAGAAGTTCCCATGCCGTATTGGTTGTTTTCACAAATATAGATACACGGCAGCTTCCAAAGTTGTGCCAGATTAAGAGATTCGTGGAACGATCCCTGGTTTACAGCCGCCTCGCCGAAGAAACAAAGCGTTACTTGATCCGTACCTTTGTATTTGCTGGCAAACGCCACGCCTGTCGCCAGCGGTATCTGACCACCCACGATCGCGTGACCGCCAAGGAAGTTCACATCGGCGTCGAACATGTGCATCGAACCGCCTTTGCCGTGAGAGCAGCCGCCCTCCTTGCCAAACAATTCTGCCATTACTTCTTGAGAAGACATGCCCTTCGCGATGGCGTGAGCGTGTTCGCGATAACTGGTCAGCACGTAATCATCCTTGCGGATTGCGGAAATTGCGCCGACAGCAACTGCCTCTTGACCGATGTACAGGTGACAAAAACCACCTATCTTTCCCATGCTGTAGGCTTCGGCAGATTTTTCTTCAAATCGCCGGATCAGCAGCATCTTGTGATAGAGGTCGAGCAGCGTTTCTCGATCAAGTCCACCTAACCGATCCTTTTGTGCTGCCTTTGCTCGTTGGTGATCTTCGCGAGTTACATTGAGTTCTTGCGCGTCTGAGGCTTCGGCGTCCATAACGCCGGTACTGCTTTTCTCGTCCTTTGCGGCTCGTTGGGCCGATTGGTTTTTGCTCATTTTGGTTCGTTTTTGGAGTGCGGCAACTTGTTGCCACTTTAAAAGCGCCGACAAGTCGGCGCACTCCAAAGAGTTGATCGAAGTTTGGAATTATACGCGAGACTTATTGATGCGCGCAAAAGTCGTATTAAATTCGTGTAGTTTAGTGTGATTTCGTTTCATCGTCTGTTCTCTCTGTGAAATAGGATCTACGAAATAAACCAAAGAATGTAGACCAACAAACAGGTGAGTCGAACATAATGGTAGAACCTAAATCGATGTCTTAGCGCCTTTGCTTCTTTGCGCTTCGCATGATTTCCTGAAGCGCTGCCAGGTATTTCACGCAGAGACACAAAAAGCAAAGACGCAAAGGCAATGAGACCTGCTTGTTCAACTACTAGGTAAGTGTATCGACTGCGCCCACTGGCGTATTTACCAGAGTCATGACGCTCTTCCGTGTGTGCTTATCGCGCTGCATTCGACGTGCAGCGGCGGTGAGTAGTTCTTCGCTCGTCTCGCCGTCCTGTGGAAAGCAGGCGACGCCCATGCTCAGGCCCAGTTCGACGGTGCGGCCGGCGCGGACGGAATAGCGATGCGCTTCGACAGCCATGCGCACGCGCTCTCCAACGGAGCGAGCCATCGTCGTCGAGGCCATTGGCATGATCGTCACGAACTCGTCTCCTGCATAGCGCGTCAATATGTCCATCTGCCTCAGCTCTTTGCGGATGACGCCCGCAACGCTCGCCAGGACGCGATCGCCTATTGCATGGCCATATTCGTCATTGATGCTCTTGAAATCGTCAATGTCCATGCTCAATACAGCCAGGGACTCCTTGTTCATCCGCTGGCCTTCAGCAATCCGTTGTTCCAGCATCATGTAAAAACCACGAGCGTTCGGCAGTTCCGTCAAAGGATCGGTTAACGCGCTCTCTTTGGTGCGTTCAAACGTGAGCGCATTGTTAAGAGCACTTGAGGCATGCTGACAAACCGATTCGAGAAGACGAACATGTTCGGTGGTGTAGGAAGTTCGCGCTTTCGAGTAGAGGCTGATGGCCCCGAACGCACCATCTTCTCGCAACAACGGCGAGACTAGAATCCCTCGATACTGCTTTACTATCTCTTCTGTTACGCCAACTAGATCGAGTTCAGGGGAAGCGTTTGTCATTGAGCGACCGTTTGCCACAACCCAACCGGTAATCCCTTCGCCTACGTTCATCCTTCGGTGGCCAAACAGTTCGGCGTGCTCGCCCGCTGAATGAATCGCAGCAGCCTTGCCTGTCCGTTCGTTGACAACTGAGATCACGCACGTGTCAAAGGGAACTATCGCGCGCAGCTTGTTTGCAACCAGCGTTACTGTGTCGCTTATGTTTAGAGATGAGCCGATCGTTTGGGCAATTTCATGCAGGGCAAACACCTCACGTTGCGCCTGTGTGATCGTTTTGAACCCGTTAGATTCCTCGGGCGACCCAAGCACGTCTGACGCAAGGCCAGCGTCCGGCTTCGTCCGTGTGTGGTAATCGTCCGGGGCAACTTCGGAGGGCACTTGCTCCCTGATGTCCTCTGCGGCAATCATGTCATCGAATTCTTCCACATGCTCAATGAACTTCTGCACAACTCGTGGATCGAACGCGGAGCTGGCCATGCTTTGCAGCAAAGCGAGTGATTCCTCGCGCTTCATTCCCTTGCGGTACGGCCTGTCGCAACGAGTGGCGTCGTAAAAATCCACAACAGAGATGATTCGCGCCACCAAAGGAATGTGTTCTCCCCGTAAGCCTTTGGGGTAACCACTCCCATCCCATTTTTCGTGGTGATACCGAACAATGTCTTCGACTGGATAAGGAAAGTTGACTCGACGAAGAATGTCACCGCCGACGGTGGGGTGGATCTTCATCTTGGCGAATTCAGCCTCCGTCAGCTTGCCCGGTTTGTTAAGAATGTATTCGGGAACCGCCAGCTTTCCGATGTCATGCAATAGCGCGCCAGCGAAAAGCGCCTGACGTTCCGACTCGTTGACATCAAATAGACGTCCCATTTCGACCGCATAGATCTGTGTTCGCCGCACATGACCGTGAGTCGTCTGATCTTTGGCATCGATGGCGATCGCCAACGACTCAATTGTGTTCATGTGGATGTTGGCCATCTCTTCAATGTGCCGGCGTTGTTCAGCTTCTCCTCGCCTCACTTCGTTCAGTCGCTTTTCATTGAAGCGATATAGCAGGTGGACCAACACCATGATGTGAATGCCAAGCAGCGCATATGCAAAACCAGCTCCTCGGATTGCGGAATAGAAGAGCACGGCTGCCGCCGCGCCGGCGAGGTGAGTTGTCAGCGTCCAGACAACGCTCTCCTGAGATGGAATAACCTGGCGCCGCGACGCATCCATGCTTAAGAACCAAATGGTTCCAAGTGTGCTGAAGGCGTATTGAAGAACGGCTAAGGTGCTGAGAGGAACGAGAAAGATGTTTAGTGGCAGTCCCTGCTGCACACTGAGATCGCCATTATTCGCAAATAGGTCAACGAGTACACCGTATGAAGAAGCGGAAATCGCCGTCGATATCACAGCCATCGAGGTCGTGAAAATCAGTTCTCGTTTAGTCGCGAGTCTATAGGTTGAGAGAAATCCGACAATCCCGGCAAGTAAGGTGGCCGGCCCCGCCGTATCAGCAGGAGGGATTGCATAAAGCATTACCGCAAGAAATACGAATGCATCCGCGATCGACTTGCGGCTCTGGTGAACTCCGTCGGTACTGGTGACAGTTATGGTCAACCGCCCAACAAGCAGTGTCAGGACGGCAAGGACGATCCAGGAGCCGACGCCAGAAGGACCGAGCAACGGCATGGCGATCATCGTTCCTATGGCGTTTGCCACCAATACGGCGGCCGCGCCCGACAAGCCGAGCAAGAGTGTCGTACTCTTGAGACTACTCTTCATGGAACGACCGTACTCCGAGGGTCCAGAACTGATACCAGGGCTTTTCGCTTAAGGAACTCCAGGATGCGGAGTGCAGAAACCTAAATCGGCGTAGTGCTAACGAGGAGAGTTGGTCATCTACCAACAGTGTTTACCACCGTTGCTAAATATAGCCATTTCAGGAGATTGGCGTCAAGGGCGTGACCCGTTATACCCTTGTGCAAAGTCTATGGCGATGCTGAGTGCGTAGCGCCTATAAGCTCACGCTGAAGCTCGCCCGGGTCGGTCACAGGGCTTTTACAGACAAAATTCTCACAAACGTAAGCCGTCGGAAGGTCATCCAGCGGGGGCCGTTTTTGCAAGAGGGGTATTAAGGCATCGGCGCCTGGCGCTCCAGTTGCGACTAGCTTGTTCGGCAAATACCGGTTCCAGACCTCCGCTCTTAATTCAGAGGTATCGCTGTTCAGACTTGGAATGAGTGCAATCTCTTTGGGCTGCGAAAAGTAAAAATCGAAAGAGGCAAGTGCCCTTCCAAACCCAGTTGGATAACGTCGTACGAAATTCGCGATTTGCCGAAGGACCGTGATCGCGCGATCCTTGTAAGCGTCATTGTTTGTCAGTACCGCAAGTCTTAAAAGCACATCTGCGGCTACGGAGTTTCCGGATGGTGTCGCATTATCGAAATAGTCCTTTGATCTGACGATCAGCTGTTCGTGACTCTTACCGGTGAAGAAAAAGCCGCCTTCTTCGTCGTCCCAGAATTCTTCAATCATCGTGTTTGCCAGCTTTACCGACTCTTCAAACCAGCGCAGGTTGCCTGTTGTTTGGTAGAGAACCAATAGACCATCGATCACAAACGCATAGTCCTCGAGGTAAGCATTAAACCTGGCTTGACCGTCCTTCCAGCTTCTAAGTAACAACCCGTCCGAACGCAGATTCGTTAGAAGAAACTCAGCATTCCGTTCAGCCGCCGCTGTGTAGTCTTGTCTCTGAAGCGCAGCGCCGGCTTCAGCGAAACTCGCCATCATGAGCCCATTCCATGCCGCGAGGATTTTTTCGTCGCGATGCGGTTTTATGCGTTGCTCACGCGCCTCAAATAGTTTTTGTCTACTGTCCCGGACGACCCGGTTCAACTCGTCGACGGGAACATTTTCCAGTTTCGCTACCTCCTCCAGCGACCGCGTTAGATTCGGAATGTTCTTGCCTTCAAAGTTACCTGCCTCAGTGATGTTGTAGTACAAGTTAAACAGTCGAGCATTATCAGGCCCAAGGAGATCCGAAACCTCTTGCGTGGTCCAAACAAAAAACTTACCTTCATGGCCCTCTGAATCTGCATCCTGGCTGGAATAAAATCCTCCGCTCGCGTGCGTCATCTCGCGCGAAACGTAATCAAGAATCTCTTCAGATACTCTTCGAAATGATTCTTCGCCTGTAACCTGGAATAAGTGGAGATAAACCGGCGAGAGCAGGGCGTTGTCGTAAAGCATTTTCTCGAAGTGAGGGACGAGCCATTTCGCGTCAGTTGAGTAACGATGAAAACCCCCGCCCAATTGGTCGTACATGCCACCATTCGCCATCTTAAGACAAGTATGCCTTACCATCTCGAGTGCTTCTTTGTTCCCCGTGCGGTTATATGTCCGCAATAGAAACTCGAGTGTCATGGCCGGTGGAAACTTCGGTGCGCCACCGAAACCACCTTCAACGGAGTCATAACTCGAGGCGATTCCTCGGTAAGCTGAATCGAGGACGTCCGGCGAAATTATGTCAGTGGATGCTCCACCCAGGCTGACGCGCTTGAGTTCACCGAGGAGGGACTCCGTCGTGAGCGTGATGTCGTCAGGTCTTTCGCGGTAAGCTTCGGCTACGCTTATCAGAACACGCGGAAATCCCGGCATGTTGAAGCGATCCTCCGGCGGAAAATATGTGCCGCCGTAAAAAGGGACACCTTCCGGCGTCAGGAAAACAGTCATGGGCCATCCGCCGTGATGGGTCATCATTTGAACAGCATTCATATAGATTTGGTCCACATCGGGACGTTCTTCACGGTCGACTTTGACGTTGATGAAGTTTTCGTTCATCAAGCGCGCAATGTCCTCGTTCTCGAATGACTCATGTGCCATGACGTGGCACCAGTGGCATGCAGAGTAACCCACACTCAGCAGCAGCGGTTTGTTTTCTTGTTTAGCTCGAGCAAAAGCCTCTTCACCCCAGGGATACCAATCCACGGGATTGTACGCGTGTTGCAGCAGGTAGGGACTGGTCTCATTCAGCAAACGATTTCCCTGTGTCTGGTCAGACATAAGTAACCTCGATCTTTTCGTTTTTCTCTGCGATTTTACTTGACGTGCTCCGGAGGAGCGAGTGTAACGCATAAATGTTTCTTTTACTTTAGCACGCCAAGGTGCGAGCGGCTGCGAGCACACCCCAGACGGTTGTCCGTACAGCACGTAGTCGATGGACCCGACGCCACCGCGTGACGGTACTGACTGCAGGCGGCGTTGGTTGATTATCGCGAGTGTAAACGCATGCTCCGGCGGGACGTCACTGACCTCGTGCCACAACGATCCGGTTTTCGCCGATCCATGAATTACAAGCGGAATGCTATACTCGAAAAATGAATGGCCATTCATTTTGCAGTTAACTCTATCAGCTAAGGAGTCCTTTGATGGAACGTGAAAGCCTTGAGATGGATGTAGTTTTTGTCGGAGCAGGGCCCGCGAACTTGAGCGGTGCTTATCATCTCGCGCAGCTGATAAAAAAGCACAATGCCGCGGCTGCCAGCGATAAAAATATAAAGCCGCTCGGCGAGATCGAAATCGCTGTCATCGAGAAGGGCTCATCAGTAGGCGCTCACATTCTGTCAGGTGCAGTGATGGACCCCCGCGGTTTAGCTGAATTAATTCCGAATTTTGTCGAGGAGGGTGCTCCGCTCGAATCCCCGGTCAAGGAGGACTATTTCCTTTACCTGACAAATAAACTTGCGATCCGATCCCCGATTACTCCACCCCCACTGAAGAACCATGGTTATTACATTGTTTCTTTGAACCGGCTTACGGCTTGGCTGGGCGAGAAATGTGAGGAAACGGGCGTCAACATTTTTCCCGAGTTTCCCGGTGCAAATCTTCTTTACGACGAAAAGGATGTTGTGCTCGGCGTTCGCACAGGCGACAAGGGCATCGACAAAGACGGCAAGCCAAAGGCCAACTTCGAACCAGGAGTTGATCTGCACGCAAAGGTAACGGTGCTCGGCGAGGGGCCCAGAGGTTCGTTAACGAAGCAGCTTATCGAACGGCTCGGACTCGACGAGAACTCTGAACCGCAGGTTTACAGCGTCGGAGTAAAAGAGCTTTGGGAACTTCCCGATGATCGCTATCCCGCCGGTCGCGTAACGCACACCCTTGGCTTTCCTTCGGATTCACAAACCTATGGTGGCGGCTGGATCTATGGAATGCAGAATCGAATTCTTAATATCGGGTACGTCACGGGCCTCGATTACAAAGATCCGCTGCTCGACCCGCACGCAGAATTTCAGCGATACAAAACTCATCCTTACATTGCCCGGCTGCTCGATGGCGGCAAAATGATCCGCTATGGCGCGAAAACGATCGTTGCCGGTGGTTACTTCGCAATGCCACGTACGTATGGTGACGGCTTTCTTTTGGTTGGCGACTGTGCCGGCTTGCTGAACTCCCAACGTTTGAAAGGCATTCATTCAGCAATCAAGAGCGGCATGTTGGCGGCCCAGGCGATCTTCGATGCATTGCTGGCTGGTGATTTCTCTGCCAAACAATTGCAGCGTTATGAAGATCTCGTAAAAGAAAGCTGGATCATCCCTGAGCTCTATAAAGTTCGAAACTTTCACGCGGGGTTCAAACACGGCCGTTGGCTGGGCCTGATGAACACAGGCTTACAGTTCGTCACCGGCGGTCGCGCGTGGGGAATCTTCAATCGTGAACCCGCAGAGGCCGGGCATGAAGCGATGAAGAAGCTGTCAGCGTTCGGTTATAAAGACGATCGGCTTGAACAGCGATATGACGGACTGCGTTTCGACGGCAAGCTAACCTTCAACAAGCTAACGGATGTCTATCATGCCGCGGTTGGGCACGATGAAGATCAGCCGGCGCATCTTCACGTTCTGGACACAAACGTCTGTGCCACACGTTGCGCGGAAGAGTATGCAAACCCTTGTCAGCGTTTTTGCCCTGCGGCGGTTTACGAAATGGTGGACGGTGGAAATGGAAAGCGGCAGCTACAGATCAATTTTTCAAATTGTGTACACTGCAAAACCTGCGACATCATGGACCCTTATCAGATTATTAACTGGGTAACACCCGAAGGAGGAGGTGGCCCTGACTATAAAGGCATGTGAACCTCAGAGGATTCAAAAAACTATTTGACATTGGAGATTGGACATTTGTCATTTGTCATTGAAGACTTAATTCGTGTTCTTTTGTGTGACTTCGTGGATCGGCTTATGTGTGCGAAAACAAACTGCCCAAGAAGTAACATTAATCAACACGAATTAAGTCTTCAATGACAAATGACAAATGTCCAATCTCTGATGTCAAATAGCTTTTCTTTTCGGGCGCAGAAATCCTTAGACAACGGAGCCGTCCTTATCCGACGCTTTGATATCAAAATGAACCCGTCCGCGAATAACCTCTTCCAAAGCGATCCGGGTTGGTTTGTGCTTCTGCGCGTCGATGTCTATGCGCGGGCGCGCTCCACGTTGCAGTTGTTTACTTCGCTTCGCCGCAAGAATAATCAAACGATATTTTGAATCGATCTCCTGAGATCCGTTGTCGGGCACAGCGTTTTCAATTTCGGTTTGAATTGGCATGATTCCTGGCTTTCTTTGTCGTGGTGACGCAAACGGATTAACTTAGCGTCTCTGGCCTAGCCTGGTTTGGGCTTCGGGGCGCAATCCGGCGCAAGAAGCAAACCCACAGTTTACGTCATAACCCCTCAAAATCGCGAATGACCGCGCGCACCAGCCGCTCCTGCCGCTTCAATTTTGCGCGTTCAGCCACAACGATAGCAGCCAGTTGGGCCGCCGCTCGCTCTACATCGTCATTAATAATCACATAATCAAAACTCGAGTACGCCTTCAATTCCTGAGGCGCATTCCGCAGTCTTAATTCCAATACTTCAGGAGAATCGGTGCCCCTAGCGATTAACCGCTTGCGCAAAACCTCAAACGACGGTGGCAATATGAATATGCTCACGGAATCCAAAATCAGTTTGCGAACACTCTCAGCACCCTGCACATCCACTTCAAGGACAATGTCCCGGCCACCGCATGTCTCGTCCAGCACTTGCTTCCGTGAAGTTCCGTAATAGTTGTCATGCACCGTTGCCGACTCGAGAAATTCGCCGGCCTCATGCATTGACTGAAACTCTTCTCGCGTTACAAAGAAGTACTCGCGGCCATTGACCTCTCCGGCACGTGGCGCTCGTGTTGTATAGGAAACGGAATAACAGAGGTCCGGCATCGCTTGAAGGACGCGGCGAATGAGCGTGCCTTTCCCACCTCCTGAAGGAGAACTGACTACGAAGAGGATACCCGTGGCGTTTTCGGTCGCCGGTGACGAATCTTTCGCGGACAGTGTTTTCAGATCACTCGACATTCTGGACCTGCTCGCGAAGTTTTTCTACTTCAGCTTTAATTCCAAGGGCCGCTTCTTTGATAGTTAGATCCGTAGATTTTGACAATGTAGTATTCGCTTCGCGATTCAACTCTTGCAGTAGGAAATCCAACATCTTACCGGTCTCTGCCTGCATATCAAGAGCCTCACGAAATTGAAGAAGGTGACTACGTAAGCGGACCATCTCTTCGCTCACGTCGCTACGATCAGCAAGATAAGCAACCTCTTGGGCAAGTCTCGCGGGATCAAGCTCGATCAGTTGACCATCACGATTAAGTAATTCGCCAATCCGCTTCTGAAGCCGAGTACGATACGCATCGACGAGTCCGGCAGCCGCAGTTTCAATGGTCGGTACCAGGGTTTCGATTTTCGTAAGCCGTTCTCGCATCTCTTCCCGCAGGACAGCTCCCTCCTGCTCTCGCATACGATCTAACTCGTCCAGACCTTCATCTATTGCGCGCTCGATGCCGGCTATCATTTCGGTAGTAAGACCGTCGCGTGCTGGTTGGAGGGCCCCAGGCACGCGCGCCAACACATTCAGATCGAGTTCACCAGAAACAGAAAACTCCTGCTGCATCTCCCGCAGCGCCTTCACGTAGCCGGCAATCAAAGGCCGATTTAATTCGTAAGCTACCTCCGACGTACGCTCGAATGTCATCGTAACGTCAACTCGGCCGCGTGAAATTCGTGAGCCAATACGCCGTTTAATGGCTGGTTCCAGCGCCGACAGCTCAGAGCCCAGCCTGAGATGGACATCAAGAAAACGATTGTTGACGGTTTTGAAATCGACGGAGACAACAAAGTCCGGACCGACGACGGATCCACGTCCATATCCAGTCATTGATTTCATCGTTTCAACCTATTAGTCAGCGACCGCTGACGAGTTCGACTTCTTCATCGGCAAATTGCAGCTCATACAGTCTGCGGTATCTTCCGTCGCGAGCTAGTAGATCTGCGTGGCGTCCCATCTCAACAATTTGGCCCTTTTCCACAACGACTATGACATCCGCTCGTCGAACCGTTGACAGCCGGTGGGCAATGACAAGAGTTGTCCGATCACGCACCAGATTCGCAATTGCCTGTTGTACAAGTCTTTCAGACTCGGCATCGAGCGCCGATGTCGCTTCATCAAGAATCAACACCGGCGCATCCAGCAGGATCGCGCGAGCAATGGCGAGCCTTTGCCGTTGTCCGCCTGAAAGAAATATTCCGCGTTCGCCGACGATCGTGTTATATCCATTTGGCAACTCTTGAATGAAGTCGTCGGCAAAAGCAATGCGCGCAGCCTCACGTATTTCTTCATCAGACGCCTCTGGTCGACTGTAAGAAATGTTGTGTCTGACGGTGTCGTTGAAGAGAACGGTTTCCTGTGTCACAAGAGCCAACTGGCGGCGCAGACTCGAAATCTTTGCGTCTCGCAGATCGATCCCATCCCACAATACTGAACCTGAAACGGGATCATGAAAACGAGGGAGGAGTTTTGTGAGCGTCGATTTGCCGCCTCCTGATTCACCGACCAGCGCGACCATCGTTCCGGCCGCGATTGTTAGATCAATATTCGACAACACGGCGCGTGTTTCGTTTGCATAACCAAATGAAACATTGCGCAGTTCAATTGCCCGTTTCAATCGTGGCAGTTCTACTGCGTCCGGTTTCTCTGGAATCTCAGCGTGTTCGTCTATGACTTCCCAAACGTGGTGAGCGGCAGCTAACGCCTGCTCCATGCTGTTCTGCAAGCGTGAAAGCTTACGCATTGGGTCGTAGCTGCGGAACAGAAAGAAGAGGAAAGTGAGAAACTGTGCTGCATTCATTCGGCCCGAGCTAATCTCTCGCTGACCAAAGAAGAGCAGAAAAACTACGAAGATTACTCCGATCATTTCGATGGTCGGAGGTGCAAAACCGGAAATACTTGCGGTTCGCAGGTTTGCTCGAACAATGCGCTTTGCAACCTGCGTAAACCGAGCGGCTTCACGTCCTTCGGCGCGATATGCTTTTACGATTCCCTGATTCGCCAACGCTTCCTGAGCGGTATCCGTTAACTGCTTATTGCCCTCGAAACTTTCACGCGCAAGTCTGCGAAGCGCCGAGCCAAACCGTGCGGTGAGCACCGCGATGATTGGAGCGATGGTCAACGAACCGAGTGTCAGCCGCCAGCTGTAATAGAACGATGCTCCGAGAAAGGCGATTAGCGTAAAGCTCTCGCGCAACATGTCACGAATAGTGCTCGTTACGGCCGTCTCTATGGCTGCGGCACTCGAGACCAGGCGCGAGACCAGATAGTTCGTTCGATGGCGTTCGAAGAATGAGGCGGATTGGTTAAGCAGGTGACGGTAAAGGTCCTGGCGTAGTTGCAGTATCGAGGATTGACCGATGTAGGCCATCAGGTACGTAGACAAATATTCGGCAAAACCTTTTGCTACAGTAAACGTGATGAGTAGGATGGAGATCGTTTTCCACGCTGCCAACCCGGATTCGGGGATGATCCGTTCCAGGCCGAACAAGGTCGCCGTTCGATGGCCCGGGCCTTGAGCAAACGCTTGATCGAAGATCGGGACAATTAACCCGCCGATTGCCGTCTCAAGGAGGCCCACGACGAGCATTGAGAAAGTTGCCAGCGCGAAGATCATCCAGTGAGGTCGTAAATACTTTAACAGTCTCTGAAGATCGCGCATCGACAGTTGCGAAAGTCTCTGATCAGTTGCTATAAGGAAGGTTTAAACAGCCCGTAATGTAAGCAACAACTATACTTATCGGTGCTTATTAACGTCAAGGAACAGGGAAGGTAACGATAAATCCAATGGCCGCGCAGATTCGAGCTTTATCGGAACACTCTCGGATGAGTATAATTCGAATCTGAGAAGTATTGGATGGCACCCAACCCCTACGAGCAACGGTTTGGCGGAAACACAATTAACAAGTAAATATGCGGGTAAGCGATTGCTGATCGTCGATGACGATGCTGACATGCGTGTGCTGTTAGCAGAGTATTTTCGAAGGCTCGGTTTTGATGTTGATGAGCGCGAGAGTGGTAGTGACGCGCTCGAGCCGGCTCTGACTGGTAAATTCGACTGTTTTATTCTGGACGTCTCGATGCCCGGCCTGACAGGTTTGGAGTTGCTGAAGCGGCTGAGAGACCGCGGCGTGCAAACTCCGGCACTGTTCCTAACGGCCCACGATGCGCTTGACGACAAGGTTGCAGGTTTTGAGGCTGGGGCCGATGACTACCTGGCAAAGCCTTTCAGTCCGCGCGAATTGGAATATCGAGTTGAAGCTTTGTTGCGCCGCGCCGGTGCCAGCCCGCAAGTCAAAGATGGCGAACGTATCGAAGTCGGCGATCTGATAATCGATAAACGTCGTCACGAAGTAAGCCGCCAGGGCGAACGGATTGACCTGACTCCGCTCGAGTTCCAAATCCTTGAATTGCTTGCGTCAGAGCCGGGCCGCGCGTGGTCCCGCAATGCGTTGCTTGATCGCGTGTGGAGTACGGATTACGAAGGCTATCAACGAAACATCGATCCGCACATAAACCGTTTGCGAAAGAAACTTGAAACCGACCCCAAAAATCCGCAGTACGTGCTTACCGTTAGAGGCGTTGGCTATAAGTTGAACGAAGCATGGTAACCAACGACCGAAATTTCGTCGCGCTTCATAGGAGAATTCGTTGATGCAGTGGATTGTTGCCGCGGCACTTGTCCTGGTCTGGTTCATCCTGAAGTTTCTTTTTCACCAAACCGGCTATGTACATCTGTTGCTGATCTGCGCCATCGCCCTTTTCGTCGTCCAATTTGCGGCCGAGCGCAGAACCAGATATCAACGATATCCCTCAGAATAGTCGCTTGACCTCCCCAACTCCTTCGGCAACAATGCCCTCGTCTGTCGCATCAAGATAATACCGTTCGTCTAGATTGAGGATTTGTGGCGAACGCGTACAACCGATCTCGACCGTGTGATCCGGAAATGCACTAGAATAAACAGTTTACCGACCAGGAGTTTGTTTCCATGTTGCTGAGACTTCTTTCGCGGAGATTTTGCTGTTCTGTTCTTACCTCTCTGTTGATGGCTGCTTTTGCATATGGGCAAAGCGATTCGCCGCGCGAAACGGTCGCCGTCACTTACCCCGTAGATGAGACTGTCGTCGTGAAGTTCCGCGGAACCACTGTCTTGCCCAGGCTGAAGGGTGAGGCAAAGGTGCGACGTGCCGGGCGACGAGGCACACGGGTCGAGTTGAGTGTTGACGAGTTGCCGCGTGCGTCTGAATTAGGCGGCGTGTACACAACCTACATTCTTTGGGCCATCGCACCCGACGGTCGTGTAGATAATCTGGGTGAAATCAAACGCAGTGGCAGTTCCTTCGTGAACTCGAAGCTCGACGTGACCACGCCGCTTCAGACATTCGCGTTGATCGTCACTGCAGAACCTCACTTCTTGATGAAAGTGCCGAGCCGGATGGTTGTACTCGAGAATCTTCCGCCGCATCACCCTGGAAAGAGTCAAATCGCGACAATGAACGTTCAGTACATTGGTAACTCGAGTGATTATTTTCGTGATCGTCGGGTTCCGGAAATTGCGGATCCCGACTACCGCACGACTCCCGTATCTCTTCTCGGAGCACGCCAGGCAGTGAACCTGGCGAAATATGCAGGAGCCGGGCAGGATGCGCCAGACGAGTTGCAACAGGCGGAAGAAAAACTCCAGGCAGCTGAGCAAGCCTGGCGCTCGAATGATCCATCCGTGGACGTAGATGTAAAAGCCCGTGACGCTACTGCCGCCGGCGCGAAAGCTGAAGAGATGGCGGTGGTGCGAAAGGCAGCTCGTGTTCGCCGTGAGGAAATACAGCGCCGCGACGAAGCAATACGAACGGCGGAGCAGACATCAGCAGATACGCGCCGTGAGAATGATCAACTGCGCGCTGACCTTGAGAAAGAACAACGCGCGCGCGAGCTCGCTGAACGTGATTTGGCCACAGCGAACGAACGCTTGCGCGAACAACGAGCAGAAGTGGCCCGGCTTCGCGATGAATTGCAGACCGCTCGATCGGAAGGAGAGACTGCAAAGGTTGCACTAGCGCGAATCGAAGGCGAGAAACAGGCTGAGCAGGCGAAGGTCGATGCTGAAAAGCGTGAGCAGGATCGGAAGGCTGCGGAAGCCACTCTGAAACAAACGCTAGCGAAATATGGGACGGTGAAAGCGGCGCCAAATGGCTTCCAGCTAGTTCTTCCCGAATCAATTTGGACTGGTGCGCGTGCTACAAACCTCATTTCCGCCGCTGCGTCAAAACTCGAGCCTTTAGCTGCATTGCTGGCAAGCAATCCTGATTACCAAATCCTGATCGAATCGTTCACGGATAACAAAGGTGACGAGGTTAGCTTACAGCAGCTGACACAGGAGCGCGCGCGTGTTCTGTCGGACCGTTTTCAGGCCGCTGGAGTTGAGCCTTCACGAATCCAGGCGACGGGAATGGGCGCCTCGAATCCGCTCGCTTCGAACACAACAGTAGCTGGACGCGCGAGGAACCGAAGGGTTGAGATCACTTTAATGCCACTGCAGCGAAATACGGCGAGCAGTCAATAGTCGTTCAGGTACATTCTCATCCGGCTGCTATAGGTATAACCGGCCAAGTTTGTGTAATTTCGTGTTATTTCGTGGACCGATTTTGGGCCTACCACAAAACGCATCCACGAAAACACACGAAAGAACACGAAAATAATGTCACCTCTAGACATCCTACAACTTGTCGGCTACAGCATTGGCGCGCTGTTGCCACTGTGGATGGCGATTCAGCTTGTCTCTCATCGTGATAGGTTAACTCCACTCGAACGCGTGCTATTCGCTCTGGCGCTCACAATGGGCGGGTGGCACACCAGCAACCTCTTCATCACTCTTCATCGCTTATTTGGATTCAAGTTTGACAAGTGGACGGAGCTTCTAAGACTTGCAGACACTGTCGCCGTAATCAGCATCACGTTTGCATACTCGTTCCTGCTGCATGTGCACCTGCATCTTTGGGCAAATGCTCATGATCGTCAGCTCACGCGCAATGAAAAAATTCGCGTTTACTTGTCATACGTGCCCACGTTGTTCCTTGGCCTTGCGATTCCCAAGATCTGGATTGCCGGTTACGCGCCAATGTTCACGAAGCTTTCGGTTTTCGTTTTGCCGTTTGCGTTGTGGATAGCATACGTCCTCGGCTTGATTGCGGTTACGGAACTTCTTATTGCCCGACACACCAACAATCGCAGCGAGAAAAGAATCATGCGTACGCTCGCTGCCTCGTTCATCGGTATAGGCGTCGTGATCATGGCAGCACTCGCGGTGGGCCTGGGCGAGGGAACTATAGTTGGTCCATATCTCAAGACAATAGCGAACCTCGGTTCACTACTGCCGTCAGTTCTGTTGGCGTATTACATCTACCGTTATCGGTACCTGGAGATAATTATCGAAGAGAGTTTGATCGTCATAACGTTTGCAACAGTTGTTTTGACGATCTACATCTTCGGAATTCGAACGATCGGAGATTGGTTTACGTCACGGTATGGTGTTCGCCAGGGTTTGGTGGAAGCCTTGCTTATTCTCGGTCTGACGCTGCTGGCCGCGCCGCTCCGAGGATGGTTACACGAGCGATTCCAGAAGTTGTTCGAGCGCGAAGCGGTGCTTTATCGACAGATCGTTTCACGCATCGGGTCGCACGCGGGCCATTACAAACAACTGACCGAGCTACTTCGATTCGTAGAAGAGCGGACAACAGAAGCGCTGGGATTTCGACAGGTACACATCCTGGTAAAGGATCGAGCCGATACTAATGGCAGCTTGTCACCCCGGGAAAAAGAGACGTGGATTGACGATGTGCTTAGCGTTTCCAGGCAAAACCATTGGAAAGCCGTGGAGGACGAGCCGCTTTTGACAACTCATGGATATCGAATCGCATATCCGCTTCGTCGCGACAACAAGATTGCGGGAGTGATGGCAGTTGATGCGGGATCTGCTGGTGTGACAACCGATGCACGCGCCGTGCTGGAATTACTCGCTGATCAGGTTGCGATTGCAATTGACGACTCTCGTCTGGTGGAGGAAAACGTACGACTTGAAATCGAGCTTGCCGAAAGTGAACGTTTGGCAGCGCTGGGTCAAATGGCGGCGACCGTAGCACACGAAATAAAGAATCCGTTATCTGCCATAAAATCGATCGCTCAGGTCATGCGTGAAGACGAAAACTTGAGCGCCGCGTATGCCCGCGACCTGAGTTTGATCGTTGGTGAGACGGATCGGTTAAGTCAAAGCCTGACGCAACTCTTAAGTTTTGCACGTAAAGGAAGTTCAGACGAGCTGCCTTTACCTGTCAATGAACTTGTGCAGTCAGTCGTCGGTCTTTTTCAGGCGAGCGCCAATCAAGAGGGGGTTGCGATTGCGTTCGAATCCCAAGTTGATCATGAGTTGGATGGGCGGGCAGTGGCTGCAATCAGAGATGCGCTCTCAAATCTGCTGTTGAATGCATTGCAATCCACCCCGCCTGGCGGGTCAATAGTGGTGAAATCGGACCTGGACAACTCGAGTTTAAGAATTACAGTGCAGGATTCAGGGTCGGGTGTGCCGAACGATGTTCGTGATCGAATTTGGGAACCGTTCTTTACCACCAGACAGCGAGGGACTGGATTGGGATTGGCAATTGTCCGCAAGCGCATGAACGAGGCAGGCGGCTCTGCACAGCTGGCATCACCGCAACCGAGCGTTGGGGCGCGATTCGAATTACGGCTCTCGGTGAATGGCATCCAGGCGAGCCAGTTTTAATCCAACTCACTGCCGAGTGTGTCAAAACTCAAAATTGCCTGCTGCATTCCCGAGACAATTGTTCTCCGTTCAGTATCTTGGAACTTTCATAACGCACCTGCGTGTTACTTGCCGGGGCCTGCACGGAATCATGACTTAACTTTGAAGGGAGAAACTATGAACCTGCGTAAGCTTGTTCGAACCTTGCCGTTGGTTGCCCTTGCTATCTGTTTGCTCTTCCTAACAACTACACCTGCACTGGCCCAATCGGACACCAAGCCAGTCCAAACACCACAAGATGAGTCAAATCTCGATACTCAACTGTACCTGCTTGTGGGAACTAATCAGGAATCGGAAACTTCGCCTTTGCCGGCGGCGCTTGGGCCAGTCGTCAAGCAACTGCACGAGAGGCTTTCGTTCAAAAACTATCGTCTCGCAGCCACGCTAATTAACCGCGTTAAGAATGAAGGTCGTCTCAGCCTGCGTTGGGTTGGTGGCCCACTTGCGGCTGGAGCAGCGTCGAACAGCACACCGAGTTTTAGTGAATTCAAGGTTGATGCCGTGAAGCTCGTAACCGACAACAATGGACGTATGGCGATTCGGATGCAGAATTTTAGTTTCGGAGCCAGAATCCCGATTTACACGTCGAGTGCCGTTGCCGCCAATGCACCCCCCGCGCCCGTCTTCAATTACGAGAGTACCGGCCTCAATACCGACATCAGCATGCGAGAGGGCGAACCGGTTGTTGTTGGCACGCTGAATATTGGCCCATCAGGCGACGCGATTATTTTGGTTGTTTCCGCGAAACGCACACCTCAGTAGGAAGCGACGCGCTGTTACTCCAAGTTGTGATTAGCCAAGCGCAGCGGGAATAAACCGCCCTTCCCTACCTAAGAGACTTTCACACTTGAGCACCACATCACGACTTGAAAGCCTCTCGAGCATTCGTGTCTCCGTCTCCCCGTCTCCCCGTGTCCCCGCGTCCCCGTGTCTCCGTGTTCCCGCGTCCCGGCGTGGCACGCAACGCGCTAGGGAATTGAAAGCGTAAGCTCTAAACTACCCGTCCAAAGTGAGAAAACAGCCGTTGCGTTTACTAATTGTGGATGACGAAGAAGCCGCCCGGTATGGCATCCGGCGGGCTTTG
>JBKPCC010000135.1:0-10882 GCA_046727215.1 Acidobacteriota bacterium
GTTTCAACGGTTTTCCGTGAAGGCCACTAAATAGCTAGCGATTTGCACAAGTAGGGAAACCGTTGAAACGGTTTTCCAGGTCTCTCAGGCGGCCGCTGACCCCAGGCTGAAGCCTGGGGAGAATGAGAAGTTGTTTTTTTCGCAGCTTCGGCAGTGAGGGGATTGTTCAAGTCCTTTCTACCGTCGGTCGAGACGAAAGGTTTACGCGCTTGCGAATGAACATCGATTTTTCCAGCTCAAGATCGTTCGCAAGCGCGTAAACTTTTTCGACTGGACCGATGATAGAAAAGGACTTTAACAATCTCCTCGAGAGGGATTTTTGACACAGCCACTGCGGTCGGTGGGATTTGCGCTTTTTGTGCAAGGCCGTTTCGCAAAGACATCAAAGGACACTGTAGGTTTTAGGGATGCAAAATCGGAACGAGGCATTGCCTCCACACGCCGCAGTCCAGTAAGATGCGTGAGACTCACTCAATAAAGGATACCCGATGATCAAGACAGTCGAATGGACAAGTGATGGCGTGCGTATGCTGGACCAGCGGCTATTGCCGGACCAGGAGGTCTACCTCACTCTCCGTTCGTTTGAAGAAGTCGCTGACGCGATCAGAAATATGGTCGTGAGAGGTGCTCCAGCCATTGGCATATCGGCAGCCATGGGCATCGCGTTGGGAGCCAGTCAATCCGTCGGCACGTCCGTAGCGGATCTCGAAGACGACTTTCAGTACATCTGTGATCTCATGTCCCAAACTCGGCCCACCGCCGTAAATCTTTTTTGGGCTATCGAGCGTATGCGATCGGCTTTCAAGCGATATGAGGCCAGCACGAAGGACGTTCAAGACTTAAAAGATAAGCTAGTCAATGAGGCCCAACTGATCTTACAGGAAGACCTCGACGCCAACAGAGCTATCGGACGCTATGGCGCTGAGCTGATTCAGGATGGCGCGACTGTGCTCACGCATTGCAACGCAGGCGCGCTGGCAACCGGGGGTGATTACGGAACAGCTCTCGGAGTAATTCGAGGTGCTCGGGACGCGGGCAAGCGCGTGGCCGTGATCGCCGATGAAACGAGGCCATATCTTCAGGGTCTGAGGTTAACCGCCTGGGAGCTGGCGAAAGATAACATCCCAGTGACTGTGATCACCGATAACATGGCTGGTCACGTAATGAAGCAAGGAAAAATCGATGCGGTGGTAGTCGGGGCCGATAGGATCGCCGCAAATGGAGATGCGGCAAATAAAATCGGCACGTACATGGTAGCCGTGCTGGCAAAAGAGCACGACATCCCATTCTACGTTGCTGCGCCGATCTCCACGCTGGATTTGTCAATCTCAACGGGAGATCAAATACCGATTGAGGAACGCGACGCCCGGGAGATCACTCACATTCGCGATCAACAACTCGCGCCGGAAGGTGTTCGGGTACACAACCCCGCGTTTGATGTAACTCCACACCAGCTGATTACCGCCATCATCACCGATCGCGGTGTAGCGCGCACTCCTTACGAAAAGAGCCTGCGTGGTTTGGTTGAGACTAAGACCGCAAGTTTCGGAAAGTAAGATATTTGCCCATATAGTCCTATAATGGCCAAATATCTTTGCTACTGTGGTAACTACAGACATTAAATAGGGATTCCCTCCTTCCAACGCGTATTAGTCTCCCAGTAACCTCCAATCGATGATCCAGTCCATCGGTGCTGAGGTATTGAGATGAGGCCAATAATTCTCCGCTCGCTAACTGCTCTGTTGACGTTGTACTTGGTGTCACACTTACTTCACTCTACTTTTTCGGTCTGCGCCGCAGTCGGGTAGTTGCTAGTGCCGTAACCTTCGAGCTCGCATCGCCTCTTGTAACTCGACTGGACACATGCTTCGACGTTCGAACGTCTCAATCAGCCATTGGTTGCTCGAAACTGGACCTTTCGGATTCTTCTCAAATAATTCCAGACCAATAAAGTTCAAGAGGGGCCCGAAATCGACGGTAGGAAGGTTCAAATGTCCCGTCGCGCGGACGTTCCAGAAGGTCGAGTATGCTCCGGAGTGGGCGCCACGATCACCTGAGCCACCGCTGTTGAAGGGACGCGTGCCTGCGCCGCAATCAAGATTGCTAAAGAGGCTCGAATAGTTCGCTTCTCGATGGTGATCCATGTTGAGATCAACTCCGCGACCGTTGGCAAACACACTGTGCAGCGCGTACCACTCGACACTGATGTCGTGCACAAATTTCGTTTGCACATCGAAGTCTGTGACAAGATTTTCGGTCCCATGACTGATGTCGATTCCGTGATGACCATTTGCGCCACGTGCCTCATCGCCTACGGCCCTGCTCGCACTGGTTGTGAGCGTGACATTGCCTACCGTGCAGAAGTTCGTGGAATCCAGATCGATCCCAAAGTCGGCATTCCTGATCTCAACATTGCTGATCCAGCACTGAGACACATCCTGGAAAAAGATACCGTTGTATCCCTTTTCTTTGAAGTGTCCGGGATAAGGTGTCCAGGGAAAGTGAATAGAGAGGAGTTCGATTCCAAACTCTTGAACCGATGGGGTAAATCTATGGATTTCAGGATTCCACTCTGGACGCACGTCGTACGGAAGTGCTCTTTCAAGTTCGATGCTGTTGCCCGATGCAGACTTCACCCGAGACAAAAAGCGGACCACCTGTGGAGTACCAATGAGACCCGGTCCCGGAGGTATCAATTCGCCATAGAGGTGCTTAATCAACGAACCTGCAGCGGGACTACCTTTCTGTGGATCACTCTCAACTAAACGGACCCATTCGCCTCTCTTCACTGAAATACTGTTTGCGAGCTGCAAAGTCCTGTCGCCACGTTTGGCTGGAGCAGTTACAGTCGCCAGTCGTGTGCCGGCATTAATCGGATCTTTTCCGGTCACGTTGACGAGTCCTGGTCGGAAGGACCACTGAGATTGTTCCGTCCCCGTTGCTTTATTGCCAAAGAGATCTGTTAGTGAGTTGGGAAAGAGCAAGATAGTATTGCCTGGGCCTGCTCCGCGCAGAACTAGATTCCCTTTCGAAATGTCGACACGCTGCGATATAACGTAAGTGCCTGCTGGAATAAACAGCACACCGCTCTTGATCGATTGGAGTGCATTGAGCAGCGCGGTGGAATCGTCCGTGTGACCGTCACCTTTGGCGTGGAAATCTCGTTTGAAATTCCATTTGGAGACTGTGCTGGGAAGTCTTGACTCACCCGCATGATAGCCAGCATAAGAAAAATCCGGTAGTCGGCCTGCCGGGTCCCATCTTTCTCCGGAAATGCCCCAGAGAGACGAGTAATTGCAGGAGGATGAATCGTCAGCGAGACAATTGGCCCACACGAGCGCAAATGTGCAAAGTAAGAGGCAGAAGAAACTCTTTTGTAGGAAATTGAGTGATGTACGGTTAAAAGATCGCACGAACGAAATCACACGAAACAACACGAAATATGGAGGTCGTGTGCCCCAGGCCGTGACGCAAACTAGCCAGGACTATCGTTGATTAAACCGGCTCTGCTTCCACCAGCCGATCGTTTTGTGGAGGCCCGTTCTAAGGTCGACTTGCGGTTCGTAGCCAAGCAGTTCTCGAGCGCGCGTGATATCAGCAAGACTGTGTTTGACGTCACCAGCACGCACCGGCCGGTAATCCGGCGTTACGTCAGACTTTCCAGTAATCGAAATCAACTCTTTAAGCAGTTGATTCAATGAAATCCGCTCACCGTTGGCTATGTTGACCACGCTACCCACACCTTTAGAAGTCTCTGCCGCTTTAAGATTTGCCGAAACAACATTGTCGATGTAGGTAAAATCGCGCGACTGCTCGCCATCCCCGTAAATAACAGGACGCTCGTTGGTCAACAGCGCACTAATAAATCTTGAAATCACACCCGAGTACTGGGAGCTCGGATCCTGGCGTGGACCAAACACGTTGAAGTAACGCAAAGTCACCGTTTCCAGCCCATAGACGCGCGTAAACACCTGAGAGTAGTACTCACCCACGAGCTTCGCCACTGCGTAAGGAGACAATGGCTCGGGCAACATCGTTTCTATCTTCGGCAGCGTTGGTTGGTCGCCGTATGCCGAGCTGGACCCAGCATAGACAATTCTGCGAATGCCCTTTTCGCGTGCTGCAACAAGAAGAGAAAACGTGGCGTCAACGCAGGCGACATGTGTTTGGCGTGGATTGTCTACGGAGCGGGGCACCGAGGGAATCGCAGCTTCGTGAAAAACGATTTCCACGTCCTCGAGGGCCCGCTGCAAAATACCTTCATCGGCTACGTTGCCTTGAATGAAATCGAGGTCCCCGCCAATCTCTTCCAAATTCTCGCGATAACCTGTAGACAGATCGTCGATGACGCGAACTCTCGCGCCACTGGCTGTTAGCCCAGCGGCGATGTGAGATCCGACGAAGCCTGCTCCTCCGGTTACTAATGCTATTCCTGATAATTTCATGTCCGCTGTTTATCTACCGACTCCGATGTAACTAAATCCCAACTCCCGCATATCCTCCGGACTGTAAATATTCCGTAAATCAGCGATACGTGGCGCAGCCATCAAATCGCGAATTCTTTTCATATCGAGCGCGCGAAACTGATTCCACTCGGTAATAAAAACGAGAACATCCGCATTTTTAACAGCGGCATATTCATCCTCTTCGTATTCAACGTCCGGCAGGACCTTAGCTGCTTCGTCCATTGCCACTGGATCGTATGCATGAACCCGCGAGCCACGCGCAATTAATTCCTGGATGATATCGATAGACGGCGCCTCGCGCATATCATCTGTTTCAGGTTTGAAAGCCAGGCCAAGCACCGCCACTTTCTTTCCTGACAAATCTCCAACCAGCTGTTCGATCTTTGGAATCATTGCGCGACGCTGGCGTCGATTTACTTCTATAACCGCATCCACAATCAGCGAGTCACTGTCATATCGTCTTGCAACGGACGCAAAGGCTTGCGTATCTTTGGGGAAGCAGGATCCGCCGAATCCCGGGCCAGGATGCAGAAACTTCCCACCAATCCGCTTGTCCATCCCCATAGCCCTGGCGACGTCGTGAACATCACAACCAATTTTGTCGCAGAGATTTGCTACTTCGTTGATGAATGAAATCTTCGTCGCAAGAAATGCATTCGCAGCATACTTCGTGAGTTCGGCTGCTTCCAACGAAGTAATCACGAAAGGTGCCTCAATTAGGTAAAGCGGCCTATATAAGTCCTTCATGATGGCCACGGCTTCTTCATCCGACGTGCCAATTACAACCCGGTCCGGCCGCATAAAGTCATTGATTGCCGCGCCTTCCCTCAGGAATTCCGGATTGGACACAATACCAAAATTAAATCTTCGCTTTTGTCCCTCGGCAATTAACCTGCGCAGGTGCTCTCCGGTACCGATCGGGACGGTTGATTTCGTCACGATCACCTTGTAGCCATTCATGTGCTCGGCGATTGATCGCGCGGCCGCTTCAACGAAGCTCAGGTCCGGCGATCCATCTGCATTCGGTGGTGTACCAACGGCGAGAAAAATTACGAGCGCCTGTCCGATCGCATCCTTGATGTCAGTAGTAAAGCGCAGCCGTCCCGCTTGAGCGTTTTTCGAAACAAGCTGTTCCAGCCCTGGCTCATAAATCGGCATTATTCCTGAGTTGAGGCGCTCGATTTTCGCAGCGTCTACGTCAACGCAAGTCACGTCTACGCCGAACTCCGCGAAACAAGCGCCCGTGACGAGTCCAACATATCCGGTGCCGATAACTGCAATATGCATAAAAACCGAAGAACGGGCGAGCAAATTAAAACCTTACGGGTCACGCACGACTTATTGTCGCGTGACCCGCAAGGCTAATGTCTACATGACTGACGGCGCGGACAGCGCCGCAGTATTTTTCCAAGTGAAACAACGTCGACGAAGTTACTTACTTGGTCGGGCTGATTACGTTTACAGAGCCGCCACCAAAATTGATGTCGTTGTTGTGCACGGCTGCGTAAAGAATAGCTGCGACCGCACCGCCAACTGCGATCAATAATGCGGCCAGTTTACCGCCATGAAGACCTTCGTCGAGATCCGGCTGTGGATGCGGTGTGCCGGCACTAGCACTCTCACCAGCGGCAATCTGCTTCACGCCTGCGCTGGTGCGTAGTTCCGCAACGCCGGCGATTGTAGCGACTACTGTGTTGCCGTGAGCTGTGTTAACTGTGAAGGAGGTAGCTTTGCTTCCATCGGCAACAACTATGCCGTCCTTGGTTTTGATATTCACAGATACACCGGCGAGTGTGGAAACGCGAGCACTGCCGCTCTCGAGCAAGCCGCTAATGCTTCGGTCTGAAAAACTCAAGCGGAGGCTGCTGTTCGGCGCAAGTTCAACTCGGCCCACTTTACTAATGTTCACCGTAGCACTGCCGCCTTCAGCCGTCGTTAGCACACTGTCAGAAAACAACGTGCCTCCAGAAATTACTTTCTGGCCATTAACGGTAACTTGTCCGGAAACGGACAGTTCGCCTGATGCTTTTGCTCCAGGCGACGCCAAAACTACCATCGAGTAAACACTCAAAACGGCAACCGCCACGCAGGCCGCGATCGGTTTGCGGCTCCAAGTTCTGCTGATCATTAACTTTCCTCCCGTATAGTGAAACAAGAATTTCTTGATTGCGCCGCGACGCTAGACAGTCGTAGGAGACTGAGATGGCCCCAATCTCATTTTCTACAAACTACTCAATTGCAAAAGCGGGATGGTGCGTCCGCAAAAGCTTTAACACTCGGCATTTATTACACGAATAACACTGGTCTGTCAATAAACATTTGAGCGGAGTGTGGCACGAAATTGTGCTTTTTTGCGGCACAACGGACCATGGCCCGCCGTACTGCTTCAATTCACAATTTTGCTGACGATCTGGTTGGAAAGTTATCCGATAGGTCTTATAGGGTCCTACAAGTCCTATATGCTGGTCTAAAACTTTGAGACGAACATCACGGAACTACCCGTCTGGGACGATTCGGTGCCTTATCTGTGCGGTCTTGACTGGGTAGAGACACCATCACTTTTGTGGGTTTTTCCGGCTCGCGCGAAAGCAATTCCGACTGTTCATAGGGATCCAGGCGCGCGAAAACGTAAAAAATCTCATTCGAACGTACAGTTCCGAGAAAACGAAACGTGTTTTGTCTTATCTCGCCTATCTTAAGTGATTCCGGTCGAGGCTGCTCCTGGAAAAGAAGTCCGAATTCGTCGCGAGCTACCGCCTCGAGTTCGGGAAGATAATCATTTCGGGTCTGACGCGCCAACCGCATAGCCATTTCCCGCAAAGCTCTGATCCGATTTGAATTCCGCCTATAATAGGCCTGACTGATTTCGCGGCGGCTGACGCGGTCGTCGACTACTTCTTGTTCATTCTTGAGGTACCCAAGATAGGCACGGACAACGGGGCCGAATTCGCTTCCCTTCTGTGACAGCGCAGTTGAAGGCGCCAGCAGACACGGGAACGCCACCACCAGAACGGTTGCGAACTTCATTATTATCGCTCGCAAACTTCGCATCGGTTTTTGACCGTCAACGGTGCCAACTCGGCAGACCCAGCGAATTACGCAGATCTTTCTATTTAAATTCTGATTATACTGCGAACAAAAGACCGAAAATTGCACGCGCCTTTCAGCAATGTTACATTGATCTTTAATTTCGGTTAAGCCTGTAATGGAAGAAGAGTTATCACGCGACCATAGCGGTAAGAGAGTTGCCCTCGGGGTAAGCGGCGGTATCGCCGCGTACAAAGCTGTCGAAGTTCTGCGAGGATTGCAACGTGCCGGCTGTGAGGTCAGGGTCGCCATGACCAAGCGGGCCTGTGAGTTTGTCCAACCGCTCACCTTCCGGGCACTTTCTGGCGCGCACGTCATCGTTGACGATTATTCCTCAGATAACCCGGACCCAATAGCCCACATCACCTTTTCCCAGACAGTCGACCTATTGTTGATTGCTCCGGCCACGGCAAATCTGATTGCGAAATTTGCCTCGGGCGTGGCGGACGACTTCCTTACGTCAACGTATTTGGCATCAGCGGCCCCTGTGCTCCTTGCCCCGGCAATGAACACGCGAATGTGGGAACATCCGGCGACCCGGCGTAACTTACGCCAGTTACTGGCTGATGGGGTGCGTATCATTCAGCCTGACGCTGGTGAAATGGCATGCAAGACAATTGGTCCGGGAAGACTTAGTGAACCTGATCGAATCGTTGCAGAGGCGTTAGATCTCCTGAACGCGCAATCCAAAAAGGATTTGCAGGGCGAGACGTTTTTAATTACCGCCGGCGCAACACGCGAGGCAATCGATCCAGTGCGATTCATATCGAATCGATCATCGGGTCGAATGGGGTTTGCAATTGCGCAAGCCGCACGCGAACGAGGAGCTCAGGTGACTGTTATCGCCGGTGTAACCAGCGTGCCGGCGCCGCGGGACGTAAAAGTCGTATCTGCAACTTCGGCTGAAGAGATGTATGAGGCGGTGAAAAGAGAGTTGAACGGGGCTTCGGTGTTTGTCGGTGCAGCAGCCGTAGCCGACTATCGTCCGATTCATCTTGCTTCAGAGAAAATAAAAAAGCACGACAAATCGATGACGCTGGCGCTCGAAAGAACGAAGGACATTCTGGCCGGGGTCGCTTCAGTTGCCGGTGATCATCGCATTGTCATTGGGTTTGCCGCGGAAACTGAGAACTTGCTGGCGAATGCAAAGGCAAAATTGGATTCAAAGAAGCTGGATATGGTTATTGCAAACGATGTGGCGCGAACTGACGCAGGATTTGATTCTGAGAACAACGCAATCACCATAATTCGCCGCGGCGTTGAAACGCCTACGCACCTCCCGGTTATGAAAAAAACCGAAGCTGCCCACCGCATACTTGACGAAGTGGTGCGGCTTCGCCGAGACTCTGCCAGCTTGTCAGCAGTCCACGGACAATAAGATCAAGAATGACCGACAAAAACTTTTCGCAGGAGTTTCATGAGTTATTAACCGCCACAAAGGAACACCTCACTTATATGCAGGAGTTGGGTGTTGAAGAAGTACAACCAATTCCTACCGTCGCAGCACAAATGACAACTTCGCCTTCTACGACACAAGCAACAGCAGCGCGCCCGCAAACAGTCGATAAGAAGGTTAGAACCTCGACTGCGACTGTTGCATCGCCACAACCTCGGCCACCGAGAGGTGCCGCTCTGTTCGGTGATCTCGCGCCTGCTGCGGCGACGCTGAAAAAATCATCTGAGACTTTTGAAGAGATCTGGTTAAGTGTTGGAGACTGCACTCGTTGTCCTTTGTTCCAGGGACGAACACAGATTGTGCACACAGAAGGAAATCGGCAGGCACGGTTAATGTTCGTCGGCGAAGCACCTGGAGCTGACGAAGATATTCAGGGACGACCGTTTGTCGGGAGAGCGGGTCAACTACTCACAAAAATCATCGAGGCAATAGGATTCAAGCGCGAAGAAGTTCTAATAGGGAACGTAAACCGCTGTCGCCCACCTGGCAATCGACCACCATCTACTGAAGAGGCCGCAATGTGTAAGCCGTTTCTTTTACGTGAGATTGCAGCTGTACAACCTGATGTCATCGTCGTACTTGGGAACACAGCGATGAAGAATCTGTTGGATACGAGGGAAGGCATCACGAAACTACGCGGCAATTTTCAGGACTATAAAGGCATAAAGGTTATGCCTACTTTTCATCCCGCCTACCTCCTCCGTGACCCATCCAAGAAGCGCGAAACGTGGGAAGATTTGAAGAAGGTTCGGGATTATCTGGACCAACTAAACGTCAGCCGGGGCAGCGACCGATAATCCACAGATTACGCCGATTACACAGATCAGAAACAGAACACCGAAGGCAAAAGGCGTTTCGTCTTATTTCGTGTGTTTTCGTGGATCCGTTTATCGTGATCCACGAAATCACACGAAAAAACACGCGAATACGTATTTAGGTGGAATGGCAACCACTGCTCCAGTGCCTTCTCCTTACTGCCTTCTGCCTTTAATCAGTGTAATCTGCGAACACTAAATGAGCACAGCTTTCGAAAGCGCGAAGATTGAACAGCGTGCGCCAGAGTATGCTGAAGTAGCTGTGCCCGTGCATGTGGCCCAAACATTCATCTATCGCCTTCCACCTTCAATGCAAATGAACGCGCAAGTCGGGGCCCGTATTACGGTTCCGTTGGGCAGAAGTACGGTCACAGGTTACATCGTTGCATTGCATGAAACACTCGACGCCCGAACAGACCTCCAACCGGCTAATGTGAAAGATGCGGCTACGCTTCTGGATGCTGTCCCCGTTTGTACGCCTGAAGTACTCGAAATTACGCGTTGGGTATCAACCTACTATGGTTCGCCCTGGGGCGAGGTCATCAAAGCTGCACTACCTCCAGGCCTAAGTCCGCGGACTGATCGTCCCGTTGTAAAAGAGAAATTTCGCAAGGCCGTCAGACTAGTCGCATCGTCAGAAACTATCGAATCAATAGATCTCACGCAGGCGCAGGAGAAGCTTTTGGCCGTCTTGTCACCACAAGCAACCCCGTTAAAGGAAGCACTGACGGCAGCAGCCGTGGGCGTGTCCGTTGTGAAGACGCTCGAAAAAAAAGGTGTTGTAGAGATTTTCGATCAGCCTGTTCGTCGTGACCCGCTCTCGCATGCAGTACTGCCTGACGTCAGGCATTACGAATTAACTGAGGGACAAGCCAACGTTCTATCGGAAATCGAAAAACGCTTGGAGGCCTCGGAATACGGAGCCTTTTTGCTTCACGGTGTTACAGGCAGCGGCAAAACGGAAGTCTACATACGCGCGATGCGCTCAGCGTTGGGACTTGGGCGTTCGGCGATGATGTTGGTGCCTGAGATTGCACTGACACCGGTATTTTCGCGGC
>JBKPCC010000136.1:0-8822 GCA_046727215.1 Acidobacteriota bacterium
ACCGTAACCACCACGCTCATAGTCAGAATGACGCCCGCGTTCTCCGTACGTTTCGCCGGAACGATAGCCCGATGGGTAGTTGTAGCGCTGTGATGTACCTGAGGAGTGGCCGTAGCGACCCTCATCGTATTCGCGACCGTAGCCTCCGTACCCGCGCTCACGATCTCGCTCACGAGGATAGTTACGCTGCATTTCCCATGAACCAGAACCGAGTCGCTCGCCGCCGCCCGAGTACCCGCGCTGTGAACTCCATGGAGATCGACTGTACTCACGCCCAAATCCGCCTTCGCGGCCGTGGCCTTCGTTTTCTCTTTGACGGCCTCCATAGCCATAATTTCCTTCCGAGCGTTCATCGTTGGATCGCCCGTAGTCTGATTCGGAGCGACGGCGGTAGTTCTGAAAGTCACGATCATCTTCGCGATCATAATTTCTTGCCATCTCTTAATTGCCCTCCTTACCCTTGTTCGCTCTCCTAAGCATTTCTAAAGACACCCGAGTAGTGGTTGCTCACCAGTTGAGTCGATACATCCAACGGTTACTTTGGTGTTTGGTCAGTGTTGTCTCGAGTTGAATTAGGTAGCGTGGATGTCATAAGCGCTGAACCAGATTCGATGTTGTCAGCATGGTTTCACGAAGATGTTTCCTAAGTGCAACGTCTTCGGAGCAGCGTTGTTCAGGTTATAGGTCTTGATCCCCCACGTAATCTCTGCGGTCTGGGTGACAAAAAGGTAAGGTCCTGTTTTCAAAGCATGAATCACGCCAAGACGCAAAGAAGCAAAGCGCCAAGTTACTTCTTTCTTTGTGTCTTGCTCCTTTGCCCCTGGCGTGAATCTACCTTAGGTTGCGGGCTGGCCGTGCTGTGCAAACCGTCGTCTCATTTCGCCAGCCACGTCAATCCTTCCTTCGCCACGTCGGGCGGGATTTCGTGATCACCATCAAATTCACGGAACGTGACGTCATACCCACGACCCTTCAATTCTGCTGCGACTCGACGGCCGCAACGGTCAATCGGAAGAATATGGTCACGCGTGCCATGCGAGATAAAAATGCGCGGGTGGCCAGTCTGAGTACTGTCGATCAAAAAGCCTGGCGAGAATGCGACGATACTGCTGAAGAGATCGCCGTTGATTAGTCCCAGCGAGAGAGCATAGGTGGCGCCATCCGAAAACCCGCCCATCGCAATCCGTGATGGATCAATCGCGACAGTTCCGAATGCACGTTCAAGTGCAACATTGAGGAATTCCACATCCGGTCCGAAACGGTCTTCAATGGCGTCCCATGTCGTATCGCGTGAGTTTGGCGCTAGCACGGCAACTCCTGCGTCGTGGTGAGCCGAGTCAAGATACCAAAACATGTCCTCGGCACTTTGGGTTGCACCATGCAACATGACTAACAAGGGAAGGGGAGACTGGCTCACGTTCTTCGGTAACTGGAGAATTGCATCACGGCCGCTGTCACCGGTATCAACGCCGAGTACGATCCGGCCACTGGCAGTGGTTTTCGCGCGATCATCCGGACGCGCCGTCAGTCTGCCGTCGGAAGCAATCGCCGCTCCGCCGATCTGACGACAAGCGCTCCCGACGGCTAGAGATGCCACAGTGCTGCCCCCAATCACACAGAAGTCACGACGGGTAAATTTCATCGTCCACAGATTACACAGATTGCACAGATTAAAAAAGCAGAAGGCAGTAGGCAGGCGAATTAGCAGTATGTGTAGCTGTTAGGGAGAGATATTCTGCTACTGCTCTCTACTGCTTTCCTCTACTGCCTAATGCCCCACTGTTTTCTGTCTTCCGCCTTCTGCTTTTAATCTGTGCAATCTGCGTAATCGGTGGAATGCTTTTATTCTTCAACCATGGTGCGGAAGGTTATCGAGTAGCGAAGTGAGTCGACACGGAGGATGCTGTGCTCCCATTCCGACCGGGCTGGACCAGTCAAGTGATACGCCGCCCGCGGCTCAGCTAAAACATTCACTCGCTCCCACTTGGTTTTTAGCCCCGACTTTTCTGTCGCGTGCGCACGCGCGGACTGATTCAGAGTTTGTGGTCCGAGGTTCGCACTTGCGCCGATCTTCCTTCTGAAACGGAGCACGCAGGGTGCGAGAAGCGAGACACCTACCACTTGTCCGAAAACCGGCTTGTCGCGGTGCCAGCCGATGCCCGCGCCTGGTCCGTACTCAATAACCAGCACGTGCTGAAAAGCTTCGGGAGCCAGCCCTGCAAAGGAAGCGGCAATTGCGCGTACGGGAAGAAGAAACTCGGGGATGTCGTTTGCTTTGCGAAGCCGGCCTGCTCCAGCAAATTCATATTGCCAGCCGAACGAAACGACCCGCCGCTTCCCTTTGTAGCCATGAAAATCGAATTCCTCAAACGGTAGTGTACGAACACGCGTTAGGAGTGCGGCTTCCTCGCTCTTGTCAATCAATGCGGGTTTATAACGGAACCCCTCGAGAAGATTGGTCGCGCTTTCCGTATCGTCCTCGTGTGTGTCGTCAAAGAAGTGAAACTGCAAGGTCATTCTCCGATTAAACCAATAACACACCCCGCACTTAGAGACAGCTCAGAAGCGAACACTCGTTGATCTTTAACCCATATCGTCTAGTACTGAATCAAATCGTCGCTCAGTCCTGCTGGAAACGGCCGTGTCCTCCACATCAGAGTTTGGAATGCCGCTTGCCGTCAATTTGCGGTAAATCGACGCTCTCCACCAAATACAGGCGACTGAAAGGGACTTTGATGAACGCAATTTTTCTAAAGAGGCTTGCCGTGTTTGCAACAATAACGGTTGCGTTACTCGGTTCGGCCAATCTTACTGCTGCTCAAGGCCGCCGTGACCGGGGTGACGAGCGAAGCCAGGACAACGAAGCTCAAAGAGAACAGCGGCGACAGGAACGACAAAGCCGCCGTGAACAACAGCCGGCGCAAGCCCCGCAAGATGGGCAGCGCCAAAATGAACAGCGAGCCGAACAGCAACAGCGTTGGGAGCAGCGCCGTCAGGAGCAAGAACGAAACAACCAGGAACGGCAGCAGCGCTGGGAACAACAACGCCGACAACAACAGCAAGAGGACGTGCAACGTCAGCAACGTTGGGAACAACAGCGGCAGCAGCAGGTCCAGGAACAACGTCGCAACGGTGATCGTGAGAATCAGCAAAGACAGCGCTATGAACAAGAGCGTTAGGATCAAATCCGCCAATCCCAGGAACGTGAACAACGGTGGCAACAGCAACGGCAGGACCAGATTCGTCAGGATCAGGACCGTGCACGCCGGCAACAGCAGGACGTGCTACACCGGCGACAATGGGAAGATGATCGAGATCAGGCTAATCGCGAACGCGACAACAATTGGCGCCAGCGTAATTGGCAGCAGGAACAACAGCAACGAGTGACGCGTTACCAGCAGGAACTACAGCGTCGACAGAACTTGACTTGGCAGCGGCAACGGTTACTTGAACAGCAACGGCGCCGCGCTCAGTTGCGGTATCAGCAGCAATATCTCGAACAACTGCGTCGCGATCAGTTGCGACTGCAACAGTGGCGCTATAACGACTATGGACCATACGACTATCGCTATCGTCGTGGTGGCACTTACTACGAAACAAATCGATATGGCGCCGAGATGTTGCGCCGTGCTGTGAACGATGGCTATGAAGAAGGCTTTCGCGCCGGCCAGGCGGACCGTGAAGATGGGTGGGCATACAGTCCCCAAGACGCCTACGCCTACCAGGATGCGAGCTACGGTTACGACGGATACTATGTAGATTTGAGCGACTATCAGTATTACTTCCGCGAAGGTTTTCGCCGAGGTTACGAAGATGGTTACTACAGCCGCTCACGCTATGGCCGGTATTCTAATGGTGGTTACAGCATTCTCGGGGCAGTAGTCGAACAGATCCTCGGCATGCAGTTGTTGAACTAACCGAGCGGTACTGATTCACAAAACCAAGGAGCGCGACGGATGAGTTTCCGCCGCGCTCTTTTCTTTCTTGCTTCGCGCATCACGTTCGAAATTTTGCCGGTATCACAGAGAATTTCAAGTGCGTAATATAACCGGTCCAAAATAGATCCCACAACGCCGACGGCGTTTGCTAAGATGACCTTACCTCACCTGAAGCCGCCCGACCCGGGCCTCGCCCGGATAATCCACCAATAACCGCAGCCAAAATCGACAACCACACAGTCGGGAGTATCTGCCTGAAATGAAATCAAAGATTAGTTCTGTAACTCTGCTGTTTGCAGTGACAATTTTTGTAAGTGCCGCATTGCTCTTCTCGGTTGAACCCATGGTCGCGAAGATGCTGTTGCCAGTGCTCGGTGGAACCCCAGCGGTATGGAACACATGCATGGTGTTTTTTCAGGCGGCGCTGCTCGCGGGCTATGCGTACGCGTTGATTGTCTCCCGCTGGCCATTGCGGCGGCAGCTGGCGGTGCAGGTGGTGTTACTGATGCTGGCTTTAGTGAGTTTACCGCTTGGATTATCGCCTTCCTGGGTCAACTCAGTTCCCTCCACGGGTAATCCATCGTGGTGGTTGTTGGCTTGTCTGGCAGCCACAGTTGGGCTGCCGTTCTTCATCATCTCAAGTAATAGCCCACTTCTACAGAAGTGGTTTTCACACACAAATCTTTCGGCAGCGAGGGATCCTTATTTCCTCTATTCAGCGTCGAATGCTGGAAGCCTATTGGCTCTGCTTGCGTATCCAGCGTTGCTCGAACCGTTTCTGACGTTACGGTTGCAGAGTCGAATGTGGACCGCCGTGTACGTAGTTCTTTTGGCCTTAGTTGTATTTTGCGCGGTGGTACTGTGGCGAACGCGTCGTACTGATGCTGAAAGCTCTGCGAATGTGGAACAGGATTCAACGAACGAAACCGAGAAGCTTTCCATCACGCGTCGTCTTCGATGGTTGCTGCTTGCTTTTGTCCCGTCGAGTTTGATGTTAGGCGTTACCAATTACATCACGACCGACGTCGCATCAGCTCCGTTGTTGTGGATCATTCCGCTGGCTCTGTACCTTCTGACGCTCATTTTCGCTTTTGCTCGCCGGCAAGTTGTTTCTACTCGTTTACCTGTGCTGGTGCTGCCGGGCGCTACCTTGGTATTGCTGCTCATACACTTGTCTGAGAGTTCAAATGGCGCTCGCCTCGTGATTCTGTTCCACTTGCTCTATTTCTTTGTTGCGGCCTTGATGTGCCATAGCCAGCTGGCAGCGGATCGCCCGTCTACTAAACACCTACCTGAGTTTTACGTTTGGTTCTCTATAGGCGGAGTAATCGGAGGCATATTCAGTGCTTTGGTTGCGCCGCTGATCTTTAGTTCAGTACTTGAATACCCTCTGGTAATGCTACTTGCTTGTCTCACGTTGCCCGGCAAGGAAACACAGTCAAGTTCACAGCGCGCGGTCAGCATGGATTTCCTTTTACCGGCGATTCTCTTCGCTTTGACTTTCGGCTTGGGATTCGTGGCCGACAAGGTTGCTCCCGGCAAATTGGCCGGCCTGTTATTCGTTTTGGCCATTCCGTTATTCGTTGCCTACCCGTTTCGACGGCGGCCACTGCGCTTTGCATTGGCTCTCGGGGCCGTGATGCTGGGATCCGGCTTCGTCACTGGAGCAAACACACGAACGATACATACGGAACGAAACTTCTTTGGTGTTTTACGAGTAACACGCGAAGGAGATGGAAGTGTCCACTCGTTTCTTCACGGCACGACGGTGCATGGTCGAGAAAGCCTTATTCCCGAGCGACGGTGCGAACCACTGTCCTATTATTCACGACGTGGACCATTGGGTCGAATCTTTGCGCATTTTGAAACCCATGCCGTAAATCCAAACGTAGCTATTGTGGGGTTAGGAGCAGGCGCTGCTGCGGCATACGCCCAGCCGAATGAGAACTGGACCTTTTATGAGATCAATCCGGCAGTGGTTTCGATTGCACGGGACACACAATACTTCCGTTATATGAGTGATTGCGCCAAAGCACCGATCAACATAGTGCTGGGTGATGCGCGATTAAAGTTACGCGAAGCTCCTGCGTCTGGTTACGCAATCATCGTCATCGACGCCTTCAGTAGTGATGCTATTCCCGTTCACCTGATGACACAGGAAGCGATTGACTTGTATCTGACGAAACTCGCGCCGGGAGGCCTGCTGGTTCTACATATCTCAAATCGAAATCTGGATCTGAGCGGCGTGGTTGCTGATCTGGCTCGGAGTCGAAATCTAACGTGCGTTTCATTGTTCGATAAGCGGCTGAGCGAGCCGGACCGTGATCCATCGAATTGGGTGGTGCTGTCGCGTACTCCTGCAGAATCCGAAGCATTCCTAAAGGAGCCATTCGCGGACGTGTTGAATGGGAATCCGCAACGGCACGTTTGGACGGATGACTTCTCGAACATCCTCAGCGTGTTTAAGTGGCACTGACGTCTAGAGTCATGAGTCTGGAGTCGTGAGTCGTTACGAGTGCTCAGTGCTAAGTACTGAGTAGTTGGGTGTGCGCGAGAGCGTAACGCAAGTTCTTAGTAGTGACTATTTGATAAGACGCGCGATAACTCCAAAGTTGTGACCCTCGGACTCCAGACTCACGACTCCAGACTCACGACTTGTTTAATCGACGGTGAATTTCATATCATCCGCACTTTCTGCAAGCTTCTGGTCGGACTGGTTATAGGCTTCGACTTGCCAGCGATACGTACCCTTTGCGAGTGGCTTATCGACAGTGAACGAGGTTGCCTGGAGCCGCTCATTAACATAAGGAGATGTGACGCTGCTGTCTTCAGGAAAGACACTGAATTTGTAATACGACGCGTCCGGATAGGCATCCCACTTCAACTCCAGTTTTTCAGCTGATACTTTTGCACCGGCCTTTGGATTGATTGTCTTTAGATCACTCTTGAAAAGGTTGGTTGGCGAGACGAAGAGAGTTTTATCGGCCGTCACTTCATACTTGCTCGCGCTGATTCCAGCGATGCCTGACGTCGCGAACACATACGAATCGGTGTCAAAAACCCGGGCCAATAAGCCTTCGTAAGTTTTTGGTTCAACGTTGGTGATAACGTAGTCACCGTCTTTGTCTGTGCGCGCGGTAAATGTTTTTCCGCTACATCCACCGAGAAATCGGCTGAATGTCTCGCATAACTTTACTTCAATGTTTTCCACAGGCTTACCGTTGTAGAGGACTTTTCCTTGCACATTGCCGGTTCCGGGTGCGGGCTTCACTTTTTCAATTCCGGTTGTCGCCGGTGGAGCAGCGCGATCAGATTCCCGGCTTGTGATTGAATCCTTCTTGCAACTAATGACTGCTAATGCCGTGGTGGCACAAATGCAGACGACTAGAAGCCTGATTGACATCATACAAATTGATCTCCCTTCAATGATTCGATTCCATCTCTCGATCTGTTATCCTTACCATTCTAGCGAAGAGCCGAATAAATCGTTGTTAAAATCTTTGCCGTAATTCCAAAGCTTTATGTTGGTTCTCCGAAATCAGAAGTACTGTTTGCGGATCGCAGTAGGATTCATTTGCCTGGTAGTAGCAACTTCTGTTCAGGCGCAGTCGCTTGATGCGCGTTCGCCGGCAGCAGTGCGGACAAATGAGATCATCGGGAGAATAGCTGCCCGGGACCTCGGGGACAGCCGCCTTACAGACCATTTTTATGCGTTCGGAGGCACGCATGGAGACCTGCTAATCACCATCGAAACGCATAATCTCAATGGCGACATAGATGTCTTTACCGCTGGTGCGTTGCGGCCTCTCCTGAAAGTTGCCGTATACGCGGAAGTCACGTATCCCGTATCGAAGAGTATTTACCTCCGCCAGCCCGAAGACCTCATTTTACGGATCGAAGCCCGTACTCCAAATGACGAAGATGGGATTTACCACATTCGATTTGGTGGATCGTTCCAACCAATTGCCGGCACACCTGAAGTGGCTGAAGAGTCCAGTGCGAAAAAGGAAGAACCGGTGGCCCAACCACGAAAGGGGAGGCGCGTCTCATCAGTTGGCGCGCGGATAGAGGAACCCGCTCCTCCTCCTACAGAAATCGCCGCCGCTCCCACGCCGGAACCCACTCCCAGTCCAGAACCCACTCCGGCTGCAACGCCGGAAACGGCTGCAGCTGAACCAAAGGCGGAAGCACCAACGGTCACTACTCCGCAACCAGTTATTTCTCGATCGAGAGGGTCGTCGCGTCGCGGCCGGAACAAGACAACACCGGAAAAAACTGAACCTAAGCCTACAACCGAAACTGTCGAACCAAAGGCAGCTGAGGAACCAAGCAAGGTTGAAGAGAGTGCAGCTAACGCGGAACCGGTTGAACCGGCGCCCAAAAAAGCGCCTGGTAAGAAAAGCAAAAGCACAGCAACAAAACCCGCTGAAGTGACGACGCCAAGCGAGGCTGAACCGGCGGCCCGGAAAACCGTCGAAGCGAAGACTGCTGAGAATGCAGAGAAATCGGCTGAGCCTCAAGGAGAGGCGAAACTGATTATTGAGATGTTAGACGGCACCCGAATCGAACGGTCGATGGCATCGATTCGGCGAGTCACCCTTGAGAGCGGTCAGATCGTCGTGACCGGAACGGATGGCAACGTGGAACGCGTGCGACTATCGCGAGTCATTCGAATGTCAATCGGGCAGTAGATTAGCCGAAGAAATTAGCCGCAGATGCACGCGGATAAACGCGGATAAGAGAAACGAAGCCGTCAAGATTCTTCGTGTTCCTTTGTGTGATTTCGTGGATCGATTTTATCTGGGCCGGCAAACGGATCCACGAAAACACACGAACTAACACGAAAAACTCGCCATTTCTTGTTTTCTCTTATCCGCGTTTATC
>JBKPCC010000137.1:0-59215 GCA_046727215.1 Acidobacteriota bacterium
TCGCCGCCGGTCTGTTCATTCGTGGTGGTGTGCAGAACATTACCGCAGAGAACGCAGGTATCGAAGCACTGATGCTCGATGTTGCCTCAGAAGCGAGCGCCAATTTTCCTCGCGAACGATTGCGCAGTGAACTCTCGCGCATGGGCACAGTTATCGGGTTTGACGTCAATCGCGATTATTCTGTTCTTGCGCTTCGTTGCACACGTCCCAATTTTGAGCGTTCCTGGCAAATCTTTTCTGATGTTGCTTTGAATCCGTCGTTCGCCAAGGAGCACGTCGCACTTGTACAGCAGCGTCAAATTACATCACGACGAGACGACATCGACGATCCGGATAGTTACCTGCAACAGCTGCAAGATCGCGTGACGTACGCCGGGCATCCCTACTTGATTCGTACCGAAGGAACGGTCGAGAGTCTCAGTAAGTTAACTCCAGAAGACCTGCGGCGCTATCACGATAAGGTGATGCAGACTTCACAGCTGCTGCTCGTACTCGTCGGTGATTTGAATCCAGCGCAGGTACGCGACTTGGTGGCTGCGAGTTTCGGAAAGCTGCCTCGCGGTAATTATCGTCCGCAACCGATACCGCAACTCACATTTGACAAAACAACCGTTGATATAACGCCCAAGCCTTTGAAAACGAATTATATTCAAGGCTTATACGCTGCTCCTGCGCCTGCGTCGCCTGATATGGATGCGATGCGTATTGCGAGTGCGATTCTTCGCGATCGGGTGTTTGAAGAGGTCCGTGTCAGAAGAAATCTTTCCTACGCGCCGGATGCGTTTCTTCGTTCGCAGGCTGCGAATACTGGCGGCATCTATGTAACTGCTGTTGAGGCGAACCAAGCGGTGCACGTCATGTTGGACCAGATCGCCCGTCTTCAGCGCGAGCCAATTGACGCTGAGGATATTCAAGCGGTCGTAGCGCAGTACCTCACCGGCTTCTACATGGGCCAGGAAACAAATGCTGCCCAGGCGGGAGATTTAGCGCAGTACGAGTTACTTGGCGGTGGCTGGCACAATTCTGTTCAGGTGATTGAGCGTCTGAAAGCAGTTACTCCGGCTGACGTGCAACGAGTTGCACAGAAATACATGCGCAATCTGAAATTCGTTGTGCTGGGAGATCCGAACAGCGTAAATACAAGCGTTTTTACCGGCCAGGCGGGAAATTAGAGATTCACGCAACGTTAGTAGGGGTGGCCTCCCTGGCTACCCCTTTCTTGTTGCAATAGAGAAGGGGCGGCCACGGAGGGCCGCCCCTTCAATTGTGACATTCGATGCAGCCCTTACCGTCTCACTTCATTGAGAAGTTTGCGGTAGAGTTTATCGTCCAGCTTTTGCAGGAGATGCTCCTGTATTGTGACATTCGCTTGATCGCCTAATTCGTCATACGCGATCGCCAGATTGTAATAGCCGTCAGGATTTTCAGGACGCAACCGCACGGCTTCCTTGTAAGATGCGATGGCTTCTTCCAACCGTCCAGCGTAGTAGAAAGCGTCGCCGAGTTTGTTTCTTAAATCTGCGGATTCAGGCTTCAATCGCAGCGCCTGTTGGTATGCGCGAATAGCTTCGTCATTCTTTCCCTGTTTAACCTTGCAGTATCCAACCTGGATCCAGGCGTCTGCGCGTCGCGGATTTTTGTTAACGGCGTTCTCAAAGTAGGCAAGTGCATTGTCATAGTTACCAAGCCATAGAGACTCGAGACCATTACGATAAGCCGGATCCGCGGAGTCCACCGTCCGATCTCGTCTCAGCACTTCGGTAAGAGGACGCAAGCGGCCAGGAGTCATCTGCGTTACTCGGGCGCCGGCGATTGCTAAATTGATGTTTTGACCGTTCGTTACTTTCACGGTAACCACACCAACCACTTGCCCCTTAAGATTGAACACAGGGCTTCCGCTGTTTCCATGCGACACCGGCGCCGTTATCTGAATAATCCGACCTAAATTAGGTACTTCGCGGATTGCCGAAACGATACCGTCGCTGACAGACCCTTCAAGTTTAAGAGGGTTGCCGACAACGAAAACCTTTTCGCCTTCGTCCGGAAGCGTCGAGGCCATTTCGAGGGACCGGGAACGGTCCACTGGCATGTCAACATTCAACACCACCAGGTCACCGTCGTCATCGACCGCCACAGCACCATTTACCGGATAGGTTTTTCCCTTTCCATCAAGGGTTTTTATCTCGGCGCGCACCGCGCTGCGGATAACGTGCAGATTTGTAACGACCTGACCAGGCCGCACAAAGAATCCGCTGCCAGTCATCAGGGCTTCACCGGAGGCGTCATAGGTCGTAATTGCAACGACGGCCGGCTTAACCTGCCTTACCAGCTCCGGAAGATTCTCTTGTGACAGGATTGAAGGCGTGGCCAAGAGAAAAATGGCCAATACGAGGGATGGGGGAAAGCTACGCTTGTACATGATCGTTAATTCCAGGGGAAACGGACTCTCGGGTTAATTGAGGACGCGTTGAGCGCCTACGGTCGGGGAGGTTGCTCTCGCAACTCCAGCTAAAGCATATATTAACCCAGGAGCAGTCAAACTGAAACAGATTTGTAATAAAACCTCGTTATTCCATATTTGCAGGCGACCAAAACGCACAAAAAGGACAAGTTTAGATGACTTTCGAGCCGAGAATAGTTGGGCTCGACGTAAAGCAGGCTGAAAAAGAAAGAGGGGTAAGTTCCTTATTCAAATCCTACACAGTTATGCTTTGGTTCCCTTTTTGCGGCCGATCCGCGCAAAAAAGAAGGCCGCCCCTTAAAGGCGACCTCAAAAAGAAACCATTTAAGGCAGGCTATTTCCCTATCAGGAAATCACCTATTTTTAGACCCGCAGGGCTCGTTCCAATGTTATTTGCATCTTCGAGGGTCACAAGCAGCCCGAAATCCGGGAGAGTCGTTTCCGCCTTGATCTCAGCTTCGTTGCGACCTCCAGTGTTTACTATTTGACCGAGCTTCTGATATTTCCCATCCGGGCCGACCGCCCAAAGCACAAATACCTTCCCCGCTGGCGCTTCCTTCAGCTCGTGAAAGCGCGTCCGAACTTCTGTCGGTCCGTCTTTTCGCGGAGTGATGAACACGTTCGCTCGCGCACCGGTCAGCGCTCCACTGAAGTTGACCTTGATTTTGGTGTCGTCTCCCTTCTTGAACGCTGGGATGTTGAGCATAGGTACCTGATATGGGTTCGCTGGATTGACCTCAGTTGTACTCGCGGCCACCTTCTCACCACGTGGAGTAGTTGTACGTGGCACGACCGCCAAGCCGGCAGGAACAGCGCTCCTGAAGAACACCGGAGTGTTGGCTTCGTACACGGTTAGTGATGATTCGGGTGATGCGACCAGCATGAACTTAGTAAGTGGGGTTGTAGTTGTCAGCGTTCCCTCGCCATTCGTAATAACAATCGGCCCGAGCGAAGTGACAGCTCCTGTTTCGTCGACCGCATATAGCGTCATAGTCGTAGCATTTGCCGGCAATCCGGTCAGATGAAGTTTAATCCTGGTACCGCTATCGTCACGCAGAACCGTGGCGATCCCTGTCCCAGTGGTGGGCGCCGTTGGATCTAATGTGACTTGAAGCTCCTTACCGGCAGGAATCTCGATGACTGTGTAAGTACCATCGGGGTTTTGTACGACTGTCTTTTTTGTAGGGGTTTGCGTTTGCCCCATCGCCATGACGGCAGTCGAAATACTCAGAATCACCGCCGCCATCATTGCAAAAGCATGCTTCTTCATGCGTTTCCTCCTTCGCATTTAGTCAAATCGCGATTTGCACTCTGTCGGGGAGAGCTGCAGGCTCAGGGTTACGAAGCGCAAGCTGCATGCCAGTTTTCAAGAAACAGTCGAATTACTAGTTCTCTGTGCCAGCTCTGTGTACTCTGTGTTGCAATGTTGAATGCTTCGGCAATTTCGCTTGCCTGCGGACACGAACGGCGAACAGCAGGTGTGACTAAGAGCGGGTTTGAGTTGCAGCAGACGAAGATAGGCAGGCGGTAGCGATACAGAAACGTACACGAATGTACCGGTATTGTTCGGGGGACGTTACGTTAATATTGCTTTAGTTCGACGATTGCTTTGGCCACATCTGCAACCTGCGGCAGGATTACATCTTCAAGTTGCGGTGCATAGGCAACGAAAGTATCCAACGCACATACTCGACGCACCGGAGCATCGAGATACTCGAAGAGTTCATCTGCTATTCGCGCGGCGATCTCGCTGCCAAAGCCGAAGGAAAGAGGATCTTCATGAGCGACGATTACTTTGTTTGTTTTCTTGACTGAGCGAACAATGGCGTTCCAGTCGTAAGGAACGAGAGAACGAACGTCGATTACTTCAACATTGATCCCTTTTTGCTCTGTTTGTTTTGCCGCTACCAGTGAACGCTGCACCAAAGCGCCGTATGTAATGATCGTTATGTCAGTACCTTCGCGCACCACCTTAGCCTTACCAAATGGAATCATGAAGTCGTCCGGTGGGTACGGCGATTTGTTGTAGGCTTGCCGGTAAAGGTGCTTGTGTTCAAAGAACAGCACGGGATCATCACAACGAATTGCGGTGCGCAGCAGGCCGTTGGCGTCCAACGCCGTAGCGGGATAAACAGCGCGCAGACCAGGAATCTGAGTAAATATCGAAACGCCGGATTGCGAGTGATAAACCGCTCCACCTTTTAAGTAGCCCCCGATCGGAACGCGAATGACCACCGGAGCCTTCCACTCGTTGGCTGAGCGCCAGCGAAGCAATGCAAGTTCGTTTCGAATCTGATGCATTGCAGGCCAAATGTAATCAAAGAACTGAATCTCGACGACCGGCTTCAGTCCGCGGGTTGCCATACCAATCGCCCGCCCGACAATGTTCGCTTCGGCAAGAGGAGAATTGAACACGCGCGCACTTCCGAACTTGCGTTGCAGGTTGGCAGTCACCTTAAAGACTCCACCTTTGCCTTTGACGCGCTCGAGATTCTCTTCGCGCGAGCAGTCAGCGACATCTTCACCAAAGACGACGATCCTGGGATCACGCACCATCTCGACATGCAGGCAGCGGTTGAGCAGATCAACCATCGTTCCCGGGTTTCCGGATAGTTTGGCTTTGTCCTCCGTGTCGAAATCCTTGCCCGTAGGATCTACATCAGGCGAAAACACGTATTTCGTGACTGTGTCTACCGGTGGCTGAGGGCTTGCGAGCGCCGCGTCAGCAGCTTCATTAACTTCGCGGTCAACATCATCCTTGATGCGCTGTAACTCGTCTTGAGTGATTACGCCCTCATCGATAAGCAGCGCTCCAAAACGCTTCACCGGGTCCCGTTCAGAATCACTGGCGCGCTCTTCATCCGAGCGATAAAGCTTCTGGTCATCCGAAAGCGAATGTGAGTAGGGACGAATGACTTTCGCGTGTACGAGCGCAGGACCCTTTCGCTCACGGCAGTATCGCACCGCTCGACGCAACGTGTTGAGTGATTCGAGCGGGTCCGTTCCGTCACACTTCTCGACGTACAAATCCGGAAAGTTTTCTACCAGCCGCGAAATGTCACCACCGGCTGTTTGCACTTCAACCGGAACGCTGATCGCGTACTCATTGTCTTCGACCAGAAACAGTACCGGCAGTTTGAGATTCGATGCGGTATTTAGCGCCTCCCAAAATTCGCCTTCGCTGGTCGTACCGTCACCGAGTGAAACGTACACAACTTCGTCTTCGTGAAAATTCAGGACGCGGCCGCGCAGTTCGTCGATCAGGTTGAATCTGTATCCAGCTTCAGCGGCACCGACCGCCTGGAGCAGCTGAGTTCCAGTAGGTGAAGACTGGGAAACGATGTTTAATTTGCGATGACCCCAATGCGAAGGCATCTGACGACCATGAGAATTGGGGTCTTTCTCAGCTCCTACTGCCGAAAGTAGCTGTTCAAGTGGAGTCATGCCTAGCTGCAGGCACAATGCGCGGTCGCGATAGTACGGATAAAACCAGTCGTAACTCGGCCTGAGAACCATTCCTGAGGCAACAAGCACAGCCTCATGACCGGCACCGCTGATCTGGAAGAAGATCTTGTTCTGCCCCTTCAATTGAATTTCTTTATCGTCGAGGCGACGCGACAAGTACATGACGCGGTACATGTGCAACAGTTGGGCACGGGTCAGCCCGTGATGCTCAGTTACTTCCGCGACATCGACACCGGGCCCGTTTTCCAGCGGCTCGTTGCGTTTGACCAGTTTCAGAACTTTGGTATCAGTCTTCATACTCACTGGACAGTACAAGTCGATATTCTTCGGCCATAGAAGGATGTCCATGCGTTGTAGCGGCTTCGATTCCTCGCCGATAAGTGTCTTTCGCTTCGTCGCGCTGGCCAGTCTGCTCGTAAGCCCTTGCCAGCATGCCAAACGCATTTCCTTCGTCGTCTGCCACGTCAATGTACCGAATCAGAGTTTCAATTAACTCCTGATGGCGAGCTGCCTTCTCATATTCCTTTGCCAGCCCAAACAACACGCTGGCATTTTTGGGATCGTTCTCCAGCATTTGTTTGAACACTTCGATTCGGGATGCGGTCATGGGAGTCAAGGGACCTACTTTTTACTACCTATAATCAGTTTAGCAATCGTTTGTAACTGCATGTTGGACGTGCCTTCATAGATCGCGCCGATCTTCGAATCTCGCCAGTATTTTTCTACCGGATAATCTTTGACGTAACCGTAACCGCCGTAGAGCTCAATAGCTTTTGACGTAACCCGCTCTGCTACACGCGACGAAACCAGTTTGGCCATTGCGGCTTCCTTCACGAAGTTCATGCCCGCATCTTTCATCCGGGCCGCGTTGTAAACCAAAAGCCTGGCGGCTTCCACATCTGTGGCCATCTCCGCAAGCTGAAACTGCACAGCCTGGAATTGATCGATTGATTTTCCGAATTGTTCTCGTTCGCCAGTGTAAGCAAGAGCACTCTCGAGCGCGCCCCGGGCTATACCGATCATTTGAGCCCCGATTCCAATGCGGCCTTCGTTCAACGTTTCAATTGAAACTCTGTAACCCTTCCCGAGCTCGCCGAGAATGTTCTCCTTAGGAGCTCGGCAATCCTCGAGAATTAGTTCGACTGTTGATGACGCGCGAATGCCTAACTTGTTTTCTTTTTTGCCGACGGAGAATCCCGGGAAGCCTTTTTCGATGACGAAGGAAGTAATACCCCGATAACCCGCCTCGGGATTTGCATTGGCAAACAGCACAAAGATTTCAGCTTCAAGGCCATTCGTGATCCAGAGCTTTCGTCCATTGAGGAGATAATGATCTCCTTTATCTACGGCCCGCGTTTGCATCGCAAAGGCGTCCGATCCCGAACCGGCCTCGCTCAGCGCGTATGCGCCCACATGTTCGCTGGCGAGCTTTGGTAGATAGCGTTTTTTCTGTTCTTCACTTCCCCAACGAATCAGGGCGTTGTTTACCAAAGTGTTTTGGACATCGACGAGCACGCCGACGGATGCATCGACACGCGATAACTCTTCGACTGCCAAAATCGCCGTAAAGAAAGTGGCGCCGGCGCCACCATACTCCTCGGGAGTTTCAATACCCATCAAACCGAGATCAAAACAGTGTTTGACGAGATCCGGGTCGAGCTTCCCATGCTCATCCATGCTTTCGACACGCGGTCGCAGTTCACCTTCCGCGAACTCGCGCACGCTCGACCGAAACATCTGCTCGTCTTCGGAAAGCGTGGTTAGGGGACGGCTGGAAAGTTGTTGAGTAGTTGTTTGCGGGTGACTCATTTTGCGCGACTTCGATTCCAGAATAGCTTCAGGATCGTCTAGCATCATAATCAAGGCAAAACAAAAAAGGCAAAGCGACGGTTGGGAGAATCGGCACAGTTTGTGCTCTACGAGCGCGAATTGAGATTGGAAAGGGCCGCCGCTAAGTTCGCTTCGTTCATTTTGGATTTTCGCGTTGTTTCGTATTATTTCGTGGATCGCTCAGTGTTGGCTGCACTACGGATCCACGAAATCACCCGAAACAACACGAAAACAGTTGTTTCTTGGAAGCTCAGAAACTCTGTGCCGGAAGAAACAGTCAGGTGAAAGATCAAAGTACACAAACTCCCAGTCGCAAATTCGCGCCCTTCGGCCTTATCGTTGCTGCGCTCGGCTTGTTGCTATTCGGCTATTTCATACGGAAAGCCGGACTCTCAGAAGTTGTTGCGGGCATCAGACGATTAGGTGTGGGATTTCTACTGATTCTCGCTATCTCTGCCATCCGTCACATCGTTCGCTCTATCGCGTGGACCCGATGCTTTGAACCACCTTACGCCCTGCGTTTTCGCGACGCGTTGGCTGCGCGATTAATGGGCGACGCGCTTGGCAATATCATTCCACTTGCGAGTATTGCCATCGCAGAACCTTCAAAGGCGGCCTTTGTTCGTCACCGCGTCCCATTGATGGCGGGCCTTTCAGCCATCGCGCTGGAGAATATCTTTTACAGTCTCTCGGTAGTCCTCTTCATTTTTTCTGGCACGTCAGCCTTATTGCTTACGTTTCAATTGCCGAAGGTACTGAGGTACGCAAGCATCGGTGCTCTGATTGCCACAGCAGTTGTGACTTGTATCGGATATGTCGTCATTCGAGGGCAGTGGCGGTTCATAAGTGGGGCATTGCGAACCCTTGCTCGACGCGGATTGGGTGGAAAGTGGGTTGAAAAAACGATCCCTCGAGCAGAAACGCTCGAAAGCATGATCTATGGATTTTACGCGCGGAATCGCACGCGAGTAATTCCGATCTTTGCCCTGGAAGTTTGCTTTCATCTTGCCGGGGTCACTGAAATCTATACTACGCTTTCATTCATAAGCGATGTTGCGGCCCCGACGCTGCTGACCGCGTTTATTCTCGAATCGGTTAATCGAATCATAAACATGACTTTTAAATTTGTTCCACTGCGAACGGGTGTAGACGAGGCGGGGACAGGAATGCTTTCAAAAGTACTGGGCTTTACAACGGCCATTGGAGTAACGCTGGCAATCGTGCGAAAGGCTCGGGACATTTTTTGGGCAATGATTGGAGTAGGCTTAATGGTGAGGCGAGGGCTGTCAGTTAGAAGTGTGGTGACCGATCCTCAGCAAGTGGAAACGGAAACCGCAGCAGCAAGAGGGTAATCATTACTCATACGCGAGCGCGTTGACCGCATCCAGGTTCGAAGCACGCATGGCCGGGTACAAAGCCCCGAGGGCGCCTCCACCCAAACCAATTAACGCAGCGGTGACAGCCCAGCCCCAACTGTATTCGAAAAATAAACCGTAAACGCGGTGAATCAAATAGCCCGCCACGAGTGACACTACGAAACCAGCAATCAGCCCAATCAGGCTAATCAACACTGCTTCCTGCTCAATTATTCCGATGATGTAACCCCGTGAAGCACCCATTGCTTTCAGTATTCCGATTTCACGAGTTCTTTCGGTTATCGTTGTGTACATGGCCAACATTATGACGAGTCCACTCACAACTGCCGCAAGCCCCACCAGTACCCGCAGGAACACGTGGAGATAAGGAATGTTTGATTCGATGCTGGTAAACCATTCACGGGCCAATTGGATTTTATTTCCTGGCAGGGTTTCATTGATTCGCTTTGCCACTGCTGACTCGTCCTTTGGATCGACGACTTTTACCAGGATGTGACTGCATTTACCTTTCGCTTCCAGTGCATCCTGCATCGCCGCTAAGGTCATCTTCACGCGTGCACCGGATTCAGGTAAGTAGATGCCAACCACGCGGTAAGCTTTGTTTCCAAACGGCGTCAGAGTTGAACCCAGGGTGAGATTGTTGTTTCGTGCTTTTGTTTCATCGATAACTATTTCGTCCATAGTCTGGGGCGCGCGGCCGGATAACAATGCAATGCCGTTCATTTGGGCATACGCGTCCCAATCGACACCCTCGATTTGTTCAAACCCGAATCCTCCTTTTCCTTGAAAGATGTAACGTGCTACAGGCACCGCATTCTGAACTCCTGGGATCTCCTTAAGTTTGTCAGCGTACCTGATGTCCAGATTGAGAGTGGACGCGATCAGTCCCACCGATCCCGGTCGCATGAAAATAATCTCAGCTCGAATGTTCGACGATCGCTTTTGCAGATCATTCGACATACCCCTCGCGAGCCCCGTAAAAAGCATAACGAGGCTGACACCAAGAGCTATCCCCGCAACGCTGACAAGCGTGCGGACCGGCCGCTGCCGAATGTTAGAGGTGATTAGATTATCCACGGGTCATACCAGTCGCCGACAGGTGCAATATGTTTCCGGCAGTTGCGATTGACGCTACAACCATAAAGCATTTTAGTCTAAGCTAACAAACAGACGCAGCGCGGCAGTGGTGTCCCAATTCTGTAGGGTTGTTCTTCTGTGGTGCCCCTCTTTGTTAGCAGTTCCGCTTTTTATGGGAGGGGCGCCCACGGAGGAACGGCCCCTGAAGATTACCGGAACCGTTCTTGCGAGCAATCCATGAGTACGTTTGATCTACACTCATAGCGTTTGCGTTGCGTCAATAATCGAAAAGCTATTAATTTTTCTTCTCCGAGAGTAGAGGTGTACCAGGTTGAATCAAGAGATTAAAATTAGCGGTTCCTCGCCCGCCATAGAAATCAGCACGGATCGTTCACTATGGAAGACGTTGCAAATACCCGGCCGCCTCGCGGGTATAGCAACGATGGAGTGGGCGATCGTCGGCACCCTTGCTTTGCTGCTGATCGTCGGATTCGCCTTGCGCATCAACAACCTCAGCGCGATCGGGTTTGCGGAAGATGAGATGAACAAGCTCGATGCCGTACGCGCATATCAGCAACGAGACTTTTCAGCGAATGGCGAACATCCCATGCTGATGAAGGTCCTGATGTGGGGTTCGCTCAACGCTGCGGGTGCCCTTAACGCGGCCGGTGCTGATCCCATAAGCGAAGAGACAGCCCTTCGGTTTCCTAACGCTTTGTTCGGTGCGTTGACCGTAATACCGCTGTTCCTGCTAACAGCCGCGCTCTTCGATCGTTGGACGGCACTACTAGCGGCGGCACTTTGGGCGGTTGGTGTAAATGCTATAGCGCTCAATCGAATCGGCAAAGAAGATACGTTGCTCGTCTTCTTCATGCTATTTGGCTTCTACTTCTATTTGCGCGCAAAACTTACGAGTCCGCGCGTCGGATCAACCAGACAGAAAAATTACTTTTGGAGTTCAGCGTCGTTCGGGCTGATGATTGCGTCGAAGTATTTTCCTCATTACGTCGGTTTGAACATGTTGTTTCACCACAACTTTCACGTAAGAAAGGCAGTGCCTGGTGAGCCAACAGGAAAGACGCCGCTTTGGTTTTACATTCTCATTCCCGTCTTTTTGGTCCTCGCGAACCCCGCAATGCTACTGCCTCCAGTTTGGACTTATTTGAATGCCTATATGAGCGAACGCCTGTTGGTCAATTCAGGGTATCTGTTCGCCGATCATCTTTATAAGAACAATATGTCGAGCACGCCATTCTGGGGCACGCCCATCTACTTTTATGCGCTTTTCCTGGCGATTAAGATGCCGCTGCTCGTCGTCACCACATTCATTACGGGACTTTTAGTCTCGTTCAAGCGCTGGCGACAGCCAGCCTACGCCTTCCTGATCTTCATGGTTCTTTTTTGGATAGTTCCTTATTCCCTAATTGGTGGTAAGTGGTTGCGCTATATGCTTTCTCTCATGCCATTTGTATACATGCTCGCGGCGGTGGGAATAGTCGCAATCACGCGCGCAGTATCGTCGAGATTAGCCCATTGGCCGAAGGGACTAGAGATCGCGTCAGCGGCGGCAGTGCTCATCTTTGTTGCGTTGCCAGCTTGGGCTGCTTACCGGAGCGGACCACACTATGCGCTTTACACCAACGCGCTCGCTTCAGACAAAGCAGGGTATTTCTTCCCACATGACGAGTTCTATGATGACGGTGTGCGCGAGGCAATTCAATTCGTGTGCGACGCTGCTCCGCAAGGAGCACTGATCGCGCACGAAACTCCCGGAGTCACCAACTACTATCTTGCTCGATTTGGCAGGCGTGATTTAGGCTCTCAGCCAATCTCAAGCGCTGAATTCGACCCAACAGTCGTCTCAAGGCCCACCTATGTGATCGTTCAGCGAGGGCGAACATACTTCGAGAATCAACAGAAGCTCGAATTCATTCGTTCGAATTTCACCAAGGTCAATGAAATTCTTATTAACGGATTGTCCGCCGCTGAGATCTATACCAGTCGCTAACCAACCCAGCCGCAGAAATGGAGGTAGAAGGCAGAAGGCATATCTGCTTACTGCAATCGGCCTTCTGCTTAGTCCGGATCGCCACTGGCTTCAGCTCTCTGAAATCAGTTACTCTCCGTTTCATGAAAGAAATCAATCGTCGCGCAGCTCTTTATCTGATTTTTGTATTTACGGCCTCGTTGTTTGTCGTTGGGAGTCGAGGCTCTGCGGCAAATCGAATTCACATTACGATACTCGGCACAACAGATTTGCACGGCAACATCTATCCCACCGATTACTATAAGAACACTCCTGACAACCGTGGGTTAGCGAAGATCGCAACGCTTATCAAGCGTGCGCGAAAAGACAATCAGAATACGTTGCTAATCGACTCGGGCGATACCATTCAAGGTACGCCACTCGAGTACTACCACAACAAGAAAAATAATGAGCCTCCTGATCCAATGATGCTGGTGATGAATTCCCTCGCCTACGATGCGATGGCCGTCGGGAACCACGAGTACAACTTTGGGTTGAAGGTGCTGGAGAAAGCGCGCAGTGAAGCGCGTTTTCCCTGGTTGTCAGCAAATACGTACAACCAAGGCTCAAACGACACCCACTATCAACCGTACCTCGTGAAGGAGATTGCCGGAATCCGCGTGGGCATACTTGGCCTTACCACACCCGGCATCCCGAACTGGGAGAATCCGCCTAACTATGTGGGCCTGGAATTTCGGGAACCGGTAGACGAGGCAAGGAAATGGGTCAGCGTCTTGCGCGACAAAGAGAAATGCCATCTTGTCATCGTCGCCATGCACATGGGCCTGGAAGAAGATTTGGATACCGGCGAGATAAACCCGGAACAGGTACGCCACGAAAACGAAGCAGTCGCAATCGCGCGGAATGTTCCCGGTGTTGATGTCATCATGATGGGCCATACTCATCGCGACGTTCCTTCCCTCTACATAAATGATGTGTTGTTGACGCAAGCCGATTACTGGGGCAAGCACCTCGCGCAGGTTGATATCTATCTGGACCGCGACGGGGACGGCTGGCGGGTCTATGCCAAATCAGCACGAACGTTGGTCACTGATCTCGAACCCGATCAGCAAGTACTTAAATTAGCCGAGCCGTACGACCGGGAGACTCAAGCATGGTTGGCTCGGCCAATTGGAGAGTCAGCCGAAGAGTTAAACGCCCGTGAAGCGCGTTTTCGAGATACTGCGATACTGGACTTGGTTCAACGAGTGCAACTTGAGGCAGGAAAGGCCGATGTTTCGATGGTCGCAAGCTTCAACCCCGAGGCGCGGATTCCGAAAGGGCCCGTGTCAGTGAGGGACATTGCGGGGCTTTACGTTTACGAAAATACGCTGGTGGTTTTGGAGGTCACGGGCGAACAGCTCAAGAGCGCTTTAGAGCACAGTGCTAAATATTTTCGAGCGTTTGAGCCGGGCAAAGCGGCAGCGGATCTGGTCGATGAAAAAATTCCCGCGTACAACTTCGATATTGCAGAAGGCGTCACGTACGACCTCGATATTTCAAAGCCAGTTGGTGAGCGTATTCAAAATCTTCGTTTTAGAGGTCAACCTGTTAGCCCGGCGCAGAAGTTCCGTCTCGCAACGAATAACTATCGCGTCAATGGGGGTGGGGGTTATCTGATGTACAAGAACGCTCCCGTCGTTTATCGGTCAAGCGAGGAGATTCGCGATTTAATCATCGACTGGGTCGAACGTAACAAGACGATACCTACACAACCAACGAATAACTGGCGGATCGTTCTGTAGCAATTGAAAGCGAAAACCAAAACGGCAACCCGGGGGCGTTGGGTTGCCGTTTTGGCTTTTTTAGGGGAGAGCCGTAGACGAGTATCAGCTCACCACCTTGCGCGAGAATCAGTTACCGGAGCGTTGCCATAAGCTCAATCCTTTCGTAGCGGCTCTGGGCGATCCTCTCAGCTTCGCGCTTCAACTGCCGCTCTTGTTTGCTGGGCAACAACTGGCGTCCAGTGTTGTCGCCACCAGCCCAAACTTCAGCAAGAAAATAAGTCTGGCCATAGCGGTGGAAAACTAACCGTGCCTGTGTTTTGTTTGGCCTTGGCACAATCGAGTTAGTAATGCGAACAGCAGTATTGCTACTGTCATCTTTTTGCAATACCAGTATCGAGCCATCGCTTGACGTCAACCTGGCCGAATACTCACCCGCCGGAAGTGCCTTGTCGCCAATCACAAACTCGAAAGGAACATTTGCGATGACGCGCTGCTGGGATTGCGCGTTGGCGGAAACAACTGCGGCCGCGAATACTATCGTCACAATCATTGTTAACATCGTCAGACTCTTTACAACTTGGCGTTTCATGCTTCCTCCTCTGCCTCTTTTCTGGGCGCGGTCGAAAATTTCGACCGAAAAATATGGGCGCTTCCAGCTTGTCTCACATTCTGCTCTTCCGTACGACTCCTGGAAGTCGGTATGCTCTTTGCGAACCGGATGCCACACGTCAATCTTTCGGTTTTCCTTAGGAAAAACGCGATCTGCGTGTCACATGCCTAGGTGGGCCGGTCGCTGGATCTATCTGATCGGATAGCTAACAGCCACGGTGTTATCTGTTTGGATAGACTTGCTGGCGAGTGTTTGCAGCCCTACGATAGAAGGCACAAGAGGCACAAAAGAAATCAACAACAAATCCAAACCTCGTTGCGTAAGGCGTCTAGTACGACGCTTTGATTTTGTGTCTTTTGTGCGTTTTAGCCGCGCAGGTTGCTCGTAAGCGGGCGCACGCGTAAACTCCTGCCGAGTAAGCGCCGAAAACACTCACCCAATCATCATGAATCCGCGACTAGCAGCCATCTCGGGCAAGCTCAAAGGCGCCACTTTTAGTGTCAGCGACGATGCTGTCGTGATTGGGCGCGACTCTGCTGCGAGTCTGTGCATTGCAGACGCATCCGTTTCACGTCGTCACTCTCAAATCCAGAAAGACGGTAGCGAGTTCGTCTTAACCGATCTCGACAGTCTGAACGGCACGTTCATCAACGACGTGCCGGTCAAGAGTCGCCGGCTTCAACACGGCGATCGACTCCGCATCGGCGAATCACAGTTTCTCTTTCTTTTGCATGACGGCGACATTATCACGACGTCAAGCCATGTTCAGTTCGACGATCAACATGTGCAAAGTGGTTCAACCATTCAGCTTCGTTTTGATGATGCGCTGTACCTGATGGCGCGTGATCTTTCGGCGCTGATGAAGATCAGCACAACAATCAACGCGATTCATGGGCTGGAGAAGTTGCACAAGACCTTGCTCGAGCTGCTATTTGAAGTTGTGCCGGCCCAGCACGGCGCAATCCTTCTGGGAAATAGCGAGTTAACGGACTTTGAATCTGTTTTCGGCTTGGACCGAATGAATGGCGCTGCCGAAACAATCAACGTCAGCCGAACCATCGCAAGACAGGTCATGCGAGATGGCACAGCGTTATTGGCAAGTAACCCGGCGATGGATCCGATGCTTGCAACAAACAGCATGATCGGATCGAATCCCGGCTCGGTATTGTGCGTGCCGTTGATGATGCACAAGCGGGCTTTAGGGGTGATCTATCTCGACACAAAGGATTTGGCTACGCAAATCGATCGCGACCATCTCCAGCTAGTGACCGCAATCGCCGGGATTGCTGCTGTCGCGATACAAAACGCACGGCACATCGAATGGCTGGAAGGCGAAAACAGGCGCTTGCTCGAGGATGTAAACATTGAGCACAACATGGTTGGTGAAAGCGGGGCGATGAAACAGGTTTACCAGCTTATCTCGAAAGTAGCTCCGACTGATTCGACCGTTTTGATCTCGGGTGAAAGCGGGACTGGAAAGGAACTTGCGGCGCGGGCCATCCATCAGAACAGCAAGCGTGCAGATAAACCATTCATGGCGGTCAATTGTGCCGCGTTAGCTGAGTCGTTGCTCGAAAGTGAATTGTTTGGACACGAAAAGGGCGCATTTACAGGAGCTATCACTCAGAAGAAAGGCCGGCTTGAACTTGCTGAAGGCGGAACAGTGTTCCTTGATGAAGTAGGCGAGATTCCGCCGACGATACAGGTAAAACTGTTGCGAGTCCTTCAAGAACGGGAGTTCGAACGCGTGGGCGGTACTCGCACCATTAAAGTGGACATTCGTTTAGTCGCTGCGACGAATCAGGACCTGGAGCGGGCGATTGAGCAGAGAGGTTTTAGACAGGATCTCTATTACCGTTTAAATGTTGTTTCGATCGAGATGCCTCCCCTGCGCATGCGACGCGAGGATATACCCTTGCTAGCGACCTACTTTGTGGAAAAGTACAGCGCTAAGTGTAATCGGCGAGTTGACGGAATAACGATGGAAGCGAGAGCACGTATAAGGGATTACGAGTGGCCGGGTAATGTACGCGAACTCGAAAATGCGATTGAACGCGCAGTGGTACTTGGATCGAGTGACCAGATCCGTCTCGAAGACTTACCGGAAGCGATTCTGGAAAACGGCGGATTCGAAAGCGAGGCATCAACGAAATATCACGATGCAGTTGCCCAAACGAAGAAACAGATCATACTGGAAGCGATGGAGCAGGCCGACGGGAATTATACGGAAGCGGCGCGAAGACTCGAGGTCCATCCTAACTATCTTCACCGACTGATAAGAAACCTCAATCTGAAAGATCAACTGAAGCGTACCTGAAACGTTAGAATGATGCCAACGGTACAAATGCGCGATGCGGTGGCTGATGATGAACCGTTTCTCCTCGAGCTTTACAATGCCGGGCGTATAAGAGAACTAAAGGCGATCGGGTGGGACGAGTTGCAAATAGCAGCCTTTGGGCCACTTGATTAGTAGTGGGCGGGGAGGGTAGCTTTGGCGGCCAAATTTACGGCCTCACTATTGACGAAGTGTTGCGATCAGGGTTATTTTCCGGCCCTAGGCTGTTCCGAGCGCTTGTTCCAATTGACGGCCTCGGATCCCGGGGACATCTCAATTGCTGACCTTAGCCATCGTCTTGATCCAAAGCACTGGCCGTTGTACTCAGGGAATAAAGCACACAAAACAAGGGGTGACTTGCCGGTCCGACCATGACCGGCGAACGCAATACAGATCGTTTGCCAAAATCTCGTTGCTGATTCGAACAGGGCGATAAGGAGCCGATACAAATGCAAAGCAAGCCGCAAGTGCGTCAATCTGGATTGATTGTTCGAGAGATGGATAATGAAATCCTGATCTACGACACCGGAAACGATAAGGCTCATTGCCTGAACGAGACTGCGGCCCTGGTTTGGAAAGAGTGTGACGGGACGAAGAGCGTAGCTGAGATCACCCGAAGATTATCGCGACAATTGGATACTAAAGTAGATGAGCGTGTTGTTTGGTTTGCGCTCAAACAGTTCGACCGCGATCACTTGTTGGAACAGCAGCTGGTCATGCCGGCGGCACTTATGAACGGTGGTTTGAATCGTCGTGAGATGGTTCGCGCGCTGGGATTGGCAGCGGCAGTTGCGGTGCCAGTTGTGACTTCTATCCTTGCGCCGACCGCAGTACAGGCAGCGACATGTTTGGCTTCTGGCCAGCCTTGCACCACCAGTGCCCAATGTTGCTCGGGACTTTGCAATAACAACTTCTGCGCTTAGAGCCGGCCGGGGAATCAAGGAGTAGTCGGCGAGTCGGCGAGTGGGTGAAAAGGAAACGGGCGAGTCGGCGAGTCGGCGAATCAGTGAGTGGATGAATATGAGAACGGGCGAGTGGATGGATCATCCATTCGCCCGCTGGCCCATTCGCCCGCTCACCCATTCTCCCGCTCACCATTCGCCCACTCGCCCGCTCACCCATGCGCCCGCTCGCCCACTCACTCACTCGCCGATTTACTGCTTAGAAACTCTCTGAGCTGCGAGGGGCTCTGAATCTACCTGCACCACTCCTTGACCACTCACAGGCATTCGCGACGGCGGGGGATTCGCGACTAACACCTCCAATCCCGAATCAATAACGTCGCTGATCCTCGATAGAAATATAATTTGGAGATCCTTGCGTACATCCTCAGGAATCTCTTCAACATCGGCTTCGTTCCGTGCCGGCATCATGATACGACGAATCCCTGCTCGATGTGCCGCCAGCACTTTCTCTTTAATCCCACCGACAGGAAAGACCAGACCAGACAATGTAATCTCGCCGGTCATTGCCGTGTCTGGCCGTACTCGACGTCCGCTGTAGAGTGATGCGAGCGCTGCCGTAATTGTTACGCCTGCGCTTGGCCCATCTTTCGGGATCGCGCCCGCCGGAACATGCAGGTGCACTCCATACTCGTGAAAAAGGTCGTGACTTAAACCAAACTCGTCCGCATGGGACCACAAATAGGATTGCGCAGCTCTGGCGGACTCCTGCATCACCTCTCCCAGCTGACCAGTTATAGTTAGCCCTCGACCACCCGGTAGCAGTGTTGCTTCGACAAACAAGACTTCTCCACCCATCTCAGTCCACGCCATCCCGGTTGCTACTCCCGCAGGAAGTTCCTTTCTCGCTTGTTCCGGGTAGAAACGCGGTGGTCCAAGATACTCATGGATATCAGCCGCCTCGACTCGAACTTTTTCTGCCTGACCCTGCGCAATCTTCAACGCAACTTTACGTACAACGCTTCCGATATTGCGTTCGAATTGCCGCACTCCTGCTTCACGCGTATAGCGTGACACAATTAGCTCGAGGGCCTCTTCACTGATCTCGAATTGGCTCTCAGTCAGTCCGTTTTCATTGATCTGGCGCGGCGCCAGATACCGCTTGGCAATTTCCAGCTTTTCCCGATCGCTGTAGCCTGCAATACTGATCACTTCCATGCGATCTCGCAACGGTGGTGGAATTGGAGCGAGTTGATTTGCGGTGGCGATGAAAAACACCCTCGAAAGATCAAACGGAAGGTCCAGATAGTGATCGCGAAATGAATTGTTCTGCTGCGGATCTAAAATCTCAAGCAGGGCTGACGCTGGATCCCCACGGTAATCGGCTCCCAGCTTGTCGATCTCATCCAACATCATGACCGGGTTGTTCACGCCGGCACGACGAATCGACTGAATGATCCGCCCAGGCATTGAGCCAATATAAGTGCGTCGATGGCCGCGCAATTCTGCTTCGTCTCGAACTCCCCCGAGAGACATCCTTTCAAAAGGGCGTCCCAACGACCGAGCGATTGAACGCCCCAATGAAGTCTTGCCAACGCCCGGCGGGCCGACAAAGCAAAGAATCGGGCTTTTTGTGTCGGGCCGCAGTTTTATCACCGCAAGAAATTCTAGAATCCGCTCCTTCACATCCTCGAGACCATAATGATCTTCATCGAGAATGCGCCGAGCCTCATTTAGATCCAGCTTATCTTCGGCTGACTTTCGCCATGGCAACTCAAGAACATATTCGAGATAAGTGCGAATGACGTGATAGTCAGGCGCAGCAGGCGGAAGTTTTTCCAGTCGCCTCAGCTCGCGCTCAGCCTCCTTCCGCACTTCATCCGGAAGATCCGCTTTATCTAATCGCTCCTTAAGCAATGCCGCTTCAGCGGCCTCGCCTGTCTCGTCTTCGCCGAGTTCCTTCTGAATAGCTCTCATCTGCTGGCGGAGAATGTAGTCGCGCTGCGCCTTATCCATCTCGGTCTGCGCTTCGGTGGCAATCTTAGAACGCAGCTGAATAATTTCGAGCTCGCGCGCCAGATAACCGTGAGCAAGACGCAACAGTTCGTCGGCAGTGTTAGCTTCGAGCATCTTCTGTTCCTGCTCGACGCCGAGATTGAGAATGGAGCCAAGAAAATAAGCCAGCCTAACGGGTTCGACAGAGCCCAACACGGCAACGCGAACTTCCGGCGGAATTCCAGGCAGTAAGGCCAACGCCTGCTGGACCATCGACTGTACGTTGCGTTTGGTTGCTTCAACTTCCTCAGGATCGACTACCGTTGGCTCAGGTAGTACCTGGACCACAGCGCGCAGATAAGGATCTTCCTGTTTCCATTCGACGACTTTTATGCGATCAGTACCCTGCGCAATGATGTGAAGCACATCCTCGGCGCGCTCCATTCGTTTGATCATCACCAGCGTGCCCACGTCGTACAGATCTTTCGAGTGGGCGTCCTGTCCGCCACTGCTTTCCGGGCGAACCGTTATGCAGGCGATCAACTTTTCCGGCGTTGCCAGAGCTGCTTCCACAGCCGCGACAGAACGCGGCCGGCCGACTGAGAGAGGCACAACTGTTTCCGGAAACAGGGTGGTGTTCTGCAACGGCAGAACGGCTAATTCAAAAGGAGGCCGGGGCGTACTTACTTCTTCAGAAGCCTTCTGTGTTTGTGGAGATTGTGGACTCGCTTCCTGTTCTTTCTGCATATCCAAATGTACCTACTTCCCGCTGAGCCGCACCCTTATGATGAGAAAACCGTCGCGATAGTCGTGTGCAAGGGACGCTCTTTCGATGTCGGCGGGCAAAGTGATTGTCTTTTCGAACCGGCTATAGGTGATCTCCATTTGGTGATAACTGAAATCCTCGCGATAGAACGTGTCGCGCCGGCACCCGCGGATATGCAAGCTGGAATCGGCAACTTCGATTTCCAGCTCATCGGAACAAATACCGGCCAAGTCCACTTTGATTATCCATTCCTCAGGCGAGCGATAAACGTCTGCTGAAGGATGCCACAATCGACCCGACGGACGTACACGCCGTCCCACGTGCATCAGGGAGAGTTCAGGATCTGGTCTTCGCATAGTCAGAGCATAAGGGAAAAAATAATAAAGGTGCAAAGGGGAGGTCCAGGTCGACCTCCCCTTTCTCGAGGCATTCAAACCAAAGCGCTAGGCGAATATTCTTCGCCAGAACGATGATTGCCGCGAAATCTCTTCGAGTGCCTGGGCCAACTCATAATCATCCTGGGTTTCTCTGGCGATGTCACCCAGCGAGATCATGCCGAGCAGGCGTCCGCTATCACTTACCATAGGAATGCGACGCACCTGCTTATCACCCATTTTGCGTATCACGTCAACCACGCGGTCATTCGGTTTGGCGGTGTACAAGTCGGTAGACATTATTTCTTCTGCGCGCGTTGCCTTGCAATCCCGATCTTCCGCCACCGCGCGAACTATAATGTCCCGATCCGTAATAAGGCCCACAAGTTTACCTGGCCGTCCATAATTCCGCGTGTCATTGGTCCGCTCGTTCGAGGCTGTCTTGCCATTGCCACCAGGCGTTTCGAAATCGACAACAGGAATAACTCCCGTATCTTCCTCTTTCATCATAACGGCGACTTCGGTAAGCGTCGTGTCGCGTGTGGCGACTGCGAGATCACGCGTCATGATCTCGTGACAACGGAGACGCGAACGTTCCATTCGAGGCTCGCGGAACCCACGGCGTAAGTGCTCATTCCGATCGTAAAGCGACCCGTGCGGGCCCCCACGCCAGTAGTCGCGCTCTGAACTGCTGTATCGAGGTTCATCGTAGTCATAGTCGGCTCGTTCACCAAACCTTCCACGGTCCTCCGATCGCCGGTAATCTTCGTTGAAGCGATCGCGGGCGTAAGGATCATTGTATCCATACGACTCGCGACGCTGTTGTTCATCTCTGCGGTAATAGTCCCTTTCGTTACCTACGTCTTCACGGTATCTAGCCATTGGTTTCCCTCCTTGAAAGGAAAATAGTGGTGCATAAATCTCGCCCTTTTCAAACAAACGAGATTTGAAAATCAAAAGTGCGGGGGAATCGCAACGACGGCCGAGGGTGCCGTCGCCAACCTGCGTTCTGGGGGGTTAAAGTCTTACTTCACAGCGAGTCTTCTCGCGTTAACAAAGCAAATCCGTTGATTGCCAAAGAATCTCGGCGATGCGACTCGCCTACTCGTCCGCTAAGCGGTTATAGGGAGAGTTTACTCGCGCTAACCGCCAGCTTCCACTTCTGCGAGCACTTGCACGCGCGATCTGATGTCCAGCGTTCCAACCTCTATAGGAGTACTGGCTGCAAGCTTGGCCTGCCCGCCTTCCATCGCATATCTGGGTTCAGGCGGTCGCATTGTGCCTTCCTCTTGCACCTCGAGGATCCGGACGACTCTGCCGCCGAGCGACTGCGCAATCACCTGTGCCTTCGACACTGCTTCACGAGTTGCTTCGGCCAGTGCTTGATCCCTTGCAGGGCGATCCTTTCTAAGAGTGAAGGAAATTCCGGTCACATCGTTAGCGCCTGCTTGTGCCGCGGCGTCGATTATCGGGCCAACTTTCGTTAAATCACTTGTAGTAACGGTCACGGTGTTGCGTGCCTCGTATCCCGTAATTGTCGGAGGTTGATTTTCGCGATAGACCCTTTGAGGTTGAAGACTGTAACCGCTGGTTTTTATTTCAGACGAGGGACTTACAGTCGCCTTCAAAGCTTTCACGACCGCGTCGGTCTTCGTTGCGTTCTCCTGCTGTGCATCCAGCGCTCGCGTGGCTTGTGTAACCACTGAGATAGTCAAAATCGCTGTGTCTGGTTGCGCCTGAACAATGGAATCTCCACTAACTAAGACGCGGGTCAGGCCTTTCTCAAGTTTACTTGTGTTTGTTTCTGACCCGCGTTGTTCGAAAGGGCGCATCGTCTTAGCCTCAAAAGGAGTTCCTTCCATGAACGTTGTCATCACGTCTTTTGTCTCTCCGACAGCTTCAACTTCGGCCGCTTCCTTGAACCACGTCTCATTCATGAATTTCCGTGCGTTCAGTACTAAATACTTGTGATCGCCATCGACGATAAGCCATCCCCCCGCTTCTACCGTCTTTTGCAGCCGTCCTCGAATAGTTATCTCTTTCGCGAGTGTCGCACCTGTAATGGCAAAAACAAGTACTATCGCACTTACCACCCGTAACAATCGTTTAGTCATAAGTCACTCCTTCACTAACTTTCGAATTGTCAAAATAGCGGCGCTGGAGAGAGTGAAGAAATTCGCACCCGAGGTAAAGAACGGGCGCGACAGCAATTCTTGCTCTGCAAATTTACGCTTCGTGGTCGTTTAACGGGTGTTTTGTTACGATTCATGTCTGCAATCATTCAATACTAGAGAAAGCTACTCCTCATTGTCGACGCAAAAAGGTCAGACCATTACCGTCGGTCGAGCCGAAACGCTTCCTCCCGGGCGATGCACCACTGTGGAGCTGCCTGACGGTATTGAACTGGCTCTTTATAACGTAGACGGCGAATTCTATGCCACCAGTAACTTTTGTCCGCACAGCGGAGCGCCGCTGTCCGAGGGAATCCTATGCGGTCACACTATTGAGTGTGCGTTACATGGATGGCAATTCGATGTGCGAACTGGCGAATGCCTCACGGTACCAGATCGGGTGGAGACCTTTCGGGTGGTGGTTGCGGATGGGTGGATCAAAGTGGAGATGTGAAAAACCCATTTGACTAAAAACCTATTTGACATTGGATATTGGACATTTGTCATTTCTGGTTTTGGTGTTTGTGTTTCGTTGTCGGTCATGCTGTTCGTGTATTTTAGTGTGATTTCGTGGATCGCTTTTCTCGGTGGATAAAACGCATCCACGACATCACCCGAACCACTAAAAGGCCTACGCTACTAACAACCAAATCGCAGTGACAAATGACAAAAGTCAAATGTCAAATATCCAACGTCAAATAGGTTTTTAGTCAAATCGGCTTTTCACCCGCTGTTGAGCCTTCACACCCATCATTCCCAATGGCCTCCACCGGACAACACGTTAATGCTTCTTCGCAGGCGGACTTCTCCTCTTCAGTTTCCGGTTGCTTGAAAACGAATGAGTAGCTGTTTTCATCCGACCGCTTGAAATTCTCCGGCGCTGTGTCGCGGCACACATCACAGTCGATACATGAGGAATCGACGTAGTAAGCACCAAAAACATTTTCTTTTACGCGGTCTTTGCGATCGGGCATCTGGTGTTTTGATTCCTGAACGGGCTGGAGTGCTTGTTGGTTTCGAGAGGAAACGTTGAAACCTAGCCCTTGGTACTCTACGGGTGCGTCATTTCTTCAGGCTTGACGTATTTGTCAAAGTCCTCGGCTGACAGGAACCCAAGCTCGACGGCCGAGTCCCGTAAGCTAATCCCTTTCTTATGAGCGTGCTTGGCCACCTGTGCCGCTTTGTCGTAGCCGATATGCGGGTTCAATGCCGTTACGAGCATCAGGGATTCGCGCAAGTTACGTTCAATTTGCGGCCGGTTTAATTCAATGCCATTGATGCAGTACTCAACAAAACCGTGACACGCATCGTGCAATAAACGCATGGAATGCAGCAGATTGTGGATCATCACAGGCTTAAATACATTCAGCTCAAAATTACCTTGCGATCCGGCAAACGTGATCGTGGCGTCGTTGCCGAAAACCTGCACAGCCACCATTGTCATCGCTTCGCTTTGAGTTGGATTAACTTTGCCCGGCATGATTGACGAGCCTGGTTCGTTTTCTGGAAGAATCAGTTCACCTAAACCCGCACGTGGACCAGACCCGAGCCAACGAATATCGTTGGCGATCTTCATAAGCGACGCTGCCAAAGTCTTCACGGCTCCACTGGCAAATACAATCTCATCGTGAGCAGACAGAGCTGCAAACTTGTTCGGATGCGATTTGAAAGGCAGTCCCGTTAGCTCAGCGATTTTCGTTGCGGCGCGTTCGCCGAACTCTGGATGTGAATTGAGACCGGTACCTACAGCGGTACCGCCAATAGCCAAGTCTAACAGGCCCGGAAGAGCCAGTCGCAATCGTTCAATGTCGCGGGCCAACAGGTTGGCCCAACCAGACATCTCCTGCCCGACCGTTAATGGAGTGGCGTCTTGCAGGTGCGTGCGACCGATTTTAACTACGTCGCGGAATTCATCCGCTTTCTTTTGAATCGCGTGACGGACTCGCTCCACTTCGTCGATTAGCCGGGTCAGTTGCTCTGCGGCTGCAATATGCATTGCAGTGGGAAACGTGTCGTTGGATGACTGCGACATGTTGACATCATCATTTGGATGAATCGGTCTCTTGCTGCCTTTTATCCCACCGGATGCCTCGATAGCTCGGTTGGAAATCACTTCGTTGGCGTTCATGTTTGTTTGCGTGCCGCTTCCAGTCTGCCAGACACGCAATGGAAAATGTTCGTCGAGCTTACCCTCAATTACTTCGTCCGCAGCTTCGACGATTAGCTTTGCCTTATCTGCTGACAGCTTTCCCAGATCCTGGTTCACCAAAGCGGCAGCTTTCTTCAACAGGCCGAACGCGCGAATCATTTCACGCGTCATTTTGTCATCGCCGATATCGAAATGAATCAACGAGCGTTGCGTTTGTGCGCCCCAGTACTTGTCGTCTGGAACGGCGATTTCGCCCATTGAATCGCTCTCGACGCGCGTTTTGGCCTGGCTCTGCTCACTTGCGGCATGTGACATTTGGAACTTCCTCGATACGAGAAATGACTGGAAGAGCCACGAGTGACGGGGTTTTGGCCACTCGGCTACCGGTTTATTCTACAACAATGGGCGAGTCGCTGTCTTTCCAGGCCTTCCACCCTCCGGCCATGGAGTAGACGTTTGTATAGCCCATTTTTTGAAGACCGTCAGCTGCGAGTGCGGAACGGTAGCCGCCCCCGCAATAGAGAATCAATTCCGTCGCTTTATCGGGTACGCGAGTCTCGATATCTCGTTCGATAATGCCTTTTCCGAGATGCTCGGCCCTGGCAGCGTGACCCGCCTTCCATTCGTTATCTTCGCGCACGTCGATTAGCTTCGCGGATGGATTGGCAGCGATCCGAGACTTTGTTTCGGCTACGTTCACCTCACGAACCCGACTCTTCGCATCGTTGACGAGTTTCAAGAATCCTTCAGAATGTTTCATTTCGTACCTTCGTGCCTCAGGAAGTGATCAAAAATCTATTTGACAAGAGATTTGGCGTCTGACATTTGTCATTTGACATGATTTTCCGGTTTGGTTTCAGCGATGACAAATGTCGAATGTTCAATCTCCAATGTCAAATAGGCTTTACTCGTCTGTCAAACGCCTCCACGGCCTGTCAAATGGTCTTTACACATCGGTTGAAGCTATAATGCGTCATTTCGAACAGCTCTAATCACTAAGCGAGCGTGTATCTCCCACGCTCGTTTCTCGGAGAGGAATCTTGTCCCTTGGCGAACGAACAATTTGACGTGACGATTATAGGAAGTGGTCCAGGCGGATACGTAGCCGCGGTCCGGGCGGGCCAGTTGGGCCTTAAGACGGCAATAGTCGAAAAGGATAACCGGCTCGGCGGCACTTGCACTCTGCGTGGCTGCATTCCCACGAAGCAGATGCTCATGTCGGCACACGTGTTTGAGCAAATGAAACATGCGGCCGATTTTGGCGTCCAGGCGAGTGCGATTCAACTCGCTTTTGCGGATGTGCAAAAACGGAAAGACAAAGTCGTAATGAAGAGCTCGAAGGGCATCGAGTACTTGATGAAAAAGAACAAGGTTACAGTTTTTAAGGGCACCGGAAAACTCGATCTGCCTGGGAAGGTCGAAGTGACTGGCGAAGATGGTAAGAAGCAGACGATTCAGACGAAGGCAATCATCATTGCCACCGGTTCGGTTGTCAGACCGATTCCCGGCTTCGACACTGACGGCGAGCGTGTCGTAAATAGCGATCACATTCTCGAATTAAAGGAAACACCAAAATCATTAATCGTGATGGGCTGTGGCGCAGTAGGCGTTGAATTCGCTTCTGTCTATTCGCGCTTTGGCGCAGACACTACCATCGTTGAACTACTCCCGCGGCTCGTGCCGTTGGAAGACGAAGAGATCTCGAAAGAATTCGAACGCAGTTTCCGTAAACGCGGAGTCAAGTCGCACGTTGATACGAAGTTGGATAAGCTTGAAAAGACGAGTAACGGAGTGCGAGTTTCGGGTCACACTTCAAAAGGCGAGGCGGTTGCGCTTGAAGCTGAGATGTTGTTGGTTGCTGTCGGTCGCATGCCTTACACCGCCGGCCTTGGTCTTGAAAACACGAAGGTCAAAGTTGACCGAGGATTTATTCAAGTTAACGAGTATATGCAGACGGCGGAACCAGGCGTTTATGCCATTGGTGACGTAGTGCCGACACCGCTTCTGGCCCACCTTGCTTCGAGAGAAGGAATCGTGGCGGTCGAACATATTGCCGGCGATAAGCATGTGCAGCCGATAAATCTGCGGCTCGTGCCGAATTGTACGTATTGCGATCCGGAAATTGCTTCTGTTGGACTCACAGAGGCAAAGGCACGCGAGATGGGGTACAAGGTTAAAGTAGGCAAGTTTCCCTTTTCTGCATCTGGCAAAGCACGGATTATTGGTGAAGAAGAGGGCTTTGTTAAAGTTGTCAGCGAAGAAAAATATGACGAGATTCTCGGTGTCCATATCCTTGGTCCACATGCAACGGAGTTAATTGCAGAAGCGTGTGTCGCGATGCAGCTTGAATCAACAGCCGAGGAGCTGGGTCGCACAATGCATGCGCATCCAACTGTTTCTGAGGCTGTTATGGAAGCAGCAGAGGGCGTGCACGGAGTGGCAATTCATATCTAGAAGCGGCGATGGCAGAATCAGAAACAACAGGAAAGCCTGGAACGAATAAGGACGCGCGTCATAGACGAAGGCGCCCACCTCGTTTCCGCATGCGTGTCAGTACAAAATATGCGCCCCGGAAGCCACAACCAAACGAGCCGCTGAGTTGCACCAGCGAAACAACATTGGAGCCGGCGCAGCTGCTTAAGTTATACCGGTATCTTAAGCTGACCAGGCTCGTTGAAGAACGTCTTGTAAACCTGTACCGGCAGACGAAAGTTGTGGGCGGGGTGTTTCGTTCACTGGGCCAGGAGGCGACTGCGGTTGGGAGCGCCTATGCGCTCGAGCCGAAAGATTTTATTACGCCGTTGATTCGTGATCTCGGTGCAGTGTTCGTCAAAGGTATTCGGCCGCGTGAAATCTTTGCTCAGTACATGGCCAAAGCGTGGGGGCCGTCGGGTGGTCGCGATCTGAACATTCACTTCGGCGACATGGAGAAAGGCTTTATTGGCCCAATCTCGCATCTTGGTGACATGATTCCCGTGATGTCAGGAATTCTTCTAGCTGCGCGCATGCAGAAGAAACGAATTGTGGGCGTGGCTTACATCGGAGACGGCGGGATGAGTACGGGCGCATTTCATGAAGGTTTAAATTTCGCCGCTGTGCAACGCCTGCCGCTTATAATTATTGCTGAGTACAACCACTACGCCTATTCCACGCCGACTAATTTGCAAACTGTTGTGAAGGACTTAGCTGAGAAAGCAGCCGGCTATGGGATCCCTGCCTATGTGGTCGATGGCAACGATGTCATAGCGTCCTATGAGGTAACGAAGCGAGCTGCTGACTTTGCACGTCGTGGTGGTGGGGCTGTTCTGATTGAAGCAAAGACCTACCGAAGAAAGGGACACGCCGAACATGATGATCAACGATACGTTCCCGAAGGCGAAATCGAATGGTGGGAAAAGCACAACGATCCGATCGATCGATATGAACACTATTTGCTGTCGGGAAATGTGGCCACAAAAGAGAAACTCGACGAGATTACGGCTGACGTGATACGCGAGATAGATGAAGACTGCGCCTGGGCGGAAAGTTCACCGATGCCGGATCCCGAGATAGCGGCTTCCCGGGTATTCGACAACGAAATCGTGCCGCCTGCGACACGACCAAAAGTACTACAGGATTAGACTCAAGAATTAAAGAGCCCCTTTTTAAAGACGGACGAACCAAGGGAAGGTGTTTGCGAAAGAGAGAAACATCTCAATTGAATAACATCGCGACAGCGGCAAAGAAGGAACACAAATCTAACCGACCTCAGCGGGGTGGCGTTTGCACATTTGTTGAAGCCATTCGCCAGGGGATCTGGGAAGAAATGGAACGGGATCCAACCGTTTTCGTCATTGGCGAGGACGTAGGAGGCTACGGTGGGGCATTTAAAGTTACGGACGGACTAATTGATGAGTTTGGCAAAAAGCGCGTCATAGATACTCCAATATCCGAAGGAGCTATTGTCGGTGCTGCGTGTGGTGCAGCATTAATGGGGATGCGGCCGATCGCTGAGTTTCAGTTCATCGATTTCATCTCAGCAGGTTTTGATTTATTGACGAATTACGCGGCGAAGAGTCGCTATCGCTGGGGCGGTGGCATTGCTGCAGTTTTCCGCGGCCCGTGTGGTTCCGGTGTTCGTGCGGGCCCATTTCACTCGTTGAATGCCGAGTCCTTTTTCCTTAATACCGCTGGACTAAAAATCGTTGAGCCTTCGACAGCATACGACGCGAAGGGCCTGATTAAGGCCGCTATTCGCGATCCGGATCCCGTTCTGTATTTTGAACATAAGAAGCTGTATCGGCTGCCTCGCCTGCGCGAAGAACTTCCGTCCGACGATTACATCGTGGAGATCGGAAAAGCACGAACAGCCAGAACTGGACGTGACTTATCAATCGTCACTTTCGGGGCGATGGTTTTGACCGCCCTCGATGCCGCAGAAGAGCTCGAGAAAGAAGGCTTGGACGTGGAGGTTATCGATCTTCGCACACTCGCTCCGTTGGATAAGCCTGCGATACTCGAAAGCGTAAAGAAAACGAGCCGCGTGATCGTACTGCATGAAGCTTCGCGCACTGGTGGGATTGGTGGTGAGATTGCGGCAACAATCGCTGAAGAAGCTTTTGAGTGGCTGGATGCGCCGGTCATTCGTATCGCTTCTCTCGACACGCCGGTGCCGTATTCTCCGCCGCTTGAGGACTATTACCTGCCGCAACCCAGGGATGTACTTGAGGCAGCACGCAGACTTGCCGCCTACTGAGGTGAATGGTCAATGGCGAATGGTGAATGGTGAATGGTAAATCGTTAATGTTGGTCGTGAATTTTGAACAATCACGATTTACCATTCACCATTTATCATTTACGAGCGAACTGGAGAACGTATGAGTACTGAAGTGGTAATGCCGCAGATGGGAGAGTCAATCGCAGAAGGAACCATTACGCGATGGCTCAAGAAGGTTGGAGATCACGTAGACCGCGACGAACCGCTGTTTGAAATCTCAACAGACAAAGTCGATGCGGAGATTCCCTCACCAGCCGCCGGCACTTTGAGCGAAATTCGTTTCAACGAAGGTGACACTGTCGAAGTCAACACCGTCGTCGCTGTTTTGAACGGTGGCGCTACAACTACAGCAGCTCCTGCTCCTGCAGCCGCAGAACAACCCAAAGTTTCTGAAAAGCAAGAGGCCGCTGCTCCTGCGAAACCTGCTCAGGAACAATCTTCAGCACCCACTGAGCCGCCGAAAACAACCGCCCCTGCAGCACCACCTCGGGAACAAACACCGCCTCAACCTTCGGCAAAGCAGGTCGAGAAGACTGAACAGCCAAAACACCCAGTCTCGCAGTCTGGTCCCCCTGCACAAACGTCAAAGGGTAACGGCGGCCGGACGGCAACGGCTGAGGATCTTAGACGAACAAAGTCCAGCCCGCTGGTCCGTAACATCGCCAAAGAACATGGAATTGACATCTCACGTCTCGAGGGAACCGGATTAAGCGGCCGTGTCACCAAGAATGACATTCTCAGTTTCATCGAATCTGGTCCAGCTGCTCCTGCCCAGCAAGGCGCAAGAACGTCACCGACCGTCGAAAGACCAGTGTCTCCGATCAAGCCGGCTGAAGGCGACCGGGTTGAACAGATGAGTGTGATGCGCAAGAAGATTGCGGAACACATGGTCGAATCGCGTCGCACCTCTGCTCACGTGACCACTGTTTACGAAATCGATATGACGCGCATAGCCAAGCTGCGCGAACAGAATAAAGATTCGTTCCAGCAACGGACGGGCACAAAGTTGACGTTCATGCCCTTTATCTTCCAGGCGGTAACGAATGCTTTGCGCACGTTTCCAATTTTCAATGCTCAAGTGAGCGGCGATCAAATTATTTACAAACGCGACATTAATCTGGGAATGGCAGTTGCGCTCGACTGGGGACTGATCGTTCCTGTAATCAAGCGGGCAGATGACCTGTCCATTTCGGGTCTTGCGCGTGCGGCGAATGATTTGGCGGATCGTGCTCGGACCAAACAACTCAAACCTGATGAAGTAGCGGGTGGTACGTTTACGATTACAAATCCGGGAGTCTTCGGTGGATTGTTTGGTACTCCCATTATCAATCAACCACAGCTGGCAATTCTCGGCGTAGGCAAAATCGAAAAGCGGGCCAAGGTACTAAGCACCGAGGATGGTGATGATTTCATTGGCATTCGTTGGATGGCCTATTTTGCCTTGAGCTTTGACCACCGCGTAATTGACGGAGCTGATGCAGAAAGATTCCTCGCGTACGTCAAGGAGCTGCTGGAAGCAGGCGAGTTTTCACTGTAAGGGTGTTAGGAGTGTTGTAGGGGCGTCCCTCCGTGGGCGCCCCCTTTTTCATTTAGACCTCAACAACGCGTGAAGTCAGCTTCGGCCGACCAGTACGTTGTCACTCGATCAACGTCCATAAGTCTTGACTCCACCTCCCGGCACGCTGTAAAGTACTTGGCGGCACAAAGCACACGGAGTGGGGAGTCACGAAAAATGTACAGCTTTGTTAGGAGATCCACCGATGTAAGGCGGTTCATCATCATCACCGGACTATTACTCTGGTGTTCATTTCTCATCGCATTTCGGGTGGAACGAAGCGGTTCGCGCTATTTCACGTTTCTTATCTGGAACCTCGCCTTGGCGGGAATACCGCTCGTAATAAGCACTGCGTTAAGGGCGTCGGTCCGATTGCGCTTGCCGGCAGTTCTACAAATCGGATGCCTCGGATTATGGCTTCTGTTTCTGCCAAACGCTCCATACATCCTTACAGACTTGCAACATCTATCGGCACGTTCGACCGTGCCGGTTTGGTATGACGTTGCAATGCTAATCTCATGTTCCGGCACAGGTCTCTTGCTAGGCTATTTGTCTTTAATTGACGTTCACGCGATCGTTGCCAGGCGTTTTGGTCCATCATTTGGATGGAGTCTGGCTGTTTTGTCTCTGGCTCTAACCGGGTTCGCAATTTACCTCGGACGTTTTCTCCGTTGGAATAGTTGGGATCTCCTTACATCCCCGCAACGGCTTCTCAACATTGCAGACGGATTGCTGCATCCGATAGACCACATACAGACGTTGGCCGTTACAGTTGTGTTTGGAACGATGTTGGTGTTGGCTTATATCGCCATACGTGTGGTCCTGGCGCCTTTGCAGAGCAACGAGGCGAGCTAGAGAAGTCTCGTGCAACAACCTGAGAATGACAATTTGAGTTTGGTTATAGTCTCCGCCCCTTTGGGATCAATCTTCAAAAAGTGTCGGAAATGTTACCGTGTCTGCGTTTACAACCCTCCTCGTATTGCGATCGGGTGGCAATTAGATGAAGAATCACGACTTAGAGGCAAAGGGTCTTGACATGACTTACTCGCTGGTCTATGAAGATTGCCACTGACGTTTGGTTATAAACAATTCGAGCAGAACCCGACGTCTGTGTGACAGAAATCCCGGCCGCGCTGACGCGTGCCTATGACGTCAATACGAAGGAGATAGATTATGAAATTCCCGAAGTTCAAGATGTTTTCCTCCCTGATGATGATATTAGCCCTCGTGACAGTGTTTGCCGCTGTCGCTGTGGCCCAGGACAAAACCCAGCCTGCTGGGTCCCGGACCGTAGCCAGCGGGGAGAAGATGAAGCTTAAAGGAGTAGTAACTCGGCGTGATGCTGATACGTTCGTTGTCCGTGACTTTAATGGCGTGGACACTACCGTACGTCTGGATGATCACACGAGTGTAAAGACCAAGGGCGGATTTCTTCGCAGCGGAAATAATTATGCGCAGACCAATATCCTTCGTGGATTGAACCTCGAAGTCGAAGGTCGAGGCAATGCGTCCGGCGAACTGGTAGCGGATAAAATAAGATTCAACGAGTCGGATTTGCGTGTGGCAAAGGCTGTTGAATCCCGCGCTGCGCCGCTGGAGGAACGCGCTACCACAACTGAGAAAAAACTTACGGATGTTGAGGAAAACGCACGGCGTCTTTCCGGTCAGTTGGACGAATTAGCCGCTGTTGCTAACACGGCTCGTGGCGGCGCCAAGGCTGCCCAGGAAACGGCAGATGCGGCGGTTGTGGGCGTAAATTCGACAAACGAGCGTATTTCCGCTCTTGACGATTACGAACCGCAGACGGTCTCGGCCGTTAACTTCAAAACCGGCAGTGCAATACTTTCGCCGGATTCCAAGACAAAGCTGGACGACATCGCGACCAAGGCTATGAACGCCAAGGGATATGTAATTGAGGTGTCGGGCTATGCGGATTCGACAGGAAGTGTGCAGCGAAATCGAGCGCTCAGTCAGCGACGTGCTGATGCAGTTATTCAGTACCTGGTTGAGAATCACAATATTCCGTTGCGCAGAATCATCACTCCGTATGGTTATGGTGAGTCGCACCCACTTGCGGACAACACAACCCGCGAGGGTCGTGCCGAAAACCGCAGAGTCGAAATCAAACTGCTGGTAAACAAGGGACTGACACAGCCGGCACCGGTTATCACCCCGAGAACCAGCGGAGAATAAGGTCAGAGATAAATTTTGAAAATGGGGTGCAACTTTTGCCGCACCAACTTCACCAAAGAGCCATGAATCATGCCGTCCGTGGCAATGAAAGTTAGGAGACATGCTCTTGGCCGGCATTGGTCGGCGGCATGAACGTGGCTTGATTACTGTAAAACAGATTTGGGGAAGACATCTGGGGCCGACACTCTTGTTCGGAGTGTTGGCCCTGTTTTTCTTTTTGCCCATTGCACACGCACAGACGGTGACGGATATAGGTCCGCCGCCCCCTCCTCCGACGCCGAGGCCAACACCTACACCAAAACCACCAAAGGATGAGGATTTTGACGTAATACGCGTTACCTCGAATCTAGTCATGGTTCCAGTGGCTGTGGTCGATTCCAATGGCCAACCCGTTCGAGGTTTGAACGTAAATGATTTTCGGCTCGATGAAGAAGGACGGCCTCAGCAAATCGCTCAGATCGGCGACCCTGAAGAAGTGCCGCTGGACCTCGCCTTGCTAATTGACGTTAGTGGCAGTACTAACAGCCGCTTTGATTTTGAGAAAGAAGCCGCTGCACGCTTTCTGCAACGCGTTCTAAGGCCGGCTGATCAGGCAAACATTTTCGTCATCGATCGCACGCCGGTGGTTGCGCAAACGGGCGCGTCTGCTTCGGCCGCAACCAGTGGCCTTCTTCGGTTGCAACCCGCCGCGGACAAGGGTCCTACAGCTTTTTACGATACGGTTGTTGAAGCAGCCCAATACCTGGTGGAGAAGGGCGCTCCGCGTCACCGCCGCGTCATCCTGGTCATTTCAGACGGCGTAGACAATTTTAGCGAAAAAATTAAGAAGTTAATGGGCACTACGCAGGACGAGCAGGATTCAGTCGCACCTGAGGTTAAAGCCCGGGTCTACAATCGCGCTGTAGCGGAAGTGCAGCGTGAGGTGCAACGCGCTGATGCTGTGTTCTACTCAATCAACCCGAGTGGCAACACAATGTATTTGAATGTGTTGACTAAGCGTGGACAAGATGGAATGCAGGCGATGGCGGAAACGACTGGGGGCACTGCTTTCGTTCCCGAGTCCGTTGACGATCTTAATATCGTCTTTGATCGAATTGCTGCCGAGCTTCGCGCACAATATCTGCTTCAGTATTACTCGAACTCACAAACGGGCGGCACCCAATTTCGGCGCATCTCCGTGAACGTGCCCACGCGACCGCAGGTTAAGGTCAGGGCGCGACAGGGTTACTATCCGAAGCAGAGCAAGGCTGATAGCCAAAAGCCAAAAGAGTGAACCATCATCCACGGATTACACAGATTCCGCAAAAAAAAGAGGGCAGGAAGCCACCGACCACAAAGCAGCGAACAACGAGACTGGTTCCTGCTTACAGCCTTTTTTTAATCGGCGTAATCTGTGGATGAAATCTGCTACTTCATCATTTCCAGTAACACATCAGTTAATCTATTCACGACATCCAGCAGTGTTCTGCCGGACTGATCAAACTGATTAGCAGCCGCCTGTTCTTCAGCCTTGGCGGCGCCAGCTGCGACTCCGGCCAACTTAATGTAATAGCGATTCAGCTCCGGGTTACTCCTGAAGTCGAGTTCCAGCTTATCAAGCCCCGCCCGAACGTTCGCCAGACTGGTTCTAACTATCGTCTTTTGTTGCTGAGTTTGCTGAACGATCTCAGGTGAGGCTTGGTTTCGTTGAGCAGCAGCATCAGCAGCCTCAATGCCTTTCGCCACGCCTCCGAGCAAGTAAATAAAGCGAGTCAGGGTCTTTACTTGATCGGCCACGCGCGTCGCTCCAGCGCGGATTGCTTCGGACTTCTTAGCAGCAGCTGAAGCCGAAGAAGAAGATCTGGTTGTGCGCTTTCTGGTCTGGGCCAGTGCCATAGGGGATATAAGAACCAACATCACCAGGCAAGTGAGTATTTGCTTCAATTTATTTGTCTCCAATCGGTCTGTATTGGAGCCAAGCTATTATTGCCGAAGCGTTGCGTCAAGCGGCCAGGCGCGTAATCTTGCCATAATAGCAACCACGTCGATCGGACCAGGATTGGCAGAAGTGCGGCTGAGTCGGAAAGTTTCGTGTAATTTCGTGGATCCGTTTTTGTTCATGAAAAGGATCCGAGCTCACGCCAAACAACACGAAATACGACAAGGTACTTCTACCTGAACGTCACTCTGCTAGAATGTGAATCAAGCGATTTCCTATATGAACAAGCGAGAATTGGTCGTCAAGCGGCTTGGCCGCGTCAGGTATGGTGACGCTTTAGCCCTCCAGAAGGAGACGGAACGCGAGGTCCAGACAGATCAGCAGCCTGATACGCTTCTGCTTCTGGAGCATCCTCATACGCTTACGATTGGCCGCCGCGGAGATATGTCGAGCGTTTTGTTGCCGGAGCAAACGCTGGCCACGCGTGGCATTGAACTGTTCGAAACAAATCGCGGTGGCAAGGTCACCTACCACGGTCTGGGCCAGATTGTGGGATATCCAATTATCAAACTCAGTCCGGATAGAGAAGACGTTCACCGCTATGTGCGGGACATCGAAGAAGTATTAATACGAACGATGCAGGATTTCGCTGTCGAGGCGTTCCGCATAACTGGTCTAACCGGCGTTCACACGCAACAGGGGAAAGTGGCAGCTATCGGAGTCCATATCGCCCGCTGGGTGACAACACATGGGTTTGCGCTTAACGTCAACACAGACCTTACATTCTTTGACTTAATTGTCGCCTGCGAAGGTGAGCCAGTAACGTCCATGAAAAGATTACTGGGCCGTAAGCTCGATTTGACGGTTGTTGAAGACGTGATCATTGAGCACTTCTGTGAAGTCTTTGATATGGATACTGACGATGAGCGATGGCGGAAGAACCAAGCCAAAAAATCACGCGATCGGGCGATTGGGTGAAAGGGCGAACCGGTGATCGGGCGAACGGGCGAATCGCACGAAGATCACGCCGTTTCGGCCCCCTCGCCCTTTCACCCACTCGCTCTTATCCGCAGCATCGGCGTAAAATCTGCGGCTAATTCCTAATCGAAACATTAAACTTACCGCGGTGACCATGCTTACAATCGAACTAATCAGACAAGCTCGCGAGCGAATCCAATCGCATATTCATCGTACTCCTGTTGTAACCTCGGCAACGTTCAACGAAGTCTCAGGCAAGAACGTGTTCTTCAAGTGCGAAAACATGCAGCGTGCCGGAGCGTTTAAGATCCGCGGCGCAACGAACAAGATTCTTTCCCTCAACGATGAAGAAAAGCGTCGCGGCGTGGCAGCGTTCTCGTCAGGCAATCATGCGCAGGCAGTTGCGCTGGCCTCGCGTGAGGCTGGTGTGCGAGCGACGGTCGCGATGCCTTCGGATGCTCCTAAAAATAAGCTCGCGGCGACGCGAGGTTACGGCGCTGAAATTGTCTCCTACGACAGGCATAAACAGGATCGGCAGGCAGTGGCGCTGGAAATTGCAGAACGAGAACATCGAGTCATGGTTCCACCCTACGATGATTACCTCATTCTGGCTGGCCAGGGGACGTGTGGGTTGGAGTTTGTGGAAGATGTTCCGGAGCTCGACGCAATGCTTACTCCATGCAGCGGTGGAGGACTATTCGCTGGTGTGAGCACAGCCGCGAAAGCGATTAATCCAAAGATCCGCTGTTTTCCTGTCGAGCCTGAGACGGGTGATGATACGCGCCGATCGTTTTTAAAAGGAGAGCGCGTCACGATTCCGCCTCCGCCGACGATTGCAGATGGTTTGCGAGTTCAATCACCCGGCGTTCTGACATTTCCGATCACACAGCAGAACGCCGAGGATGTTCTAACCGTTTCCGACGATGAAATTATCGAGACGATGCGGTTCCTGCTGTTTCGAATGAAATTGTTGGTCGAGCCGTCTGGTGCGGCGGCAGCTGCAGCAGTGTTGTTTCATAAGCTGCCAGAGAACACGCGCAACGTAGGTGTTGTGCTGTCAGGTGGGAATGTTGATGGAGAAGTTCTGATGCACGTTCTCGAAAATCGAACGTAATCTAATCAGACGATGGCGGCCATCCACTTTGACCTTGCTCAAAAAGCGAAAATCCCCATACTACCGTGTCGAGGATTTCATTCCGGGATCGAATCGCATTACTGCGTAAGTCCGAACCAGTTGTAGACATTTAAGATCTCGCCAATTGCAAACGACGCTAAGTTCGCCAACACGATCACACCAAAGTCGCGCCACAGCGCCCGGCGCGCACCATCCGTTACTCTTCCAAACGCCAGCCAAAACAAAGCGCACTCAGCAATCGGAGCGAAGGCTTCGGCTATAACGAGGAATACAGTTCGAGAATAATGCACGAGCAGCAGCGGCAGAACCAATGTCACGATTGGATACGTGCAAGCCGTCAGCCATAGACCAGCAAAAAGCCTTCTCCGCCATGGGTGACGTGAAGACAATCCGAGCATCAGAATCGGCGTTTCAATTAGGATTGTGACGAAATACCCGACCGGTAAGAAATGCCAGAGATCAGATGAGGACATGAAGCAGTCTCAGGGAGAAACGCCTATTATAACATTCGCATTAGAAACGGCGCTTCGGCCAACACGTGGGCCATCGCAAAGCTGAAATACAAATCTCTTGTTGCTGAATAATCAACGGCAAATCCAACCCACAGCAGCACGACAGCGAGCACACCTCCAACCAGCATCGTCCCGATCAATCGGGGAAAACCACGTTCATGTCGCGCAAGCGGGATGCTCTTGACGTCCCAAAATCTGTTCGCGCCGCCAATCATTGTCAACGCAGCAATCCAAACGCCGTAGTGCAGCATCTCGAGGAAGACGTGCACCGACACGAGCACACGGCTAGACACGTTCGGCAAAAGCTCTGCTCCTGCATGTTGTGTGATTCGCCAGAAGAGGCCGTTGTCGTCTGCAATTGGCGTCGGCGTGTTCAACTGCCAAAACATTCCGAGTAATAGCACGGGCAATATGCAAAGTCCGCGACGATAGGTTGTCAACCATTCAGGACGTGTGCGTCGCAAATGCCGATCAAGAAACCACAAGGCAATCAGCGGGTGGACGTAGACGATCAATAGGCTAAAAAGTTGCGGGCCCATCCAGTTTAGAGACACCAAAAGGAAAGCGACCGGAAATGCTAGTGACCAGTACCTGGTTCGCTTTTGTTTGCCTCGTAGTTGCGCCAACACTGCTATCCACAACAACATCACGGAATTCCAGATAGCCAGCGGAATGGACCAGTCACCATTGGGCCAAAAACTCAGATTGTAGAGCAGGGGAAGAGCAAGATAGGCCGCGGTTAGCAAACCAATTCCGCTGAATGCAATTAGGAAGAAAGGCCGAGAACGTCCAAACCGGAGCGGGAGTCTCGACAGGAAGTAGCGAAACTCGAACCAGTTGTGTGGTCCGGCAAAAAGAAAGAGGCTTACGATTGAGAGTTGCAATGGCAACCAGCTTGCGAACGCTGCGGAGAAAACAGCGCAGCCTGCGAGCGCAGCCGCAAACCAATTTGCGTTGACGTGGACCAGACGCCTTGATTCTCGCCAGGTCGATAAATTTATTTCGGCGGCTCTTTGCACCTATTCCTCGCCTGGCGTTCGGGTGACTTTCTTGATCGGAACGATCAACTTGATCGTTGAGCCCTCTGGAACGATCGCAATGTCAACCCCACCGCGAGTAGTCCGGCCTTCAGTTAACGCAGATGGGAGTCCTTGCCACCGCAGGTATCCCGGTGGACCTGCGTTCGCACTCGCAATGATGGTTCCTGCGCCGACAATGGCGACGCCCAGGGCGAGAGCTGCAGCAATTCGCTGATTGCGTTGTTTCGAACGAGCCAGCCAGACTCCCGCAAAAGCGAAGGAGAGAAAAAGAAATGTACCGGCTAGCACTGTTCGTGGTGAACTTCGTGCGATGCGCTGCGCCAGTGTGGTGTTGCTAGGACCCTCGATCAGTCCGGCGTGCATCTGTTTCCACATGTCTTGTGGAATCTCAAGGCGCGCTTCAAACGCCTGTGCATCGGGAACGATTTCCAGACCCGAGTGCATTACAACTTTAGCCTCTTTAGAAGGATTTGGCCGCGCCACGTCCGCGAACGTTGTTAAGGCCATCGCAAAGACACTCAACAGAAACGCAGCAGCAAAACATTTTCGCATCGTTTATCGTTCTCCTTTGTGTGGGATCAGAAGCATCCTGGAAATAATAGACCAAACATGAAGCCAAACGACATAGAAATTCGAGTGGCATCGGCAGCGGATGCGGATTCGATTGCGGCCGTGCTTCACGCGGCGTTTGTCGAATATCAGATGCTTTACACTGCCGAAGCCTTTCGCGTGACTGTGGCCAATGCAACAATGGTCCGTGATCGGATGAATGACGGACCTGTTTGGATCGCACTGCTGGATCAGCTTATCGCCGGCACAACAGGGGCGGTAGCTCACGGCGAATCACTATACATCCGTGGAATGGCAGTGCTCCCGTCGGCCCGAGGTAAAGGAATTGGCGAAAACCTCCTGCAGCATATCGAAAATTATGCGCGAGCGCATGAGTTTACTCGGATGTTCCTGAGTACGACACCATTCCTGGATCGAGCAATTGCTTTGTATGAACATTTTGGGTTCCGGCGTATCGATGCTGGGCCGAGCGATTTGTTTGGGACGCCGCTCTTCACAATGGAGAAGATTCTTAAAGCGTGAACGAGCGAAGCTGTAGTGGTTGCAGCGTAGAAAAATCACATAATCTGAAACTCTCCGCAATTCATTTCTAAGTAGCCGTTGGTAGGCTCTGAACGATCCGCCCTCAATGCTCAATTACGGCGGTGATGCTAGAATCAGTTTGAGGCACAATTTGTCCCGAGAATTACCAGTAATCACGAAAAACCAGAAACCGCGGCAGCCGAAGCCCGAATGGCTGAAGATCCGCCTCGGCGATCCGACTAACCAGAACCATGTTCTAAACCTGATTGAAAGCCTCAACTTGCACACAGTTTGTCAGGAGGCCCGGTGTCCAAATATCTTTGAGTGTTGGTCTGATCGCACCGCAACCTTCATGCTTGGTGGAGATATCTGCACAAGACATTGCGGGTTCTGTGCGGTAGGAAAAGGCGTTCCATCATCACTTGATGTAAATGAACCGAGGCATGTTGCGGAAGCAGTGGCCCAGCTCAATCTCGCTCATACGGTAATAACATCAGTTAATCGTGATGACCTGCCTGACGGCGGCGCCGCACATTGGGCGGAGACCATCCGGCAAGTCCGCAAACAAAACCCTGATTGCAAAATCGAGGTGCTGATTCCTGATTTCAACGGCGACGAACACGCGCTGAACACTGTTCTCGATGCAGAGCCAGACGTGCTCAATCACAACACGGAAACAATAGCTCGTTTGTACCGGCGCGTCCGTCCCGATGCGAACTACCAGCAATCTTTGACTCTGTTACGGCGCGCCGCCGAACGACGAGACCGCGAGGGCCGCGGCATGTTGACGAAGAGTGGCATCATGGTTGGTCTGGGAGAGACGTTTGAAGAAGTCGTCGATCTCATGAAAGACTTGCGTCAGGTGTCCTGCGACGTAATGACTATCGGTCAATATCTGCAGCCACATGCGCGTAGATTACCGGTGGAACGTTACGTTACTCCCGACGAGTTTAAAGAATGGCAGCACATCGGCATGAGCCTAGGGTTTCGCCATGTTGAATCCAGTCCTCTTACTCGCTCGTCCTATCACGCCCGCCAGCAAGCGGAGACTCCTGCCGAGCCTGTGTTGTCTTAGTCACCATACGTACAAGCGCAGTCGGAATGTGGCCGTCCGTATAAGGCGTCGAGGTTACCACTTAGACGCACGAGTGGTACTTCGCAGGTTGTGACGCTTCATTCGTGGTTAGATCATGTAGGAACATTTAGCATCGCACGCGTTACAGATGTGAGTGAGCGAAACATGACTAATGAAGAACTCATCAGTGAAGCAGAAAAAATTCTAAACCCACATAAGACTGAAGATGGGCGACTTCACGCGGATGTTGGAGCAGCATTAATTAGTCGCAAGGGAAAACTATACGTGGGTACTTGTGTCGATACTCCGAGCTGGGGTCTGTGCGCTGAGCGTAGCGCGATAGCAGCAATGATCACTGCAGGCGAATACGAAATTGATAAGATTGTTGGTGTGTGGAGGGACGAAAAGACCGAAAAGTTGTACGTTTTACTTCCCTGCGGAATATGTAGAGAATTCATGCGTCAAATAGATCGAGCAAATCTTGATACAGACATCGTCCTGGGCAAGCACTCTACCAGAAAGCTAAAAGATCTTATTCCTTTCCATAAATGGCCTGAGCCACTGGATTAGAAACCTTGTACGCTGGCCATCACTCCAGATAGGTTCTCAACAATGCGAAAAAGATTGTTCTTGTCGGTGTGCGTGGTAGCGGCCGCGACGCTCTTACTCGCTGCTTCAAAACCCGGAACACATACGTTAGCTCGACCTGACTTTGATGCTCTTCCGCCGATAATCCTTTGGGCGTGGGAGCGGCCTGAGAACCTTGAATTTATAGATCCGAAGCGATTTGGCGTAGCTTTTCTGGCCCAAACGATCGTGTTGAGAGGCGATGATGTCAGAGTTAATCTGCGTCATCAGCCGTTGATTGTCACTTCCGAAACTAAACTCATTGCGGTAACTCGAATAGAAGCCGAAAAAACCAGTGGCCTGCGTCCTACCCTAACTGACGGCCAAAGGGACCGTGTGGCGTCTCTTATTCTTAAGACGCTCGAACTTGGGAACGTTCGCGCGATTCAAATTGATTTTGATCCCGTGAGGAGTGAGCGCCATTTCTATCGCTCGCTGTTACACCGAGTCAGAGAAAACCTATCTCAGAACGTGCCCTTATCGATGACTGCGCTCGCTTCGTTCTGTGTCGGTGACCGTTGGCTGGATGACCTTCCAATAGATGAAGCAATTCCGATGATCTTCCGTATGGGTCCTGATAACGACAAAATCAGAAATTTTTTGGAGAGCGGGCACGACTTTCGAGAACCTGTGTGCAGGAAAAGCTACGGACTTGCTCTCGACGAGCCGCTGCACGCGACGCTTGAGCCTTCCAGGCGCCTGTACCTTTTCAACTCTACGAGCTGGAAACCGCAAGACCTGAGTCAATTTCAGCAAAGGAAAGAACAATGAGACTCTCTCGTTATCTCATTTGCTGCTTGCTCATAATCGTTCTGCTTAGTTGGCCCACATCGCTACCAGCTTGCGGGCCTACTTTCATTGAGCCAGTCTATATTTTCACTGAATCGCCAGACTTGCCGTTTGCAGAATTCACCAGCGGCAAACTCGGAATTCTACAATCAACCAAGGGACGTAAGACACTCGTGATAGCTTATCGATATCTGAACGGCGGGACGTTCAATAGTGACGAGCAAACCGCGTTGGTGGATGCGTTGCGTGGTAAAGCGCCGGAAGATGACGGCCAAGATGCCATCAAGACATGGATCGAGGAACGAAAGGTGCTCGAAAGTAATAAAGACTCAGTGCCGGCAGTCTACAGTGAGCGGCGCTTCGGAGGTTATGACTTTTTTCCGAACTGCACAAAGAACGCTTTCGAAGTTGCCACAACGACATTAAAAGATCGTGTGGCCAGGTACGGTGCTGATGACAAATACGTCCGCAACTGGATTGGTGGACAGGATATTGTCTTCCAGCACTGTACAGCGAGCGGCCCAGTACCGGACCAGCCGAAGAATGATTATCCGAATTGGCTTCGTAAGGACCGTGATTATCAGATCGCCGCCGCCTATTTCTATTCATTAGATTTTGATCGGGCAAGGCAAAGATTCGCACAGATTGCAAAGGACAGTGACTCGCCCTGGCAAGAAACAGCGGACTACCTGATTGCACGCACGTTTGTACGACAGGCCAGCCTCAGCACGGACGAAGCATCAAAGCGTTCAGCTTATGAAAACGCGGAAGTTCATTTGCAACATCTAGTAGCGGGAAGCGGCAAGTTTCGGGACGCGTCTCAACGGCTTTTATCACTCGTCAAATATCACCTGCACCCAACCGAAAGACTTAAGGAACTTGCACACGTGCTCGCAACTCAGAGTGGCAATGCAACTGTACGGCAGGATCTGATCGATTACGTTTGGCTGATCAATCGGTTTGAGACGTGGGTTCAGGAAGCGGAGACACAAAGAGAAAAAGGAGTCAATGGTTCGAAAGAAACGGCTGGCGATACGGTTCCTAAATCAGAGGCCGTCAAAAAACGAGAAGCGCGAGAACGAGGCGAACTGATTACCATAACCTTTTACCCAAAAAACGCTGCCGGGGAACTGGATTACGCAAAGCGAGTTGAAATCGATTTCAAGCCGGATGTATCCGAAGCTGAGGTTCTCGCTGCCTTTGAAGTCCAGTTCGGTCGCAAACTCAGTTCGGAGGAAACGATTGAGATAAAAAAGAGTCTACAGGCGGAACTCGAATCACACGCTTGGCTGGTTAGCCCCAACCGAAAATGGGAGCGCGATGAACTGAACACGGCGGAGCGTTGCTACGATTGCAAAGCGATGGCCCCAAGCTCGCTTTCCAGGTTCTTGCGGTCTGATGATTTGACCGATTGGATCCTTACGTTTCAAACCAACGATCCGCAGACGTACGATCATGCCGCTGCAAAGTGGCGCCAGACCCGTCTGGAGAGTTGGCTGCTGGTCGCACTTGCAAAGGCAGAAAAGCGGTCTCCACGCGTGGACCAACTACTACGCGATGCCCAAAGAGTTCGCAGTGACTCACCGGCTTTTCCGACGATCGCATACAACCGAATTCGCTTGGCAATCGCGAATGGGCAGACACTGGAAGCGCGAACTTTGTTAGATCAGATTATTGCTTCAAAGTTCGGAGATATTCCTACGTCGGCCCAGAATCAGTTTCTTGAGCAGCGCGCAAAGTTCGCAAAGGGACTGACTGAATTCCTGAGGTTTGCGCAACGAAAACCAGTTGCATTTTACGACGACGGTTCGTTAGGCAAGATGAGTGACCTGCTCGCCGCAGACAAAGATCAGTGGGATCCAGCGTTCACGCAAACCAAAGAAGAGTATGACCGCGAGGCCGAAAAGCGATTCCAGGGTCTGTTACCGTGGGATGATCGTTTTAACTTTGACGCGAAGACGGTCGACATACTCAACTGGAAGTTTTCGATTGCATTGTTAGTGGAGGCAGCCAACAACCGAACGCTGCCCGATTACCTCAAACGCAGGTTGCTGATCGCTGCGTGGATACGTGCGGTACTACTAAACCAGGACCAGACCGCCTTGCGGATTACACAACAAGTGATTGACGCTGCACCGGAGATGTCGGCTGTCCTTAGGCCGTATTTGAACGCACATACATTAGGTGAGAGACGAGACGACGCCTTATATGCAGTTCTAAAATTTCCGCATTTATCTCCATACTTCAACACGAATGTTGAGAGCTTTCAACCAATCGAAGACTCCGAGTATTACCTCGAAACGTCGTGGTGGTGCCCGCTACCCAAGACAGAATACAACGACAGTGGCCACGAAGTACCAAAGCTTGTGGAGAACCCGACGTTTCTGACGCCGACTCAGATCGAAACGGCGCGCAGGGAGCGCGCGCTGCTGATTGCTTTGGGTGATGCGAAGAGTTATCTCGGAAAACGTGTTATCCAGTGGGCCAAACGTTCGCCCAGTGATGAGCGCATACCAGAAGCTTTATTTATTGCCGTTAAGGCAAATGAGCAATACAAGTATGGATGCAGCGGCTGGGACTACGACGAGAAAACACAGGGCGAGGCTGAAAGAATACTCAAGACAAAGTACCCGCAAAGCGCCTGGACCATCAAGTTGAAGGATTCGGAAAAGTAATCGAGAAGATCGAGGGGCTCAGAATAAGTTAGTGCGGTTTGGCTCCTCCGCTATCACTCAATCAATGCCGGGACCCGGAGGATTCTGCATCCCTTTTTGATTGGGTGATGGCTACTGTGACGCATCACAACTCTGACACTGGCCTGCTAGAATACCAGAATCATGAAAGCCGTCATCTTTAATCAGCATGGTGGGCCGGAAGTGTTGCAATACACGGACGTGCCCGACCCAACCTTTAAAGCTAACGAAGTTCTTATCGAAGTTCGCGCGTGTGCTCTGAATCACCTGGACATTTGGGCTAGGCAAGGATTACGAGGAATCGAGATTCCTTTACCGCACATTCTCGGCAACGATGTCGCCGGAGTTGTTCGTGAGGTAGGGGAGTTAGTCACCTGGATCAAACCCGGTGAAGAAGTTCTTGTACAACCCGGAGTTTCGTGTGGGCATTGTCTAGCCTGTTTGGAGGGTCGTGACAACATGTGCCCCGAATATGACATCATCGGTAACCGCCGGAACGGTGGTTATGCTGAGCGTCTAGCGGTACCGGGTGTAAACGTAGTTCCAAAACCGTCAAATCTGACATGGGAGCAGGCGGCTGCGTTGCCGCTCGTGACAATCACAGCGTGGCACATGTTGATAACACGTGCGAATGTACAACCGGGTGAGACGGTTCTGGTCCATGCCGCGGGTAGTGGCGTAGGATCAATCGGCATTCAAGTCGCAAAATTGCGCGGCGCACGAGTGATTGCAACTGCTAGTTCTGATGACAAACTTGTCAAAGCACGAGAGCTCGGGGCAGACGAAGTGGTTAATTACTCGCGTGACGATTGGACCAAAGAGGTGAAGCGACTGACGAATCGCATTGGAGTGGATGTCGTGTTCGAACATACGGGCGCGGAAACATGGAGTGGTTCAATTTCTGTCCTCAGAAATAACGGGAGGCTTGTCACCTGCGGCGCTACGAGTGGCTTTGACGCTCGTACGGACCTCCGTCAGGTGTTTTATAGACACCTAACGATTCTTGGCTCTTTTATGGGATCAAAGAGCGAGTTGTTGGCAGCTCTCGAATTTGTGAAACGAGGTCAAATTCGAGCCGTTGTTGATCGCTTGTTACCGCTGTCAGAAGCACGACAGGCGCATGAGTTAATGGAGGATCGAGCGCAATTTGGAAAGATCGTATTGGTGCCCTAGTGCGTAAGATCTATTTAGCCGAATAATCTTCAACGACAAACCGCTTTCGCAAAAGGTCCAGATTTCCTTTTTCTAGATCGAAATTAGTTCCACCAATGAACTTCTTTCCCTGATCGGTCGCAACCCAGTCAACTACTTGAGGCGCATTCTTTCGCAGAAACGCCCCATCATCTTTATCCAAGGGCTTGCCGTCTTTCCGGGAAAACACCCAAACATAAGTGTAGCCGCCGTTTCGAACGTACTGGAGATCTGCTTGAAAGCCGGTTAGGGGTGAATGTTGCGCAGTTGGAGCTGCCGTGGGTTCTTCATTCGTTTGCGAGGCTGGTGGTCGGCTAGTTTTTGTACAAGCGGTCATGAGCACCAGGATACTGACTGCTGTTAGCAAGCTGATTCCATGCATTGTAGAAGAGACTTGAACGATCGCCACGCTGCCGTGTGGAGGATTTTCACACGCTCTACTGCGTGAATTATCTAACGCAAGCCTACAAACGCAAACTAACGAACATCTAAACCAAGCTCATAGTGGAACCTTCACCGTTTGCGCAAAACGCGTCCACTGTCTCTAAGAGACCCGCGCTACGGAGGGTTGTTCCCTTCGGGCTCATCGGAAGCAGGCGGCGCGGATTCCGGCGGCGGTTCATTTTTACGATCGCGAATCTCAAGGATCGTGCAATCCTGGTCCTCATACACTATGTCAAACCACCCGCTTTCCATTGCGTTGTTATAGAACTTGTCGTGCGAATTGTCCGTGAAAACGTAGCGCGCCGAGAACCGATCCCTGATGAGTGGTCCAGGATCTTCTTCATTGCCTAAAGTAATTCGATCGTAAAGGCGAGACAGCGACGGATTCTTGTCGTAAAGATAAGTCGGATCCAGTCCTGAGACATAGCTATGCGTCGGATCGTAATAGAAAAGCCGCGGAAAATCGTCCCAGTCAGTGTTAAAGATGATCTGCGGAGAAGCAACATTGGCGCGCATCCACTCGATCCCGGCTTTATAGTACTCATGTGGCTCGCTCTCACCGATATCTTTCACGGTAACGCGTAGATTCAGAAATAACGCTAGTCCGAGCAGCACCGCAACTACTGCGATGACGATCGTGTGTACCAATTCCTTCAAGTCGCTAGTCGATTTTTCCGTTTCTGGCGCTTCGCGATCCAGGAATGGTTGCAGTTCCTGCATCACATCGCTCGGCAGTCTTGTAAAAATCGAACGAGCGCCTTCGATCCACGGCTGCAGTGCGAACGCTGCGAAGATGACTGCAAATGGCGGCCAGTACTCCGCAATTCGCTTCCATCGAGCAGTCATGATCATCAACGCAGTCGCTAAGACCAGCAGGAACAGTTGCTGATGCGAACGCTTTCGTTCCGTGGGATCAAAGGCGATGTATCCAGTCAGCATTGCAACACACGCAACAGCCGAGTTCCCCAGAAATTCCCACGAATCATATGGGTACCACTCCTGTCCTACCTTCGTCGGAAAATCTGATGGCGTAAGTTTGATCTTCAAGTGCTCGTAAAAGAGGTGCAAATTGCGTGGGAAGTACGGGTTTATGACAAAACCCGCCAGTGTTCCCATCAGCACCCAGCATAGTGGCCGCCACTCAAAACGACGTTCAGTAAAACCGATGACTGCTGTCCATACCACCGCCGCCAGAATCAACAACACAACCATGTCGTATGTAAGAGCAAATATGAACGCAAGGGGTATTAGCGGCCAGTATTTCCTCTCAAAAAGCAGGTAAATGCCAACAATCATGTAGATGATGGCGAATGGGGGAGCTTTTGCCATGTTCAGGCGGTAAAGAAACGGGGCGGAGCATGCCAGCAGCGCAAGCAGCCACAAGAGTGGATAACGGATTCGATATCTCAGCAGGAGCCAGTAGCACGAGATAACTGCTATGGTGGCAAACAATGTGGCAGACAGCTTCGCTCCCATTCTCAAATCGCCGAACGTAAACGGAATCTGAAATATGTGGAAGAGAAAGTGATGGTCTACGTAATCGTTTGGATTGAGTGTGGTAAGTGGGAGCCAGGTAAAAATTGGAGGGAAGGTACGGTGTCGCAGCGACTCCCAAAGCATGCGACTCCACTTTATGTGGTAGTACCCGTCAAAATCTCCACAGCATATCGAGTTAGTAGAAAATTGGAGTTTCCAGAAAATAAATCCGATAACAAGCGCACCGGCGAGTAATTCAATCCGGCGCATCGCAGTTTCAGATTGTGCGACGTTAGCGAGCTTCGGCGAGGTCTTCATCGATTGCGATAAACTCTCGATGTCGCTCACGGCTATTTCAGAGCTTGTCGATCAGGTCGAGCAGCGCCCTTGGGTCAATTGGTTTTGTCATGTGTGCGGTAAAACCCGAGTTAAGTGATCGCTCACGATCATCAAACATTGAGTAACCGGTTACTGCGACAAGCGGAACACTTTGATAGTCAGGCAATGCCCGAAGGGCACGGGCCAGTTCATATCCGTTCATCTCAGGCATACCAATGTCCGAAATTATCACATCAAAATGGTGCTTGCGCGCTGCATCAAGTGCAGCTCGTGCGGAACCGGCTGTAACGACCTCATACCCTGCGTGAGTCAACAACACGGAGAGCATCTCCGCCACATCCATTACATCGTCCACCACGAGAGCTATGCGTTTGTTCCCCTCGTCATCCAGGTGTGATCTCAAATCAGCGAAAAGCTTGCCGGAACCCGAGAAGAACGGGTATGACGCTGCGTGAGCCGCAAGGCAAGAATCTAATACGGAATGAGCCTGCATCGCTCGGCCCTTTCTGCCGCTCGTTTGTGCGGGGCAAAGTCCTGATCGGAAAGCCGCATTAATTTAACCGAAATGTGCAGGCGTGTCACGTTTGTGATCAGCAAAAATGCATGACTATGACAATGGACACAATTGTTTGACATCTTCATGAGAACTACAATGTTCATGACCGGGATATAAATAATTGCGGATCATGTACCCTGCCGGAAATTTATTCATCCCCGTATCACATGGGCGCCTTGAGGCGATTGTCAAGGAACCACAGGGTAGACCCCCTACTGGCGCAGCACTTGTACTTCATCCGCTTCCGACCGGCGGAGGAACCATGCATAACAAGGTCGTTTATCGGGCGGCCAGTGGCCTTAATGATGCTGGGTTGGTCACTTTGAGAATCAATTTTCGCGGCGTTGGGCAAAGTAGTGGTGAATTCGATGAGGGCAGAGGCGAACTCGAAGATGCACATGCTGCGCTGGAATACCTGGAAGAGCAGTATGCTGGTTGGCCGCTGACAGTGTGCGGATTTTCTTTCGGGGCCCGTGTCGGAATGGCACTCGGGATTTCCGACCAGAGAGTAAATTACCTGATCAGTATCGGAACCCCAGTCAACAAGTATGATTTCGATTTCTTGTTAAGGTGCCGCAAACCTATCTTGTTCGTGCACGGTGAACGCGACGAGTATGGAGATGCCCAACGCCTGCGCGAATTGGTGCAAGAGCTGCAAAAGCACACTGATGTTCAATTAACAGTGATTCCTGGCGCCGGCCATTTCTTTGATGGGCACCTGGATGATTTGAAGAAGGCGGTGACTGCCTGGATGATTGAGAAACTCAGTGGGCTCAAGCATTAATCCGCAGATTACGCAGATTTCACAGATTAAACACAGAAGGCGGAAGCACAAGGCACAAGCAGAAAGCAGTCACCTGCCTGGTGCTTGCTGCTTACTGCCTACAGCCTACTGGGTTCCTCACGGCTCGTTGTGTCGATTCGAGTTGATGGAGATGAAATCTGGCGCTGGCGGTTTCTTGTCGCGCAGGCGCATCCGCACAACCGTGAATCCGACAGCAACAAACACGGCAACAAGCACGCCTCCCACAAGCAACTTTCCCAGATCACCAAAATCGCCGGCCACATTGTCTTCGAAAGCGATCGCCAGTTGCACATAAACCGGAATCAAAGTGAGCAACATATACGTCAGACCTTTCAGTGGCCAGCTGCAATCTTAGACACCTCTGTTCAGACGAATGTTCCGGAAAATTGAGCTCCCCCATTCCCCCATTCGCCGCTTCACCCTGTCGCCCAAACGGTCTAGGATGGCGCAATGAACTCCTATCAGGATCCAGCCATCCGCATCACATTGTTGCCGCGCGATACGAACTCTCAAGGAACGATCTTCGGTGGTGTGATACTAAGTTACATCGATACTGCAGGGGCGATCGAAGCGCATCGTCACACCAAAATGGAACGCTTCGTCACTGTGGCGATGAAGGAAGTCATCTTTCACAAACCGGTTTTTGTGGGCGATCTCGTAAGCTTCTATGCCGAAACGCTGAGCATCGGAGAAACCTCGATCACCGTGAGAGTCATTGTTGAAGCCGAGCATCTCGGTTCAAACGAACGGGTCCGGGTTACAGAAGCGGAAGTGATTTACGTAGCTGTCGACAAAAAGGGCCAAAAGACAAAAATTCACAAAGACAACTGAGGAGCAAACTGGGTGAAAGGGGGAGAGGGCGAACGGGCGAGTCGGTGAGAGGACGAAACGGCGATAGCCGAGAGGTCGAATGGGTGAAGAGCGTTGGTTTACCGTTTCACCTTCTCGCCCTCCCGCCCTTTCATCGACTCGCCCGTTCGCCGTCGCCCTATCGCGCGTTCTCCCGAGCCTCCTCTCTAAGCACCGCCCACACTTTGAACTCGTTTGTTCCAGCTCTGCTCGCGGCTACATCTAAGGAACCTATATGTCCCAGTTGCGAATAATCAATCTGCAACGTATCAGGACTTGAACTGCGTGAATCGATACGAAGGCCCGCCTCAGCGATAATCCTTTCGATCTCCGAACCGAGCTGCTGAAGGAATTTTTCGTCGTCGAACTTTGCTCCAGGAGTGTCAATTAGAAGGTAAGTCACATCGGAGTTTCGCCGTCGCCTGACCGGATCTCCAAACGACTCCGATTTTCCCTCGTTGCCGGATTGCGCCTGCAGTTCAGGGATCCGCATGTTCCGAATCATCGATGACAAAGAGAAGTCTCGGAACAAGGAAGTCTCAGTCGGTGGCTGTTTCCCCCCGTAACAACCTGAAAACACAACTAGACCGAAGAGGAGCAGGTGAAGAGGTTTTTTCATTTCTTACTCCCGATTTATGAGTCTCTCATGGTTGAGGCTGGCGTGGTCTAAGAAATTTCTCAGTTTTTTCTACGCTAGTTCTGAATCGCTATCCGCCAATGCGTTCATGTACAGGTGGAAGCGCGAGGAAAATCAATATGGTTAAGGGAAGGAAAACTAATGGCGTATCCACAATCGGCTTAGTTAAGTCGTGTCTGCATCCGTCTCAGACCCGCAGCAGCTTCGCCAAAACCTGGTTGTTGTTCAAGCGCGAGGCCGTAGTGCCTTGCCGCATCGAGGTACTTGTGCCGCATCTCAAATACGCGACCGAGGTTGTAGTGCGGAAATACATATGATTCATAACGCGGTGCGAGTAAGGCGCGTCTGAACCAGCGCACACATCCATACGGATCACCCTTTGCCAACAGGTAACTCCCAATGTCGTTATATGGATTACCCAACGTTTCATCTACTCTAATGGCCTCAAGACACTCTTCAATGGCCTCGTCGTATCGTTGCTGAAAACTATAAACCCACCCGAGGAAAGTGTGTGCCTCAGCGGTTGGAAAAGTTTCGATTGACTTCTTGTAGAGCTCGATCGCTTCCTCGTACTTTTGCGCGATCTGAGCTTGATAAGCTTCGTGAAAAAGCTGCTTTGCGATGTATTTCGCCGGTGGTGATTCTTCGTTCTCGTGCATATTCCAACCCGCATTATTCATTACAATCAGAGGCCCGCTGCTGCGGCTGATCCAACCGCTTGATGCGGCCTTCGACTTTCGGAGTTATAGCTCTCACAGATCCGATTGCCCGGCGAAGAATATCAGAATCAAGCTGCCCTTTCTCAGGAGGAATCAGCGCCTTTAAGTCTTTAAACATCGAATAGCCGTCTCCTCCATCAACATAAATAAAACTGCTGGTTGCGATTGTATATTTCTTAGCGGGGTCGAGTGGCAGCCCGTTAACCTTAACCTCCAAAATACGCGAGCCAGCGGGACGACTAGCGTCAAATGTGAACTGTATTCCAGAGACCTGCGGGAAGCGTCCTGGCTCTGCGTCCTCCGAGCTACGCGCGACGCCGTGTTCAAGCGCCGACCTCAATGTAGCGCCCGAGATTTCCAACTTAACAATTTGGTTCTTAAACGGAAGAATTGATAGTACATCTCTGACGGTGAGGACCCCGGGACTGATAATCGTGTCTGCGCGAATCGATCCACCGTTGATAAGAGCAACATCAGATGCCGTGGCCCTTTTGAGTGCATCGGTAATGAAGTTACCCACATTGGTCTCACGTTTGCGGCCTTCCGCGCTGCGTGCGTCGAGCGGCACGGCGGTGCGGCCAACCACGCGAGCGAACTCTGGCAGCAAGCGAGCATATTTGGTAGTCACTACGGCAAATGACGGATCCTCAGGAATTTGATCTGTTATCGGGATCACTTTCCAATCGATGCTTTCAACTTGTCCTGTCGTTTTGGAAATATTCAGATCAATCCTTCCCAACTCACGCGCGTCAGAAGTCATTTTGAAGATTGGCGCGCCGCCAGACGAAGACTCAAGCAAGGTATGCTCGTGTCCGCCAATAATCACGTCGATCTTTGCGCAGCGGGCGACCTTCTTATCTTCACTCATGGAAAGATGAGTAAGCGCAACCACGACCTTTGCCCCTCGATCATGAATTTCCGAAACGACGTTCCGGGCAGTCTCGCATGGATCCAGAAAGTCCACGTCAGGGCCTGGACGCGATTCATTCTTCGTCGCCTGCAAAACAAGGCCAAAGATGCCCACCTTAACACCGTCGAATTCACGAATGACAAATGCTCGAGAATTGGCGAAAGGCTTGCCGGCCTTCGTGTCAATCACATTTGCTGCCAACCATCCAAAGCGCGACTCCCTCATACGCTCAGCCAGAACGGTTGGCCCAAAATCAAATTCGTGGTTGCCGAAAGTTGCGTAATCGAGATTAGCGGCATTCCACGAGTCGATCATCTGGGCGCCTTTAAACCTAATGGATTCTACAGACGGAGAAATGGTGTCGCCCGCGAGGAGAAATAGAGTGTGTGGACTGTCGCGCTCAATCTGCTTCTTTACAGTCATAACACGCGCGATGCCACCCCGGCTACCATGATCGACTGGCGTAAATTGGTAAACATCATTCAATTGGAGCAGCGTGACTTTGACAAGACAATCGGTTTGTAATGCTACAGTTGCGGAGAATACGCAGGCGAGGAGAAAACTTATCAGCACAGGCATTATGCGGGCCCTTAACCGTCGATCCAGATTCATCAGCGGAAAACTCCCTTGCGATTAGTACTAGTCGGAGTACTTGCGGAACGAATGGGCGCCGATTATACGAAGAATTACGAACTTCATACACAGCCCAATACCGAGAGCTGATACGATCCTGAATACACGAAAAGAGGAAATCCCACCCGACGGCGGTGGTGGGTGTGGTCGAAGCGCGAAAACTTAAATTCAATGGGCAATGTAGTTTTCCTGACAGGTTTTCCTGGATTTATTGCCGGTCGACTGTTGAAACGGCTGGCTCAGGAAGAACTGCGGTTCATACTGCTGGTGCAGCCCGCGCTTTACGAACAGGCGGTCAGAGAAATCGACGACATTGCGAGGCAAACCGGACGCGACCCGTGTGACTTCCAAATCGCCCCAGGCGATATCACTGGCTCAGATCTCGCCCTAAGGCCACAGGATCTCCAAACAATTCGCGCCGAAACGAATATCGTGTTTCATTTAGCGGCCGTCTACGACTTAGCTGTCGCTCGAGATATTGCACTACGCGTGAATTTGGAAGGCACGCGTAACGTCAACACGTTCGTGCGTACATTGCCGAACCTAAAACATTACCATTATGTCTCCACATGTTACGTAGCTGGAAAGCGGAAGGGAATGGTCCTTGAAACGGAGCTAGCACACGACGCCGGATTCCGAAATCATTATGAACAGTCAAAATATCTCGCGGAGTTAGAGGTTGAAAGACTTAAGAGTGAGCTGCCGGTTACGATTCATCGTCCAGCCGTGGTATGCGGCGATTCGCAGACTGGCGAAACGGCCAAATTCGATGGCGTCTACTATCTGATACGTTATTTGTTAAGAGCGCCACGCCTGTTGTCTATCTTGAACATCGGTAATGACGAAGTAAGGTTGAACCTTGTCCCGGTCGACTTCGTGGTAGAAAGTTTCGCAGCAACTGCCACAGACAGCGGGGCTTTGGGAAAAACACTTCAGCTGGCTGACCCGGTGCCCCTGACTACTCGAGAATTATTCAACAGCATCTCTGAGAGTATTTGTCGTCGCAGAAGTTTAATCTCTGTACCACCACGCATCGTGGAATTCGCACTCATGCTTCCACCGTCGCCTGCAATTACTGGTCTGCCGCATTACGCCGTCCCTTATTTTTTTCTGCAACAGAGTTATGACTCAACTGAAGCTCAAAACATTTTCAGGCGTCATCAGATTAGCTGTCCACCATTCAACACTTACGTGGACAACATAGTGGGGTATGCAGCAGCTCACCCTAAATCATCTTCCAGACAGGATTCTGAACGCAGCGGCGATCACAAGCACACTCACAACCGCAGTTGCCACGAGTAACCCAACAAGCAGCAAGATAATAAAACCTACAAAAAGCCAGTCGCTCATTCGGCCGTGCTTCGCTTCTGCGGCTGTCACCTGTGCCCGCTTGCGTAGTAGATCAACATTCATCTGATTGGATTTCCACCAGGCGTCAAAGACATCACCGACCAGTGGTAACGAGCCGAGAGCATAGTCGATGCCGATATTGAGTCCCATCCGCAGCAAAGTGATTTTCGGAACACGATAACGCACTGCGGAGGCGAGGATATAAAACGAAACGAGCGATGTGGCTGTATCGCCTACGGCGGGGATTAGACCCACAATCGCATCTAAACCAATGCGCCAGCCCAGAATGGGAATACGAAAAAGATCATCCATTAACCAGCCGAGGCGCTCGAGGCTTCGCTCGACTTCTCTTGGCCGCTGACTTGGCGTCTGAATTTCTTCCAGTTTAAATGCTCTCATGTCAATCAAAAATCACCGAATCCTTGTCATCTGCTGCCAGAAAAACTTTCCTACCTTCGCGAAAGCGGTAAATGCATTTTTGTCTCCGCCTTTTTGTGGTCCGGCTTTCACAGGTATTCCCAAAGAAGTCGCCAGTTCGGCATCCGGAGGAGCAATATCTTCATCACCTCGCTTTTCCGATAGCCAGCGGCTAAATGTACGCGCGACAGTTCTCCTTTGTTCAATCGGAGATTCCGCGATTAAAGCCCCACGCAGATCGTCCAGCTCGGCAATCTCGAAAAGGTTTGCCTCATAGTAGCTTCGCAAAGCGTTAAAGACGCGTTTCTGCCCGAGTAGGCGCTCGAGTTCAATAAACATCAGCCCGCCTTTTGCCGTGACAATCGCCGCGAACTGAAAAGTGTTGCGGAAATCACGCGACGGCCGGCCGGCATCCATATCATCACCACCAAACGTACGATAAAGACGATAAACGCCACGGACCTGATCATTGAGTACAGCCGACGCTTTCTCCTGACCATACGTCGCATTGTAGTAAAGCAGAGCTGACCAGCATGAAAGTGCCTCGTCGAGAATAGGCTCGCGTACCGGATCATTCCCTACTGCTGTACCCCACCATTGATGAGCCGTCAGATGCGCGGCCGTCCATTCGAGACTCTCCTCTACCGACGGCCTCTGTTCTCTTATGATTTCCGGCAAATTGCGCATCGCGGGTGAATCAAAGTCAACGTAAAAGGCGCTCGCAATAATATTGAAACCAGAGAACTCGCTGCTGCCGAGGCCTGCCACGAGAGGCGCCTCAGCAATCTTTATGGTCTTAAATGGAAGGGCTCCGAAAGCGGATGTAAAAATTCGCAGCGCACTGCTGGCGATTGTGAGGACACGCTTGCCGACACGCTCATGTTCGGGAAGAAAAACAGATGTGATCGATACTCCTTCAACTTCGACTTGCTCAGAGCGGAGGCCGCGCCCGAGTAGGATGGCGAAATCGCGCAAGGCTGTCGCAGAAAACGTCCGTCGCGATTTTGTGGCGTCGGTAATAGCCGTGTCAGTTCCGGGCGCATAGATATTTACTCCTGGAGTGGCGCTGATCGTCACCTCATAATCAGCGGCTTCGCTAAAAATGATGTCGCCGACGGTGGCTTCGGGTTTTTTTCGCCATTCGTCGCCATCGTGTACAGCCAACATCGGGTAAGCAGTACCCAACAACATCACTCCTCGACAGCGAAAGTTGATGTCACGAGCACGCCGGATCTCTTTCTCGGATCGAATGGCAGCGCTGACTTGTTTGACAATATGTGTCGCCAGACCCGTTTCCTCTGGATCGATTTCCGGCACGGCACCCTTGAAGCGCACAATCATTTCTGTAGATGCGCCTGACGTCACTGGTTCGCGCAGGTTCACCTTCAACGTCGCTCCCTGATCATCAAGCGAATAGGGCAGCGGCGCGCCTGCTGCATCAACTACATTGATTATTTCCAGTTTTGGTTCGTCTGGGGCCACTCCAATTCCCTGGGCAGCCAGAGAATTGCCGATCGTCTGATCTGACGTACGCAAATTTGAGTACAGATGAAAGTAGATAACCGACGATGCCTTGTCTCCACGATTCGTCCAGCTCACGCGTTCAGTCCCGGAATATGTGAGGGCATCAAAGTCAACGTCGAGTTGAATCGCGTACTTGGACCGTTGCTCCGCTTCCGTCGCGCCCTGGGGGGCTGGAACTCGCTGATTTTTTCCATCCGCGAGTGAGCCTGCCAGAGTCGCAAAGGCGACTAAGCACAGACAGAACACCTTCGAAGGATGTCGCAAAAAAACTATCATCCAACAACGCTCGGGTGAGTTATTTGCTTCGGGGCTTGGCTGGGGTCCGCCCTATTATTGACACAGAACGCAGAATATCACCACGTACAAGTCGATCTAAAACGTCCATTCCCGAAATTACCCGGCCAAATACGGTATACCCGCCGTCCAGGTGAGGTTGTGGTGAATGCGTGACGAACCACTGTGAACCGCCAGTATCTTTTCCAGACAAGGCCATGCCGACGGCGCCACGGTCGTACGGCACTTCATTAATTTCACAACGAATTGTATATCCAGGACCGCCGTTCTGGTCGCCGCGTGGATCGCCAGCCTGGACCACGAAGTTCGGAACGACGCGCGGAATTGTCTGCCCGTTGAAGTAGCTTTTTTGCGCTAGTTTGATGAAATTATCGACCGTCAGCGGCGCCTCGTCCGGCAGGAACTCGATTACGAAAGAGCCTTTCGCCGTGGTGACGCGCGCCTGTGCAGGACGAGCAATGCGGCCGATGGCACGCTGGTAATCGGCCACCGTGTTCTGTGTTTTCACTGTGCCAATCTGGGCGCTGAAATCTCCGACGCCATTGGTCTTCAATATTGAAACAGCCCGTCTGCGAATCAGATGATCGGTGGATCCCAGCGCGCTCTTGATAGCTTCGTTGGCGGTCGCAGTTTTCTGTTTACCGAGCGAGTCGAGAATCGACAAAGCCGCATCATCCATCTGGTCATTCATTGCAGGAGCAAGCGCCTTCACCAGGGCGCTTTCATCTGCTGGATCCGGTGGTAGCTCACCCAGCAAGTCTGCAGCCGTCGAACGAATGATCACATCCTGCGCCGTCAGTTCCGTGCGTAGTAACTCGGCGAGATCTTTAGGCTTGAATGCCGCTAACGCCCGCAGCATATCCGGAATCGCGTACTCTGAATGAATCGCGAGTTGTGCTTTGTTTTTTAATCCAGCATTGCGATAGTTCAACATCAGCCGAACAAGACCTTCAGCCTGCGACAGCAGCACGCTCCTATCTTTCAAGGTCTCAGGAGAGGCCGCGATCTCTGCAAGGCCCTGGGCCAGGGTTGCTCCAGTCTTCCATTGAACCGGCAATAATTTCTGCTTCTGTTTTTGCTGCGCCAACTCAGCGCCAAGATCTTGGAGGTACGCGCGCGGCGAAATTCGCGCAAACGCGATTTCCAATTCGGGCGCAGCGTAGCCGAATCCAGGACGAACCGTTCGCAGCCACGCTAACGCCCGCTGGTTTTCAGTGCCTTGCAAAACTCGGCCAAGGGTCGCTCCGATCTCGAGCAGTTCGTTTGCCTCCGGTGGATGGTTTCGTAAGTCGGTTTTCCCGAGCAGATTCGCCCGGTTAAGGAGTGGATCAGCCGTTCGTGAATCTTTCAGTGACGCGAGCGCACGGATCGCACTGACCCGCACACGGATGTCAGAATCATTCAATGCACGACCAACAAGAACATCGAACGCCGATTTATTTTC
>JBKPCC010000138.1:0-15733 GCA_046727215.1 Acidobacteriota bacterium
GCGGCTGGCTGTTTACGAGTTTCTTCACGAACCTACCCCACGAACTGTTGCCATCAACGAAGCATTGGAAATTGCCCGCCGGTTTTCCACCTACGAAGCCACTCAATTCATCAATGGAATTCTCGACGCCATCAAGCGCGACCTGGACGAGGAACAGCCGCAGATTGAAACGGTGACGGAGGAGGAAGAATAAATTTCGAATTGCGAATTGCGATAGGTCCTATGGGTCCATTAGGTCCTATACATTCCGGGCACAAAAAATTCGAAATGCGCAATTCTAAATTCGAAATTCTTCGGGGTGCATTGTGTGCCACTTTGTTGCGCGTTCGAACGCGAACGCAACTCGCAATGGGCTTGCTTCGTCGTAAACGCCACCGGTGAACATAATTGCGACTGGTAACTTATTGACAAATCCACAGGGAACGCACACGGCAGGATTACCGGTCAGATTCGTAATCAACAAACTCGCACTGCCAGGGGCTGGTGAAACAAAGACATCCCAATCTGACATCAACTTCTCCATTTCTCGCACCAAGAGCGTTCGAGCGCGCTGTGCTCGCAAGTACTCAACCGCAGGAATGAACCGGGCTGTACGAAATGTGTTTGGCCAGTCACCGGGCTGCTGACCGGAAAGTTGATTCACACCGCCGCTTCGAGTGAGGTCGTCAAAAGCCGCAGCTGCTTCAGCAGTCAGAATGAATCTGAGGGACTGTGTCGAAAATTTTGGCAGCTCAATTGGAGTCATCTTAGCACCTGCTTGTTCCAGTACCGCTAACGCGTCTTTGTAAACAGCCTTTCTTTGTTCGAACTCCTGGCGTTGTTGTTCGTTTGCGGGTTGAACGCCGCTGCCCTCAAATTCACCTTTCAAATACCCAACCCGTAGCCGCGTCAGCGGCAGGTCCGCGTTCCAGTTGAATGGTGCGTCCCCCACCGTAATGTCGCGTCCATCGGGGCCGTAGATCGCATCAAGTGCAGCTGCGCAATCCTCAACGCCTCGACAAATAGGCCCAATCTTGTCCATGGTCCAGCTCAATCCCATCGCGCCGTAACGACTAACGCGACCGTAGGTTGGTCTTAGTCCGGTCACGCCACAGCGAGAAGAAGGCGACACTATTGAGCCAAGCGTCTCTGTGCCGATCGAAAAACCAACCAGGCCGGCAGCAGTTGCTGACGCAGGCCCCGCTGATGACCCACTCGATCCAGCGCGTTCGTCGTTTGGATCCCACGGATTTCGTGTCACACCGGCAAACCAGCGCGGGCCTTGTGCTAGAGCGCCCATTGAGAGTTTTGCAACCAGCACTGCGCCTGCATCGCGCAATCGTTCAACTACAGTCGCATCATAATCAATTACCTGATCGCGGTATGGCTCTGCACCCCACGTAGTCTTAATACCTTTGGTGGCAAATAGATCCTTTGCGCCCCAGGGAATTCCCTGCAATGGCCCACGATGTTTTCCTTTCTTGATTTCAGCATCGGCGTCTGCCGCCTGTTTCAACGCCAGATCTTCAGTGAGAGTTACAACACACAATAATTTTGTCCCGTAACGTTTCAACCTCTCGAGATACATCTTTGTGAGTTCCAGAGATGTAACTTTTCGGGTGCGGATTAGTTCAGCAAGTTGTGGCACCGTGGCAAAGGCTAAATCGCCGACCGATTTGTACGCAGGCAACTCGACCTTCGAAAAGCGAAAGCGCGTCTTCTGAGCGTACAGTCGCTTGTTCGCTTTCGCGGGGTGGAACGCAATTGCCGGTTCCGTGTCGAGAGGAATATCAATCTTCCTGACGGTCTCGTAGCTGTCGAGATTACGATTGACGCCAGGAAGAGCCATTGCTTCCTGAGCATCTGTAAGTTCAACACCTATTAGTTTCTCTGTATCGCGCAGCATCTCTTTCGTAATTCGCTGTGGTGTTGGCGAGGGGGACGGGGAAGGAATGGGTGAAGCTGCTGGACTAGGAGTCGGAGTTTGCGCTAAGCCAGTGAGCGACTGATTTTTGGCAGCCAGAGTTGCGGCGCCCGCAGCGGGCAATAGCTTGAGGATAGTTCGTCGATTTACAAGCTTGGCCGAACGTTCAGAACCGGACTTCCCTTTGTTCCTGCTCGAAACAGATGGTTTGCGCCTCATTGGTTCTCCTGATCAGGGTTACGGAGTGATCGTTCCTGTTCCTCCGCCAGTGGGACTGACGGCGCCGTATTTGAACTTTACTAATTTGGCTTTTCCGAAGCGGTAGATGGTAAGAATGAACATGTTGTCGAATTCATTTTCGGGAATGACTGGAAGACGCTCGCCGCCGAGTCCCTCAATTGCTTCAGGTACGGTGTTGTTGTGACCGGCGACAAAAACAGTCTGTCCTCTGTTAGTGGTAAGAATCTGCTTGACTAGTTCTGATGTTTGCTTTGCGTCAATGATATTCACTGCGACGCCAGTGCTGTCGGCCAATGGCTTTACAGTTTGCTGCGTACGCTTGTAATTAGTTGCGTAGATCGCATTGATTCCAGAATTCCCAAACATTCGAGCCAGTTCCTGTGCGCGGGCCTGACCAGCCGGGCTGAGATCAGGATCGGAGTTGTTCGGCTCAGTATTTTTTTCTGCATGACGAACAAGAATTACTGTGGTGACTGGGCGTGAGAACGTCGCAAAGTATGCAAAGACCGCTATCGCCGCGAGGATCGCGAATAGCATTGAAAAAACTACGATCGTCCGTAATCTCGTGCGAGGCTCAAGGGAGTCTTGCATCATGCGGGCTTTGCTTTCTCCAGGTTACGCGAAGATCTGAAGGCCGTTTACGATATCACTTGCGGTTAGTCACACCAAACGACGGCGAAATAGGTTCAAATCACAAATGGCAAATGTCCAATCTCCAACGGCAAATAGTCTTTCCTGACGCGTTCGGGGTCTTTGCGTGAACTTGCATTGGTTGGTAGTCTATTTGCATAAAGGATGATGACAATTGGCTAGAAAAATCAATCAGGATTTGTCGGAAATTATCGCCGAAGAGTTTGGCGCGAATGCCACCTACGTTGAGGGATTGTTGAGCCGTTTTCGCAGCAATCCTGAGTTGGTGGACGAGGCCTGGCGTGCTTATTTTTCTGAATTAGATGGTGGTGACGACGGCGCGCCTTCTGTACGCGGGGACAATGGAAAGCCTTCCGGTACCGGCACCATTACTGCCGACGGAGCAGGATCGAAGCAAACTAGCTCAACGGCCGTCGCACCCGCGCCAGCAGCAAAGGACACTGCCGTCCCTTCTACTGCTAATGTCGACGCAACTCCGATTCGCGGCGCAGCGCTAAAGATCGTCGAGAACATGGAAGCGAGTATCGGCGTCCCAACCGCGACCTCGCAGCGACGCGTTCCGGTAAAGCTGCTGGACGAGAATCGCCTCCTTATCAATCAGTACTTACAGGAGAACGATCGCGGTAAGGCATCCTATACACATCTTATAGCGTGGGCCGTCATTCGCGCGCTCGATGATTTTCCACAACTAAACGATGAGTTTGCGATCGTTGACGGCACACCGTCCCGCGTCCGCAGGAAAGAAGTGAATTTCGGCGTCGCCGTTGACCTCCTGAAGAAAGACGGCTCGCGCTCGCTGTTGGTGCCGAACATCAAAAGAGCAAGTCAACTTCGTTTCAGCGAGTTTCTTCGCGCGTACGACGATGTAGTTACACGAGCCCGTGAAGGCAAGCTTCAGATTTCGGATTTTCAAGGCACGACAGTTTCCCTGACGAATCCGGGAACACTCGGCACCGTGGCCTCAACGCCCCGACTTATGCCCGGGCAGTCGATGATCATCGCCACGGGTGCAGTCGAATATCCAGCTGAGTATCAGGCCATGGCGCCTGAAGCTCTTTCGCAGCTTGGCATCAGTAAGGCGATAACGATCAGCAATACTTACGATCACCGGATCATTCAGGGCGCTGAATCGGGCGCTTTCCTGGCGCGAGTTCATGAATTGCTGATCGGTCAGCACGAGTTTTACAATCAGATATTTTCCGATTTGGGTATTGCCCACGCGCCTCTTCGCTGGAATACGGATCGCAATCCATTTTTCGTCCCCGGAGATCACACTCGCGAGCAGACCAGAAAAGAAGCAGCGGTAATGGAGTTAATAAATGCCTACCGCGTGCGCGGTCATTTGATTGCAGACATTGATCCGCTGCATGCAATGCCGCTCCTCTATCATCCAGAGCTGGACATCGAGACTTATGGCCTGACGATCTGGGATCTCGATCGCGAATTCTTCACCGGCGGCCTGGGTGGCAAGGAAATCGCCACGCTGCGAGAGATCCTCAGCATCCTTCAGCGCGCGTATTGCGGAAAAGTCGGAGTTGAGTACCGGCACATCCAAAGCAAAGAGGAAAAGGTTTGGATTCGTGAGCGTATCCGACGTGAGTTCGTTAGTCCTGAGCCGCTGCCGGCCGAGATCAAGAAAAAGCTTCTATGGAAATTGATTTCAGCCGAACAGTTTGAACGATTCCTGCATACAAAATATTTGGGTCAGAAGCGCTTTTCGTTGGAGGGCTGCGAAACAATCATTCCGCTGCTCGATCAGCTTATTGAAGGTGCAGCAGCTCGCGGAGTTGATGACATTACGATGGGCATGGCCCATCGTGGACGATTGAACGTACTCGCGAATGTCATCGGAAAGTTTTGCGAAAGGATTTTTGCGTCGTTTGAAGGATCTGTGCATCCAGAGTTTCCCGCGGACGAAGGCGATGTCAAATACCATCAGGGCGCCATCGGAGAGCGGGAAACTTCCACTGGACGTAAAGTAAGACTGACGCTTTCTCCGAACCCGAGTCACCTCGAAGCGGTAGATCCAGTTGTCGAAGGTATGGTGCGGGCCAAGCAAGACTTGATCGTTGCCAGGGAGAACGCTTTGCGCGAAGCAGTAATTGATCGCGCATTACCGGTTCTGTTACATGGCGACGCCGCTTTTGCAGGACAAGGCGTTGTTATGGAAACGCTGAATCTGGCGAACTTGAAGGGTTACCGCACCGGCGGCACAATTCACATCATTATCAACAATCAAATCGGCTTCACGACGTCTCCGGAACAGGGCCGCTCAACGATCTATTCGACCGATGTAGCGCGCATGACGCAATTGCCGATTTTCCATATCAATGGAGACGATCCCGAAGCTGCCTACAGAGCGTTGCGAGTCGCGCTCGATTACAGGCAGGAGTTCAACAAAGACATCGTTCTCGATCTCGTCGGTTTTCGACGATTGGGCCACAACGAAGGTGATGAGCCCAGTTACACCCAGCCTTTAATGTACCAGCGAGTCAAAGCCCACCCAGGCGTGCGGACGATCTATTCGAAACGGCTCATTAAAGAGGGTGTGATTGATGAGGCAGAATTGAACAACCTGATTGCCGAACGCGTGCGGCGCTATGAAGATGCACTGGCGCGAGCAAAGGAGGCAGTTGCGGATCAGCCGAAACCTCAGCTATCGGCAGACAAGGTCGAGCTGGACGGATCGGAAGTAATCGATACTGCTGTTCCGGCTGAGGTGGTTCAGTCGGTTGCACATAAGATTGCGCTCGTACCTGAAGGATTCAACGTCAATCCAAAAATGGTAGGCCAGCTTGCAAAGCGAGCAAGAATGGGCCAGGGAGAAATACCAATGGATTGGGCGTTTGCCGAAGCCATGGCTTTCGGATCTTTAGTGATTGATGGAACTCGAGTGCGTTTGAGTGGGCAGGATTCCGGACGAGGAACATTCAGCCAACGCCATGCAGTCTTGTACGACACGCAAACCGGAAATGCATGGGTGCCGCTTTCCGAGCTGACTTCGGATCGCGACCCTGCCGCCCGGTTTGAAGTGTTTGATAGTTCGCTTTCCGAAGAGGGAGTGCTGGGATTCGAATATGGCTATTCAGTAATCGCTCAGGAAGCGCTCGTTCTTTGGGAAGCTCAGTTCGGTGATTTCGGAAATGGCGCGCAAGTAGTAATTGATCAGTACATCGCCGCTTCTGAAGATAAGTGGAAACAGAAGTCTCGCCTGGTGCTGTTACTGCCACACGGCTATGAGGGTCAAGGTCCGGAACATTCGAGTGGCCGCCTCGAAAGGTTTCTGCAACTGTGTGCGGAGAACAACCTGACAGTCGCTAATCCGTCTACACCGGCGCAGTATTTTCATCTTCTGCGGCGGCAAGTGAGTCCGGGTATGGAGCGTCCACTGGTGGTGATGACACCAAAGAGTTTGCTGCGTTTGCCGGCGGCTGCCTCGACGTTGGACCAACTGACGGCGGGTGGTTTTCAGCCGGTAATCGATGATGCGAGCATTGCCGATCCTGCAAGCGTTAAAAGGGTGATTCTTTGCAGTGGCAAAGTCTTTTATGATCTGGCGGAGGCTCGCAAGAAGTCAGATGAAGAACGAATTGCTATCGTCCGGGTTGAACAATTCTACCCCTTCCCGCTGACAGGTCTGCGCGAGATCCTCAATCGCTATCCGAATGCCGAGCAACTGGCCTGGGTCCAGGAAGAACCGAAGAATATGGGTGGTTGGGGCTTCATGGAAGAGCGGCTGGAAAACTTGTTGCCCAGATGTGAACGACCGATTTACATCGGTCGCTCACCTTCTGCAAGTCCGGCCACCGGTTCATACGCGATTCATCAACAGGAACAGGCTAAGTTTATTGAGGAAGCGTTAACGATCGAATCAGTCTAGGTATTAGTTCATCGACAGTTCGCCGCGATCTACCGGAGTGAAACCGCGTATGGGAAAGGTGCAGAGCGTGGGGCGGCAGCTTTGCGGCACAAAGTACTTGACACGGTCGCATAGATCTGTATTATAGCGTTGTGAGCAATATCCATCTCGTTTCGCCGCCCGATGATGAACCGCCCGCCCTGCATGAACGGGCGATGGATAATCTCCGCTACATCCGAGAGACGATGGAGCGGGCGTCAGCCTTTACCGGTATCTCGGGATGGGGTGAGGTGGCAATCGGAGTAACCGCTCTGATTGCGTCTGTTCTTGCCGCCAGGCAAACAGCTTTCAATCTGTGGCTGGCCGTTTGGGTTGGGGAAGCGGTTGTTTCATTGCTCATTGCAGGATGGTCAATGGATCGAAAGGCACGACGAGCAAAACAACCCTTGTTACGCGGCGCCGGTAGAAAAGTGGTATTCAGTCTCTCGCCACCCATTCTCGCCGGTATTTTATTAACCGCTGTGTTGTATCAAGCTGGTCTTACCAGTGTTATCCCCGGGATCTGGCTTTTGCTTTATGGTACGGGCGTCGTGACGGGCGGGATGTTTTCGGTTCCGGTCGTGCCAATCATGGGAATCTGTTTTATGGCTTTTGGTGCAGCAGCACTTTTCGCTCCATCTTTGTCTGATTGGCTGATGGCGGTCGGGTTTGGTGGGCTGCACATAGGTTTTGGAGTAGTAATAGCAAGGAGGTATGGTGGCTAAACACGCGGCTTTAAAACATCAGAAGAAGCATGACTCGAGCGCGGGATTGCGCGAGGTCCGCAGCGCGAAGGTAAAGAGCGCAGCGCCTGCGCTGGACCGCTTGATTCACGAGCGGCTGCGCTTAGGGATCATTAGTGCGCTGGCGGCAAATGAAAGTTTGAGTTTTAGTGATTTGAAGAGCCTGATGGATACAACTGACGGGAATTTGAGTGTACATGCACGCAAGCTTGAGGAAGCTGGCTACATCAGCTGCACCAAGTATTTCGAGGGGCGTTTGCCAAAGACGGAATACAAATTGACCGCTGCCGGAAGGCGAGCTCTTGAAAATTACCTCAGTCACATGGAGTCGCTGATTCAGCAAATGCGAAACAGATAAAATTTTTTGCCCGGCCGCTTTGTAATGCAAAGGACTCTGCGACACGGGGGTGCGACACTGTCGAAAATGAAAGGACGATCGAATGTTCACGAACGTTAATTTGAGCGCGCCGCTCGGTGCAATGGCATTTCTCGGTAGCGGATTCTTATTGCTCGTAGCAGCTATCGTTTTCATTTACGGCTTGCTGAGCCGGAGGCTGGGTATTGCCAGACTGGTTGTCGTTTTGGCAGTTGTTGGAGCAGTGCTTTACTTCGGAACGTTGTTGGTCTTCTCGTTCGCCAGCCGCGATGAACTGCTTGCACGGGGACAGGAAAAACATTTCTGTGAAATCGACTGCCACCTCGCGTATTCGATTGTTGATGTGCAACAGGCGAAGACTATTGGCAATCCAGGAAATCAAACAACTGCTGATGGAAATTTCTATGTCATAACAGTAAAGACCCGATTTGACGAGAATACAATTAACCCGACACGCGGGAATGGACCGTTGACTCCGAATAGTCGAGTCCTTTCTGTTACTGATGATCAAGGGCGAACATTTGTGCCCTCACTGGCAGGTGAGGACGCCTTGTGCCGCAGCGAAGGCCTTGGAACACCGCTGACCGCAGCACTGCGTCCCGGTGAGTCATACCTCACGCGGATTGTCTTTGATCTCCCGGCAGGCATTGATCACCCCACGCTGCTCATGCGCGAAGGCGAATGGGTTACGCATTTTGTGATCGGGCATGAGAACAGTCCATTACATAAGAAAGCTCGTTTCCAGCTCGCCGTGTGACAAATGGAACAAACTGTAGCTCGCACACGTGTCATGTGTGGATCACCACATTGTCGTCTCGGATGCGCATGTCGAGAATAGACACCCAAAATGCGAATTCCGAATTGCGAATTTCGATTTGTGAAGTGAATTAACTTAGATGAACGCAGATAAAGGCGGATCTGAAAGAGAAGACATCCAGAAGGTTTGCGGCTTTTATGTTTACCGAAGCCATTCAACCCTCGTTTGGTCCTGGTTTGTGGATCCGCGTTTATTTGCGTTCATCTGCGGCCAGATGATTTCGAAATTCGCAATTCGCAATTTAAACCATTCCGGGGAGTGCCATTCCCAATTCCAAAACAATCGGTTGTAAAGGAGCAAGTCCATGGTGAAACGAATAGTCGCTATAGCGTTCATTTTTATTTGCACCTCTGTGGCGTGGGCAATTCTGGGAGGAACGATTTTCTCGCGCACATATTCGTCAGATGCTGTTTCGCAGAACCGTGTGACTTCCACCTGGGGTACACAACAAAACCAGGCGCCACCCAACGCGTTTTACAAAACAATCGTCACGAAACAGAAAGAGACGATTGAGAACAATAAGACCCAGGTCAAAAAAGTGGACGAGGAGGTAATCACAGATATTCCTTTGGAGAGCAGTTCAATTGATGTTCGCCTGGACCTCGAGCATCGTCAAAAGGGCTTGCTTTGGTATAACACCTACACGGTTGGGTTTCAGGGTGCCTATGGGTTTAGGAATACAAGCGATAAGGAGCAGACGGTTGAGTTTGTGCTCAAGTTTCCGACCGCACAAGCGATTTACGATGACCTTGCTTTCAACGTTGACGGTCAGGACATGCAAATAACGAATCACGACAACATGGCAATTGCGACAGCAAAAATTGGCGCTGGGCATACAGCACAGCTTCGGGTCGGATATCGCTCACAAGGCTTAAACGAGTGGCGTTACAGTTTTGGCGGCGACAACGTGGCGCAGGTGAAGGATTTCAACTTGCGGATGCGAACTAATTTCAAGGACATCGATTTTCCAGACAACACTTTGTCACCTTCATTAAAACGCGAAAACGGCAACGGCTGGGATCTCAGTTGGTCATACAAGAATCTGCTTTCCGGATATCAGATCGCAATGGTGATGCCCGAGAAACTCCAACCGGGTCCGTTAGCGGGCAAAATAAGCTTCTTTGCACCGGTCTCACTCTTCTTCTTCTTTTTCTTAATGTTCATCATAACTACGATGCGTGGCGTAGAACTTCACCCGATGAACTATTTCTTCCTCGCTGCTGCGTTCTTCTCTTTCCACTTGTTGCTGGCTTACCTGGTGGATCATGTCTCAATTCATGCCGCCTTCGCGATTTCCGCAGCCGTGTCGGTTTTTCTGGTGATTAGCTACCTTCGCCTGGTTGTGGGGATGCGCTTCGCCAGCCGTGAGGCAGCGTTGGCGCAATTTGTTTACCTTGTGATGTTCTCATACGCGTTTTTCCTTGAGGGATTCACGGGCCTGGCGATCACGATTGGATCCATTTTGACACTGTTTGTGGTAATGCAGGCTACTGGTCGCATCCGCTGGGCAGACAAATTCGCCCTCAAGCCAGCTGAGCGCCCGGCCGGCCAATTGGGATGAGGTTGTTAATAACTTCATCTTCCTGCCGTTTTCATCATGGACGGGAGGGCAGGCTCGAAGGGTTGTTTTTCCTTTAGTGTGAATTCGTGAATGAATTTTCCGGCGGCCGAAAATAGATCCGCCAAATCACCCGCAAAACATAAAACATTACGAATTTTCCTGGCTGAAATCCTCCCAAACTTTAGTCTTAATTTCGTCGTACACACCCAACGAGGCTGTGCGTTTCACGTCTAAAGGTTCCCCTATGAAGGCGTTCTTCTCCTTTTACTCCGATGCGTTAAAGATTGCCCTGCAATCGATTTTCGCTCACAAGCTGCGGGCGTTTCTTACGCTGATCGGAATAATCATAGGCGTCGCGTCAGTAGTTGCGGTGGGTGCCTCCATCAGTGGCCTGAATACGTACGTTACAGAAAAAGTTGGGAAGATCCTGGGCACGAATCACTTCATGATCGCGCGTATGGCATTTTCCGGTCGTATGTCAGACGACGAATTTGAACGGCGAAACCGCCGGAACAAACGTATCAACTGGGACGATTACGAGTGGGTGCGCGATCACTGTGCTTCCTGTTCAGAAATCGGAGCGGAAGTAGGTGGCCAAACAGATCTGAAACAGGACGGAATCGAATTTCCTGGAGCAATCGTGTTCGGCGCAACCGCGAACATGGTTGACATTGAAGACAAGGAAATTGCGGAAGGCCGGTTCATCTCACCTGATGAAGTGCAACGCTCGGCGCTGGTAGTTGTTCTTGGTGGCGACATTAAAGACAAGTTTTTTCCCAATACAAACGCCATTGGCAAGACTTTGAAGGTCCGAGGCATGCCGATGCGCGTCGTGGGTGTTGAAGAGAAGCGAGGCTCGTTCTTCGGCGATTCAATAGATCGGCACGTTTACATTCCTGTCACCACGCATCTACAAATTTTTGGAAGAAACGGACTCCAGATTCATGGCAAAAGCCACAACCGTGAAGATTTCCAAACGTCCATTGAAGATGCACGAGTAGCGATGCGCAATAAACACAGGTTGAAGGGAAATGAAGAAGATGATTTCGGACTGGTGAATGTGCAGGAACTCAACAATCAGATCGACGAATTTACCGGCAGCATTGCAAAGGTCGTCATCCCCATCACTGCGATAACGCTGCTCGTGGGTGGCATCGTCGTGATGAACATCATGCTTGTAAGCGTAACGGAGCGCACGTTCGAAGTGGGTTTGAGGAAAGCTGTTGGTGCTACGAGACGCCAGATCTTGATGCAGTTTCTGATTGAGTCAGGATTACTTTGTGCGCTCGGAGGTATTCTCGGTCTATTGCTGGCCTGGAGTGTTTGCGTCGCCATCACTGTATTGGCCCAGATCACGATGACAATAACTCCGGGCTATATTTTGTTGGCGCTAGTGGTTTCAGGCGGCGTCGGAATGATTGCGGGAATTTACCCCGCGTTCAAGGCGGCGCGATTGGATCCAATTGTGGCGCTGACGCAGACGGTTTAGTGAATTGCGAGTCTTAAATAGGACCGGTTGGACCTATAGGACCTATTGGCGGTCATGAAACTTAAACTTCCAAAAGGTGTATTTGGCGAGACCATTAAGATGGCGCTCGATAGCGTCCGCTCGCACAAGTTTCGCAGCTTTCTTACCGTGCTTGGCATCGTTATCGGTGTGTTTACAGCAATCGTAATTGCTTCAATTCTCACCGGACTCAGGCAGAACATAATCGCCATCATAGAAGAGTATGGCACGAATAATATCTATGCTTTCCACTTGTCGACGGGACCAAGCGTCAGCATCGATCGGTCTGAACGGACCCGCAAACCCTTAACTTTTGCCGATGCCGAAGCGATCAAGGAACATGCAAGCGCTGTTGAAGACGTCGCGACCGTTGCGCCCAATGTTGGGTACAGCGGAGGACCTTTCGACGACAACATTACCTATGAGGGTCACAACTATCGTTGGGGTAACACTCAAGGCGTCACTGCCAACTACGCGAACATCGTCAACATTGCAGTAAGGGAAGGCCGGTTCATCACTGAATTGGATGACCAACAGCGCAGCAATGTCATGGTGATCGGCGTAAACGCGGCTGATGCGCTTTTCCCCGGGCGGGAAAACAACATTGCCGGCACGCAGGTGCGAATGGGCGGATATAACTTTGAAATTGTTGGTGTTCTGGAAAAGCGGAAAGCCGGCTTCTTCGGAGAAAACGAAGAAGACAACGCTGTCTTTATTCCTTTTCGTACGGCTCAGAAGGTCGCACCAGCTCGAGGGTACGTGCTACTAATAATCAAAGGACGTTCGACTCAGTTGACTGAAGCACTAACCCAATCAGAAGAGATCCTTCGGCGCCGGCGCAATGTGAAATTTGGAGCTCCTAATAATTTTGATATTAAGACGGCAGACAAGTTTATCGAGCAGTTCGACAGTATCTTCGCAATGGTGGGTCTGTTGGCCATAGCCATTTCGTGTTTGGGTCTATTGGTAGGCGGGATAGGCGTGATGAATATCATGCTTGTGAGTGTCACTGAACGGACCAAAGAGATAGGAATCCGCAAAGCTATTGGCGCGCGGCGGCGCGATATTGTTCGTCAGTTTCTTTTCGAAGCGATGACACTGACGTTTTTCGGTGGAGTGCTAGGCGTTCTTCTTGCGGTTGGGATTAGTAAACTCGTGATGTTTCTTGTTCCCCAGCTTCCCGCTTCAATTCCCACCTGGGCTGTCGTAACCGGGCTTTCTGTATCGGTCGGTGTTGGTCTTATCTTCGGCGTTTGGCCCGCGCGAAAAGCCTCACGTTTGGATCCAATCGAGTGTCTACGTTACGAGTAATCACATTTCCGGTAGTGAATAGGCCGTAATAAGAGAGACATACTAGCCTCAATCTAAAATCTTTTCGACTGTTCTTTCCTTTTTTGTTGACAAATAGGTCGCAGTTTCCATTTACTGGCTGCGCATGACGAGTGATCAGCGCGATCTAGTGAAGGAATTTCTCACCTATGTTCAGGTTGAGAAGGGGCTCTCTCGTCATACTGTTGAAAGTTATGGCCGCGATCTAACAAAACTCGTTAGCTGGGCTCAGAGGTCAGGCGCTCATGTCGAAGATCTGACTCGCACAGATCTGAGAAAATGGATCGCATCGTTATCTCGTGAAGGCCTCTCACCGCAATCTATCTCGAGAGCGGTCAGCGCTATGCGGGGTTTTTTCAAATTCCTAGCGCTTGATGGCCATATCACCAAACTACCGACTGATGAAATCGACACACCGCAACGGTCAACGCACTTGCCTCGGTTCCTTAACGAAGACGAAATCAATAAGCTGCTTCTAGCACCCGACATTTCCACCCAGCGCGGCGTGCGTGACCGGGCAATATTAGAACTGATGTACGCTGCAGGCCTGCGCGTATCAGAGCTCACGTGTCTCAAACAAGCGGACGTTGATCTGCTTGCCGGTTTGGTTGTCCTGCACGGAAAGGGAAGCAAAGAGCGTCGTGTGCCCATCGGGAAGAGCGCTATTCACTGGTTGCAACGTTATTCTGAGACAAAGGCCGCTTATGGCAAATCAACTGCATTAAACTTCTTCTTGCATCGCGGCAAAGCCATGACTAGGCAGGTAGTCTGGGCGATGATTAAGGAGTACGCAGAGCGATGTGGGATTGAGGACATTTCACCGCATACGTTGAGGCACAGTTTTGCGACGCATCTAATTCAGCACGGTGCAGATTCACGCTCAGTGCAGGCGCTCCTGGGCCACAGCGATATTTCCACTACACAGATTTACACGCATATCACCGACCGCCATCTTCGCGCAGCTTACGATCGCCATCATCCACGGTCGCAGCGCACCAAGAGCACGCAGCAGTCATAATTTCCTGCTGCGCAACTCTCGCGCGAGCTGAATGCGCTTCTCGAGATCGTCCTTCGCGTCGGGGTTCAGCTGAACGCAACGATTGAAGTCCTTCTGAGCATCGGCATCCCTACCAATAATCAGAAAAGTTAAACCTCTGTTCATGCACGCGATGTCCAACTGAGGATTTAATTCCAGGGCACGATTAAAATCCTTGATGGCACGCGAAAACTCCGTCTCGTCCATGAGCGTTGTGCCGCGGCCCTGATAAGCCAGGGCAAAATCGGGTTGCAGTTCGATGGCTCTGCTGAAGTCGTGCATTGCTTTCTCGTAATCTTTTTTGGCCAAGTAAACGTAGCCGCGATGATAGTAGGCCGCCGGCATCTGATCGTCGAGCGTTAAGGCCGCGTTTAGATCTTCAAGCGCTCCTTCAATATCTCCGAGGTCGTGTCGCAGCGCTCCGCGATTGTTGTAGGCCTCGCCAAGCTTAGGGTTTAACTTTAGGGCGCGATCAAAATCGCTCAAGGCTCCTGACAGATCCTTTTTGGCGCGACGAGCGGCGCCTCGATTCAGATAAGGGGCCGCCAACGCGGGACTAATCTTCAGCGCCTGATTGCAATCTTCGATAGCTCGATCAAATTCTTGCAGGTGATACAAAACAAAGCACCGGTTGGTATAAGCCTTGGCAGTGAAGGGATCGATGAACGTAATGTTATCAGGCTGCGGATCACTCGGAGCAAAGCCGAGTGTCGCGGGAGCATCCTTGTAAGATGATGATGACGGAACAGGATGAGAACTCAGTTCGATGGCGCGGCTGTATTCTTCGAACGCTGCCGCCCATTGTCCTTCGCTTACTCTTTTGTCACCTTCGCGATAATGGCGAAGCGCAGCGCCGGGGGTTTGTGCTTGGATCCGGAAGCTAATTACAGAAATCAGGGCAAAAACAAGACACGTGAGAAGTCTGGAATACTGCATCATGCGCCTCCTTGCGGATCGAGGCGACGGCTACGTTCTACGCTTAGGATTTGTTAGGGAGACAGCGCAAACGGCGTCACCGCGTAAGACCTAGTTCTTAAAGAGCCAAGAGGTTGAACCGCGGTCTCTGGTGCGCTAAGATGCGAGTGCTGACGATAACATCTTTAGTGTGCCTCAAAGGCCGCCAAATTTGTGTTGTCCTGGGCCTCGTTACTATCGCAAGTAGTAGCGAGGCTTTTAATTCATGAGAGATCCTCAACAATAAAACGCGGAGATGAACCAAAAGTTACATGAAATTTTGGGGGCTCAATAAGTCAAACACCACAAGTTGGGTATTTGTGTCAGAAACTAATCGTGGCTCGGGTGGGCCCGTGAAAAGCGTCAATCGTCTATACGAAACTGTGCGAAACCCGTTTCCGAATTTTTGTAAATTAGCTTGACCCCAGACTCCACGCTCGCGACTCCCGACTCAAGGAAGAATGTTTCTTTTCACTGAACCATCGGCAGATCAAGTCCGGCGATTTATCGAATCTCATCGTCACCTGCCGTTTTCCTATCCTGACGTAGGCGCAACAGCCGGAACCATCCCGGTTGGCTACACTGTTGACCGTAATCGAGTGAAGCTTGGCGTTGGTCGTAATACGTTCGATTGCGCCGTGGCCGCTCTAAAGAATTGGAACCATTTTGATTTGAGTTGGGTACAGATAGTTCCTGAGGAAACTACGCTGGCCGTAGG
>JBKPCC010000139.1:0-5114 GCA_046727215.1 Acidobacteriota bacterium
CTTTTCTACGCACGTGCGCCGCATGCGAAAATTATACCGCGAACGACTGGAAGTCTTTCTCGATGAAGCAAACAAGCACACGAGTGGATGGCTTTCGTTTCCGGCTATTGAGTCGGGGATGGACGCGGCTGGATGGTTAAAGCCAGGAACTGATGACGTACGAATCTCAAGAACGCTCGCCGCCGCAGGTATCGACGTTCCACCCCTGTCGGCTTATTCATTGAGCCCCTGTCGGCCTGGTTTAGTATTCGGGTTTACGGCATTCTCACTGGCACAAATTCGATCGTCGATGAAGATCGTCGCCAGTAGCATTCGCGAGTGAAAAAATCGTTGGACGCGAGCGGCGGGAGCGTGTTTCGTAAGATGATTGGTCCAGAGTGGGTACGAGACCCCATAAGTCCTGGACGCTCGCGTACAATACGCGTATACCGGAATTCTGCTGCGCTTTCTCGCCGACTCCGTCGTCCGCTTGCCCTCGTGAGGAAACGCGTCTAGTGTGAGCCTGCCATGATCCTTCACCTAAATCATCGTCCTGCTTACTTGTGGTCCGTGTTCATCGTTGTGATTTGCCTGACATTTGGCGCAAGTGCGCAGCAGGTTTCGCAGATCAACCCGGACCTCTTTGCTGGTCTCCGCTGGCGCAACATCGGCCCGTTTCACGGCGGGCGTGTCTCGGCTGTCACCGGCGCGATTGGTCAACCCGGCGTGTTTTATTTGGGTGCACCCGCCGGCGGCATTTGGAAGACCACGAGCGCAGGCGTGTCGTGGTTTCCGATCTTCGATCAGTTCACAAACGTCGACAGCATCGGCGCGATACAGGTCGCGCCGTCCGACCCCAACATTGTGTATGCCGGCACGGGCGATTCAGTGCAGGGATCTCTCGGCGACGGGATGTACAAATCTACCGATGCCGGTAAGACGTGGACGCACATCGGCCTCGAGGACACTACCAAGATCAATAAAATGGTCGTCGATCCGAAAGATCCTAATCGCGTAGTGGTGTCGACGCAGGGTGACGCGCGCCATAACGGTCGTGGTATCTACCTGACCACCGACGGCGGCAAGACATGGGAGAACACCCTGCGGCCGGAGAACGCGAACGGCGCACGCGACGTCGAGTACGCGTTCGACATGCCGAACGTGATCTTCGCGACGTCACAAGGCAACACTGGCGGGTTTGGTTTCGGCGGAGGAGGTGCCCCCCAAGGACCGAACGGCACCGCGCTCTACAAATCGACCGACTCCGGCAAGACGTGGAAGAAGGTCGACACGCTCCCGCAGTACAACGGCCGCATTAGCGTTGCGATCGCGATGCATACCGATGGCAAACGCATCTACGTCATCGGCGGCCCGCTTCAGGGTGGCTCTGGTCTCTATCGCTCCGACGATCAGGGCACAACGTGGCAGCACATGGCCTCGGGTGACACGCGCATTACGAATGGCCAAGGCTCGTTCAGCTCGGGTGTTTGGGTCGACACACAAAACCCCGACATCGTTTACACGATCGCCACCACTATCTATCGATCGATCGATGGTGGAAAAACATTTAGCGCGTTCAAGGGAGCTCCAGGTGGCGAGGACCCGCACGTTGCGTGGATAGACCCGACCGACAACAAACGTATGTTCTTCGGCTTTGATCAGGGCCCGGCTATTACGCTCGACGGCGGTCAAACTTGGAGCGGCTATTACCAGATCTCAATCGCTCAGATCTACCAAATCGCCACCGACACTCGTTATCCGTACTGGGTCATGGGTTCGCAGCAAGACACCGGCGCAATCATGACGCGCAGCCGCAGCGATCAGGGTCAAATCACCCAGGTAGATTGGTATCCCCTGCCGTCATCCGAATTCGGCACTGTCGTGCCCGATCCGCTCAAGCCCACGACGGTTTACGGTGTCGGCTATGGCACAGGTCAGGGCAATGGGATGATCAAGATCGATCTTGCAACTGGGCAGTGGGGCAACGTCGCGCCGAATTTCGGCACGAAAAGAAACCTGTATGCTGAGGTTCGTGACTTCTGGAAACGATTTGACACAGCGTTCGAGCCAAAGGCGCTGTACGTTGGTTACAACTGCATACTCGTAACTCGCGACGGTGCACAGACGTGGCAAGCGTTCAGTCCCGATCTGACCACACCGAAAGGTCAGTCGATGGTACCGTGCGGCGCCGCGCCTACCCCCACTCCGACGCCGGCCCCGGGAGCAACTCCGTCTCCGTTTGCGGTCCGCCATTCGATCTCCGATTTCTCGATCTCGACTGTTAAGCGGGGAGTCGTCTGGTCAGGCAGCACCTCGGGACAGATCTACAACACGATAGACGGCGGCAAAACGTGGAACAACGTGACGAACTTTACCGATCTGCCGGCAGGCGCCAACTTCGTCACCGTCGAGGCCGGACACAACGATGTAAATACGGCCTACGTGCTCGCTTTTATCGGTTTTAGCCGCGGAGGTCCAACACCGGCGGGCCAGCACTACATCTATCGCACGCACGACGCCGGCAAGACCTGGACGCGAATCGTCAACGGCCTTCCGACTGATGAACGAACGGGGAGTCAGGTGAACGTCATTCGAGAGGATCCCAAACAGAAGGGCTTGCTCTTTGCCGGCACCGAGACGACAGTTTACGTGTCGTTCGACGATGGCGATCACTGGCAGTCGCTACGGCTTAATCTGCCCAGCACGTCGATCCGTGACATGGTATTCCACACTAACGATCACATGAATGATCTGGTCATCGGTACATACGGCCGCGGATTCTGGGTGCTCGACGATATGAGTCCGCTGCGCGAGATCGCGGCGAAGGCACAGCAGATTGCATCGACGCCGGCATATCTGTTCAAGCCTGGGGATGCTATTCGCTCTCGAGCGAACGCCAACTGGGACCAGCCGATGAACCTCGAGATGCCGCACGCCCCTAATCCTCCTTACGGTGCGCTTCTCTTCTATCATCTGAGCAAGAAACCGGCCGATGAGATCAAGCTGCAGATCTTCGATTCGGCGAATAACCTCGTCCGTACGATCACCAGCACCCAGCCACCCATGTATGATCGACCGCCGTATCCCGATTACTGGCTGATGCCCTCGTCTGAGCGCGCCCTCTCTACTAACGTCGGCACAAATCGCATCAACTGGGACCTTCGCTACGACGATCCGCCCGGCTTCAACCCTGACATCAATAACCAGATGAACTCCGCGCCGGGCCAGGTCACGCCAGCACCGCATGGCCCGCTCGCGTTGCCGGGCACGTACACCGTTAAGCTGTTGGTGGATGGTGCCACGTACAATCAGACCCTCGTCGTCCACAACGATCCGCGTGTTGGCGAGAGTTCGGAGGTGATGTCAGCGCTGCGGGCACAGAATCGTTTAGCAATAGCCGCCATCCAAGGCATGAAGGAGAGTTATGTCGCTAACAATGAAGTAACGGCGGTTCGCGCGCAGTTGGCGTCGATCCCGCGCGGCTCGCTGTCTGCTGATGTAGCAACTGCCGCGACCGCTCTTGATACGAAACTAGGGACGATTGGCGGAGTCGTGCCTCGCGGCGGACGCGGCGGTGGTGGTGGGTTTGGCGGACCCGCACGCGCGCCCGGGAGCGTGTTGCCCTTCTACGCAATCAACGGTATCTACAACACGATCCTCGGCCTGCTAACGCAGAATGGGATCGACATGGCGCCGACTAAAGCGCAGATCGACACCTTGGCATCCGGTTGCAAGGAATACACCGCAACTGCGAATGCGTGGAAAACGATGCTCGACACGGATCTCGTCGCATTCAACAGCTTGCTCACAAAGAACAACATGACTGCGTTGAAGATCACGCCAACAGCCGTCATTGCGCCGTCGTCATGCACCTTCGTTCCGACGAAGCAGGCGGCGATTGGTAGACGCGGAGGACGTCAGTAAATCTTGGCTGACTTGGGTTAGCAGGGCGTCGTCGTCCAAAATCAACTGCTGATTACCGCGTCCGCGCCGAGCACTAATCAGATACTCGGCGGTCGCGAACAATCCGCGAACATTGAAGACGCTAAAATGGCCCAAAGCATCCTAGACCATCCTAAATCACTTATGTCATAAGACCTTCGTGCTCAGTGATATCAATTGATTTCAAACCACTTCGGCGATTCGGTAAGCGGCCCTGAAAAGGCCGGCGTCGGCGGTTCGATTCCGTCCCTGGCCACCATTCCTTTCAACAACTTACCGACATCAAAAAGGCGCGTAAAAATTTCTCGCGCGCACAATACGCGCACATCGGTTAGCCAAATTTAGCCTCGGAGGTTGGTTTTACATTCCCTACGCGGTGTTGTTGATTCCGGCGATTTGTTTTTGCGCCAACCTGACATAGCGCTCCATCAACTTGATACTCGAGTGGCCCAGGATCTTTGCGAACTCGGACGAGTCTCCACTATTCGACTCGATTTCGTTACCTATAAAAGATTCTGTGCAAGACCCTTTGAGACCTTGGGGTTATGAATTCCAGAGAAGGACTTGCACCGTCCCGCAGCCGTCGGCATCGATGGGTATATTCATCGTTTTCATATCGATTGTTCTCCTGGAGTTATTACTAAGGTCAGGGTCAGCTCGACCGCCTTGCAAATCAGCTGCGCTCTCTCTATCAACTCAAACGACACTGAATACGTAGACCTCGGTAGTTGGACGGTAGCGTGGATTTGGGGGCGGTAACTGTCATTTTTGACAGTAAGGGAGGCGTGCCTAAACTGGTCTGAATCATCGAGCACAGACAACTTATCGGGAGAGCACCGCAAATTCCTTCCGAGATTTTTTCGGTTGCCATGAGACTCGGGACGCAAAACTTTTGTTCAGAGTGGTCCAGATTTGCGGTTAATCATCTAATGCTTTCGCTCGTGCCTACACTACGGTCGGAGTCGGGTGCGACCCTCACGTGACTTGAGAAATACGTTATTCATCTCCACCTCGATGAAATTCGAATTAAAGGTGTTGAGCGCGTGCAGCCAGAAGTCAGACAGACTCAGTACTGCTCGAAATCACCAGCTCAGCAGCGAGCTCTTTTTTCTCGACTTTGATTATGTAGTGCGATTCAACTGATCTCTAAACTATCAAAACTAACAATCCAGCAAGACGGAAAAGAACTCAGG
>JBKPCC010000140.1:0-15814 GCA_046727215.1 Acidobacteriota bacterium
GAGCCATTGAGCGAAGAGGCCACCGCCTTGTGCGGTCGAGTCTCACGTTATGTCACTTACTAGTAAACAGTCTTCAATCGCGGCCTAGCGTGAGCCTTCACGGGACAAACCCGTGGCCTCCAGTGAAAGTTTATCTGCCCCATCTGTAGCAGCAAACGTGAACCTCCCCCGGACAAGCCTGGGGCCTCCCTCGAGTTTTGCTGCTGCGATCTCCTGCGGCTCTGGATCCACTCACGCAGCCTCTACGGCGGTGGTACTGACCTGTTTTACAGTCTCTGTTGGCAGCGGCTCGTCATAGCCTGCGAACGTGAGCCTGCGCCGGACAAGCCGGAGGCCTCCCTCGAGTTTTCACTCGGTAAAAGGCTGCAAGAGTTAAGCTTCAAGGTTGATTTGCAACCAGTCGTCCCGCTGCTTAAGACTTGCCTTACGCCGATGGGATTTTCATAAGATCGTCGATAAGCGAGTGGTTCGTGACAATGCCGATTTTCGATTTCAATTTTTCGATTTCCGATTGGCCCGTAACGGATAAATTAATCGACAATCGGCACTTGGAAATCGGCAATGTTGAGAACCCACCCGCTACCGCGCGGTGGTACTGACCTGTTTCGGTTTCGGTGTCTCGCTGGTCCTAAGCTAAAGCTTACCGTGAATGAGAAGTTGAGCTTTGACAGACCCTCTGCCCGTCGCATTCTCTGTCCGCCGCATTCTCTCCCCGTCGCATTCTCTGCTCGTCGCACTCTCTGTCCGCCGCTGCGATTTCCGTTTTTGGTGCAAAAGCCGGAGAACCTTAACCGCTCGTCGCTTCCACGCCCAAACGCTCCCATTCATCATACAGCTCGCGAAGCCGCTCATTCGCTTGCTCGTACTCTTCATTTAGTGAAATCAAACGCGTGGCATCGCGCGCAACTTCTGGATGGCCCATCTCCTCTGAGATCTCGTTAATCCGCGCTTCAATTCTAGCAACATCCGCTTCAACCATTGACTGAGTGCGGGTTTCTGGTTTCTTTTTCTTGATTACCCTTACACCTGGCCTCTGAGTCGCCGGCGCAGCCTTTCTTTTACTTGAAGGCTGTTTCGTCGCATCAATTACTTCTACCGCCGTTGACTCTTTCGTTTGCAGATCCTTCTTGTCAACACTATTAGCGTCCTTGAAGAAGTCCTTGTTCGCGCCAGTGTTCAACGACCCGGTATGGGAAGCCCTCCAATCGTGATATTCCGTGTAGTCACCATCGTAGTGCTCTGCTCCGCCTTGTCCGTCAAGCGCCAAAATCTGGGTTGCCACTCGATCCAGAAAATAACGGTCATGACTGATGGTTATTATCGTCCCTTCGTACGCGTCAAGAGCTTCTTCGAGTGCCTCGCGAGAAGGTATGTCAAGGTGGTTGGTTGGTTCGTCGAGCACCAACACGTTGACCCGCGAGTAGATCAACTTCGCCAAAGCCAATCTGCCCTTTTCGCCTCCTGACAAATCTCGCACATGCTTGTAGACGTCATCACCAGTAAACAAAAACTTTGCAAGAAACGACCTCAATTCACCGGCCGTTGCATCAGATGGCGCAACGCGTCTCAACTCCATGATGATTTCATTTCGGTCGTCGAGATCCTCGAGTTGTTGGGCGTAGTAGCCGATCTGAACTTTCGTCCCCCACCGGATCTCGCCTTCGAGGGGCGGAATCTTTTTTAAAATGGTGCGGAGAAAAGTCGTTTTGCCGGACCCGTTTGGTCCAATGATACCCAGGCACTCACCGCGTCGTAGGATTAACGAAATGTCGCGCGCCAAAAGCGTGCCCGGGTATCCGACCGCAGCTTGTTCAATCATCAGGACATGATTTCCCGTGCGTTCGATCGCCTGTAGCCGAAAATCTCCTGAGCTTCGTTCGCTCGCGACGGCTTCGACTCGATCCAACCGCTCTAGCATCTTTCTTCTGGATTTCGCTTGCTTAGTCTTTTGCCCCGCGATGTTGCGACGAATAAAGTCCTCGGTTTTCGAGATCAACTGTTGTTGATTCTCGTAAGCTCGCTGCTGCGCTTCACGGCGCACTTCACGTTCGACAAGATAATCAGAATAGTTGCCGGTGTAACTGTTTGCGCGCCCGCTTTCCAGTTCGATGATGCGGCCACATACACGATCCAGGAAATAGCGGTCGTGACTGATTATCACGTACGCGGCCGGGTATGTTTGTAGGAACTCTTCAAGCCATTCCACCGCCGCCACATCCAGATGATTGGTTGGTTCATCAAGCAGCAGAACGTCAGGTTGGGCCAATAAAAGCCGCGCTAACCCAAGGCGATTGTGCTGGCCGCCGGATAACTTTTCGGTCTCCAATGACCACGTCTCGCGTTCGAATCCCAAACCCTGCAAAATCGCTTCAGCCCTGGCTGCATATTCAAAGCCGCCCTCACGCTCAAACTGGTGCTGGAGATCGCTGTACCTTTCGAGAACCCTCTCCAGATCCGCATTCGATTCGGCCATGCGATGCTCGAGTTCATGCATCTCATGCTCTATCTGCTGCAGCGTCCCAAATGCCGCTAGCGCTGATTCGTGAACTGTTGCGCCAGGTTCGAAGTTGACGTGTTGAGCCAATAGTCCTAAACGAACGCCACGCGCCCGAACAACATCACCACTGTCGGGCAACTCCTCACCAGTTACGAGCTTGAAGACGGTTGTCTTCCCAGCGCCGTTACGTCCGACCAACCCGACATGTTCGCCCCTGTTCAGTTGTAGTGAGGCGCCACGTAGAACGTCCTGCGCGCCGTAAGACTTGCGGACATCAGAAAGGCGAAACAGCATCTACGCTCACGAGCAAGAAAACGGGTGCGGCCATAAAGCTCTCCGCACCCTCGTTAGAAGAATTTCAAATTGCGAATTGCGATTTTCGAATTTACGACTCAGTCCAAAATCACGTTTTGACCAAGCGTTTCAAATGACTCATGTCAATCGTGTTAATCGTGTCAGTTTTCCTATCCCTGAACTATTTTGGTGACGCACTATTCGCTGCCGGACTGGCGGCTGCCTGTTGAGGCGTCGCGGTACCCTGCTGATTAGCACTCGTTGCTGGAGCTGACCCGGGAGACGCTGGTCGCAGGCCCAGATTCCCCGGATTGTTAAGCATATTCCCAGCGAGGATGTTGACGACCTTCGCCTCATTTACAGCTACTTCGAGTAATGCTGCGTTGAGAATGTCTTTACGTTGATTGATAAGCGCCTGCGTTATTTGCTGGCGGACACCTGGGCTCTCAAGCGTCAGATTCTCGGTCTGCAATCGCTTGTCTTCCAGTTTGAAAATGTACCAACGGTTGTTTACCTGCTTCGGTTCAGTGAAACTGCCAACCTGCATCGGTCCCATGAATAGATCAGTAAGTTCTTTCGGCAGACCAGCCTGCTTCAAACCATCTTCAGTAAAGAATCCTATATCCCCACCTTTCACAAGGCTCTGAGCGTCCTCGCTCTTGGAGCGAGCAACAGTAGCGAAATCCGCTCCACCTTTCAGCTGCTGATAGATGTTATCAATCTTCAGTTTGGCCTCTGCCTCGTTCTTCGCATCATTCTGAATACCCTGTTCGCTGTTGTCAGCCGGATCCACAATAATCACTGCTAACGCGGCGCCGCGGTTACTAACGAACTGTTTCCTGTTGTTGTTGTAAAAGTCTTCGACCTCTTTGTCGTTAACACTAATCTTTCCGCTGTACTTGTCCTGAAGATTCCGCACCGCAAGATCCTTGCGAGCCTCTTCACGCAACATTTCCAGGGACATATTCTGAGCGCTCAGACTCTTGTTGAAATCCTCATCAGTCATTCCGCTCTGCTGCTTTTGCTGGTTAATGGCGGCGGTAATTTGCTCTTCTGTCGGCAACAGCTTTTCCCGTTCTGCTCGTTGAAAAAGAACTTCACGTTGAATCAGGCTGCCTAATACCTGAAGTCGCGCCTGGGCCAACTCCAGTTGAGAAAGGCTAGCTTGTTTTCCGTTAGCTTGCTGACTCACTGTTCTTTCAACTTCCGCCAGCATGATGTTCTTGCCGTTAACCGTGGCGGCAACCATGTTGTCTTTTGCATCCGAGGTTCCTGCCGTGCACGCACTGAAAACCAATGCGCCAACGGGCAGCAACAGGACAAATAGAATCGCGATCTTTCGCACTGTCAATTAACTCCTTCAGTAAATTACGGGCAGCGACGGCGCACCGAACTGTAGGTCAAGCGTCGTCGTTTGACTGAGTCGTAACTCGTTTGTTATAAGTTTTCGTTTCGCGCCTGCGTCAAATAGTAAACCGACCGGCGCGGCTAATAATTGGTTGAGCAAACAGCTTTGGAGGTTGCATAAATACAATGGCTAAACGTTGCGCAGTTTGCGGCAAAGGCCCTCAATTCGGAAACAACGTGTCGCATGCAAACAACCGGACCCCTCGTAGATTTGATCCAAATCTCCAATCCATCCGTGTGCAACTTCCGCAGGGCGGCGCAAAACGGATGAAGGTTTGCACCAGTTGCATTAAGGCCGGCAAAGTAGCAAAGGCCGCCTGAATAATTTCGAATTGCGGATTAATTTCGCAATTTGAAATCTACTCCTTTGTTGCTATAGCCTCAATTTCGACTCGCGCATCCCGTGGCAAACGCGCTGCCTGTACCGTAGATCTCGCTGGCGGATCGATCTCAAAGAACTTCGAATAAACCTCGTTCATTGCTGCAAACTCGTCCATGCTGGCTAGAAAGACCGTAGTCTTTACGATTCGATTTAGCCCCGTACCGGCTGCCTCCAACACGGCACTCAGGTTCTTCAACACCTGCTCTGTCTGCTCTTTGATCCCGCCGGCAACGAACTGGCCGGTTTTAGGATCAGTGGGGATCTGACCCGAAGCAAAAACGAATCCACCCGCTTCGATCGCCTGCGAATAGGGCCCGATAGCTTGCGGAGCCTGAGCAGTTTCAACTCTGCGCTTCACTGTTACGAATCAGCCTCCACCACGGAACGAAAACAAAGGCGGGATTTTAGCAGAAAGGCGGACGAGGGCAAAATAGAGTGAGGACAAAGCCCATTTGACCTAAAACCTATTTGACAAAAAACCTATTGGACATTGGATATTTGACATATTGACGCCCAGATATCTTGACAGGATTAACTGGATTTACAGGACGAATGATTAATCACACCTTATCCTGTCAATTTTATTTGACAGTTGTCATTTGAGATTGCCGTTTTGCCAGAGTTTAGGTACTCCATGAACTAGTAGCAATCTACCGGCCTAAAAAGAATGTCAAATGTTCAATGTCAATTTCGGTTTTTCTATGATGCACCATTTACAACGGTCTAAACAGCTCCCTGCATTCTCTCAACATCGAGAACGCCGGGAACTCCTTTAATTGAACTAATAACTTTATCGAGGTGTTTCACGTCAAAGACTTCGACCGTGACTTCAATATGGCCTTTTTCGTCAGGCGCGACTGAAGCACGCGCATCCCTAATCCCCGTCTTCATGTCAGAGATTGCGCCGGTTATCCCCGCGATCATTCCGGTGCGATTCTCTGTGATGGCTAACAACTTCACTGCGTAAGCCGTAGTTTCAGGACGACCTGCCCACTCGACTTCAACTATCCTTTCGCGGTTAACCATCAACTGGTTAACGTTCTTACAGCGCTTTGTGTGAACCGCCACGCCTTTTCCACGAGTCACGTAACCGATGATGTCTTCTCCGTGAAGCGGATTGCAGCATCGCGCGCGGGTAACCATCAGATCGTCCACGCCCCGGACCACAATTGAATCGTCTCCCAGTCTGATGAGCCGCTTAACAGCTCGAACACCACTCCTGAGACGCGACTCCTTCTGCTTGTCGAGCTGTTCAAACTGCTCCGGCCCCAGATATTTCGCAATCACATTTCGCGGAACCAATTTGCCATAACCGATAGCTGCCAGAAGATCATCAACGCGGCCATATCCGTAGTCGCTGGCCACACGTTTCATGTCGCCATCGCCATCAGTCAAAAGCTTCTTTGCAGATAACTGAAAACGCACCGCCTCTTTCTCGAAAAGCTTTCGACCGATCTCAATGGATTCAGCCCGTTGTTGCTCCGCGACCCAGTGGCGCACACGGTTTCGCGCCCGCGACGTGGCGATGAAGTTAAGCCAGTCTCGCGACGGGTGAGAGTTAGACGTGGTAATAATCTCGACAACGTCCCCGTTTTGAATCGGCGTGCGCAAAGGCACCATTCGACCATTGATTCGTGCACCTGTGCAGGTATTACCCACTTCCGAGTGGATCATGTAAGCGAAGTCGACAGGTGTAGCCCCGCGTGGAAGTTGAATGACCTTACCCATCGGCGTGAACGCGTAAACGTCCTTGGGATAAAGGTCTAGTTTCAGCGAGTCCAAAAACTCACGCGAATCTTTTACCTCCTGAGTCCATTCAACAAGGGATCTCAGTGCAGCCAAAGCTTTATCGTCTTCGCGATGTCCTCGCTTCCCTTCCTTGTACTTCCAATGGGCAGCCACACCCTCCTCGGCGATCTGATGCATTTCCTCAGTGCGAATCTGTACCTCGAAGGACTGGCTGTTCGGGCCAATTACAGACGTGTGCAACGATTGATAAAGATTGTCGCGAGGTGTCGCAATCCAATCCTTGATACGTCCGGGGACCGGTTTCCAGTTATTGTGAATTACGCCTAATGCGGCATAGCAATGACGAATCTCATTCGGAGTGATAACTCTCGCAGCAACCAGGTCATACACCTGGTCAAGGCCGATTTTCTGTCGTCGTAGCTTCTTCCAGATTGAGTAGAGTCGTTTCACCCGCCCCTCGACGCTGACGAACGGAACTTCGGCCTCTCGCATTTTCTCTTCGATCCGCGCAGTTACAGCTGTCAGAAAGGCTTCATTTTCCGCTCTACGTCGCTCGAGTTGTTCAGCAAGTTCACGATAATCATCAGGATAAAGGTGACGGAACGCTAAATCTTCCAGCTCGCCGCGCAATTTTCCCATTCCGAGTCGATGAGCGATAGGCGCGAAGATCTCCATCGTCTCTTCGGCGATTCTCTTTCTCTTTTCCGGATTGAGATACTGAAGCGTGCGCATGTTATGGAGACGATCGGCAAGCTTCACAAGAACCACGCGAACGTCGTCGACCATCGCCAACACCATCTTGCGAACATTTTCCGCCTGCTGTTCTTCTCGCGAAATGTTGCTTATTTGGGCGATCTTTGTGAGCCCATCGACCAGGTGAGTTATTTCTTCGCCAAAATAGTTGCGGATGGTGTCGAGGTCTACGAGAGTATCTTCCACCACGTCGTGCAGCAAACCAGTCGCAACCGAAACCTCATCGAGCTTCATTTCCGCGAGAATGTTTGCTACTTCTAATGGATGGACCAGGTAAGATTCGCCGGAAGCACGCTTCTGACCTTTGTGCTCACGAGCAGAAAAGAGGTACGCGCGCCTCAATAGATCAAGGTTAGCCGTAGGGTGATTTACGGCTACTTTATCTACGATTTCCTCAATTCTGATCATTCGCGCGAGCCTAAAGTATCAAGGAAGCTACCAAAATTAATTATAACAAAAAGGTGATGCCCGCCTCGAAAGGAGGGCATCACCGATTCGGGAGCTGGTGTCGATACGTTTAAGTCTTTGGCGGCGAGGCTGATTTCTTAGCTTCCGCCTCTTCCTTCTTCTTCTTATTGGCCAAGCTCAATTCCGTCGTTCGCTTCAGAGCCGCTTCAGACTGCTTCTGATATTCGGCCTTTAGGTCAGTCTTGCCATCCATTTCGGCAAGTTTTGAGGCCTCAAGCAGCAGGTTCGTTTTATAAGACCAGGCAGACTCGTTGTTGGGATCGAACTTTATAGCATTTTCAATCTCTTCCAGTCCTCGCTTTACGCAGACCTGCGCGTTATCGAATTCTTTCTGCTCCTTGGGTTTCTTGTATGAAACCGATGCTTTGTTGTTCGCATCAATGCTCGTAACCTTATTGCTGGGCAACTCTGTGATCTTGTAGGAACAATCCCAGTCTTTACTAGCAAGGACAACGTAAGCTTCCGCCCTTTTCTCCGGAGCGACAGCATCGCTGGTAGCGCGAGAGGAAATCCACTGCTTCAACTTGTCGTCCTCTTTGATGGCTCCGTAAAGATAAGCAATCGCTTTGTACGCCTCTTCATCTTTTGGATTCTTCTCAAGAATCTTCTGATAGGCCTCGATCGCTTCCCTCGCCTTCGCAATATTCTCCGGCGCCTGAACACCTGGACGGTACTGAGCGTGAATTGTGCGAGCGATGAATTGGGGAGCAGTCTTGTTGTCGGGATCGAGCTCTTGGGCCCGTCGCGAATACTGTTCAGCCTCTTCGAAGTGACCTTCGCGATAAGCTCGTGCCGCTTCGTTTAAGGCATTCTTCGATCTTATTCGGTTGATAACTCCACAACCGGAACTCGACATAACGAGGACCGCTAAAACAATTGCGATCCTGGTTTGAGAAAGTTTCATTTATCTATAACTCCAATTAGATGATCTACAATCATGATTGACCTGTCGCGCGAGTCCATTAATGCAATCACTAGTCGACTTACCTTTTTACTGCGGCAGATCGTCCACTTGTAGTCCAACCGGGTTGGCGCCTGCTCCTTTGATTGCGTCGATGACTTTTACGACCTCTCCATACTTCAACGATCTTGGCGCCTTGACGAAAACCGTCTTCTCGATGCGTTCATCTTCCGGGACATCTGTCCGTGTTTCCATTCCCACTTTATAAGCGCGCTGGTTCTTTCGTTCCTGGAACACCTGAGTGAGTTTTTGCGACAACGGTGTCGTGTCGTTTACGGAACCGATGTTGTCCTGGTTGAGTTTTAATTGGAAATCTGGCGAAATCGAAACCACCAGCGTTAGCGGATTAGGCTTCAATTTGCTGAGATCTTCGTTCGGATCCCGCTGAGTCGGGATATCTGCTTTGAACCTGCTTGGCTTAAGCGGTGTGACCACCATGAAGATGATCAGCAGCACGAGCAGCACATCGATGAGAGGCGTGACATTGATGTATGGCTGAGCCTGACTACCACCTTTTGGACTAGCACCCATTGCCATAAGTTTTGCTCCTTACTTCTTCTGTAAAAAACGCGGCGCGTTTACCGTGACTATGTCGCCGGCGTTGCCGGGACTGTAGCACCCTTCTTCTTCTTGTCAGCAACCAGTCCGATGCGATCGACACCCAACTTTCGTACTTCGTTGATGACGTTCACAACATCCCCATAACTGACGTTCGTTCCGCTCTTGATGTAGACGATCCGATCCTGTTCGTTCTTGATGTTTTTGAGCATCGAGTCGACCTTGTCGGCGAGTTCTTCCTTCGCAACCTGCTTCTTGCCCAGATAGTACTGGCCATCATTTGGAATCGAGATAACTATCGACGACTCCTTGATGATGTTCGGATCGACATCAGGGTTCTTCATTTCGCGGGGTATTGCTACTGTGATGCCCTGCTGAAGAAATGGCGTGACCACCATGAAGATGATCAGCAGCACCAGCATAATATCCACCATTGGCGTGACGTTAATTTCAGATTGGAGGCCGCCACCGCCTCCCGCTGCCATTCCCATATTCCTACTTCCTTTCCACTGCGCTCGGGAGAGCATCAGCGCGCAGCGCGAAAACTGCGCGCGCAAAAACCATTGCCTTGTTGCTCTTCTTACGCCTTCAGCTGCTTGGTACGATTCTTAATAAAGTAATCAACCAACTCTGACGCCGAGTTGTCCATTTCCACGATGAAGCCATCGACCTTACCGGTGAAATAGTTGAACAACCAAACGGCAGGAACAGCTACGAGCAAACCAAGCGCGGTGGTAAACAAGGCTTCCGAAATACCACCCGCGACAGCAGCGATACCGGCTGATTCGGCGTTCTTCATTCCGCGGAACGCGTTGATGATGCCGAACACGGTACCGAACAGACCCACAAAGGGCGCGGTCGAACCGATCGTCGCCAAACCTGACAAGCCGCGTCTGAACTCGGCCGTCTTGATGGCTATTGCGCGCTGGAGAGCTCGCTTCGATGCTTCGATCTCGTCACCAGAAATATCTGAAGATGCCTCGTGAGCACGAAACTCTTGCAAACCACTGCTGACTACCATCGCCAGGTGCGATTTGCGGTGCTTGTCGCTGATGTTGATGGCTTCTTCAATTCGATCATTCTTCAGAGCCTGAGCAACTCGCGGTGCAAACTCGCGTGATTGCTTCTTGGCTGCGGAATACGTCAGGTAGCGTTCAACCATGATCGCTATCGAGTAGACCGACATGATTAGGAGAACAATGACGACCGCGATCGCCACGCCGCCCATGTTCTTCACCATTTCTGTAATGGTAAAGGTGTTAGCGGCTTCTCCTCCCGGGCTGGCACCGGGCTGAGCGGCCTCCTGCAAAAGAATCAGAAGACCGAATGCTTTTGTTCCTAGAAGACTGGTTAAAATAGTCACGGTAAACCCCTCCAAAGGTTTTCTTAGATTAAAGCGAGCAGCGAAGGTTGAGAGCCGGCCCCAATTGAAGGCCGCCTCGAAGTATTTACCTTCACAGCTATTGAGCGACGAAATTGTACGTGATGACGCCCGTTACCTTAACAGGCTGTCCCGAGAGCTTGGTAGGCGAGAACCTCGCCTGCCGTGCAGCGGCCACACACACAGCTTGCAACAGCGGATGTCCGGAAACCGCGTGGGCCGAAATCACACCACCATTTTCGTCGATGGTGACTTGGACCACTACAGTGCCCGAAGCATGCGCCTGCTTCGCGATTGCTGGATACGGCGGCTTCGGCAAGCTAATAGCTTTTCCATTCAGCACGCCTCCAGAAATCGGAGCTCGCGGTGGTGCGGGCGGCGGTGGCGGCGGCGCATCAGAGACTTCCACTTTGGTCGGTGCCACTACCGTTCCGGTACCCGACCCGGCAGCAATTGGTGCTGCTGACGTGTAGTCAGAACTGCCCTGGACAGTGGTCACGCCCCGTCTTACGGGCGGAACGTCACTCGCTTTCGCCGAAACTTCTTTCGGGACGAGTTCCGTTCGCGTGACGTCTGCAATCAACTCGCGTCTGACGTCCACGTTGGGCTCAGCCTTTGCGGGCTTCGCCTCTTGTTTGGGTTCTTCTTTCGCCTGTTGAGGCACCGGTACTGGCGCCACCAGGGTGGTTAACTCAAGCTCGAGTTCTCCGAGGTGGTTGTCATACCAGTAGATGCCGGCAACAAAGAAAGCGAGGCCGAGGACCAAATAGATCACGGTCGTAGCGAGAATGAATGAGCCCTTTCGCGAAATGTCGTCCTTATGCGAGGTGGACTCAACAAGGTTCTCGAACATTTATCCTATCCTCCCAATTCCGGTGCCAAATGGATCAGGGGTACAAATCTGTTAAAAGTAACGCTCCTCAGAGCCGAATTGTTTGCCCACGTGAGTTCCGCAATAACGGATTGAAGGGGAAGACAGCAGCTTGTGATATTGAGCACACCGAACAGAACGAAAGCCGCTGTGCGAGAAAAACTCGCCGGCCCACTCACAGACTGCTCCGCATCCAACCTCTACTTCGAACGCGGGGTCGATTTCTGAGATTTAATTGGCCAGCAACAGCCGCAGTCTATGTCGCCTCCGCGGGCAAAGTCAAGCGCAAACTCGGTTGTTTCGAAAGGTGTCCAGCGCGTCGTATGGACCTTTGAAGACATCATGCCCGGCCTGCCCCACGGGAACGATTCCGTGCTGCGGGGGAAATAGGATCGCGCCGGCCGGTGGTCACTGGAGCTCGGACTGCTCCTGTTACCGGCCGACCAACATTCAATGCCGCCGCCCTGTTTGCAGCTTCCAAACGCTGCTCCCACCAAACCATGATCGGACTCGCAATCGCAACCGATGAATACGTTCCAAAGGCAACTCCGATGAGAAGGGCAAGCGAAAATCCTCTTAAAACTTCACCACCAAAAAGCACCATCGCCAGCACAGACAAGAACACAAGTCCGGATGTAATAACCGTTCGCGATAGCGTTTGATTGATCGAATCGTTGGTGATTTTGTAAAGCGAATCTCTCCGCCGCAACTTGCGATTTTCGCGGATACGATCAAACACGACGATCGTATCGTTCACAGAAAAACCAACAAGTGTGAGTAATGCCGCGATTACGGTGAGACTAATCTCCCACTGAAAAATCGAGAAGAATCCAAGCGTCACCAGAACGTCGTGAAACACGGCGATGACAGCCGCCGCGCCATACGTCCATTCAAACCGAAACGCAATATAAATCAGAATACCAACAAGCGCCGCCAATGTAACTGCAATCGCCTTGTTGCGTAGCTGCGCGCCCGCCACTGCACCGACCGCATCGGTTCCTTCGATCTTGAACGCTGCCTTCGGGTCGGAGCTAAGTTCACCCTTGGCCTCTTGACCGAATGAGCGCAACCCCTCGCGGACCTTCGCCCGACCAACATCCACTTGCGCCTGGGACTCGCCCTCGCCTTCCAGCGGAATTTTGATCAGAACAAAATCCGGCTTATCTGTAACAGGCTGGATGATCGCATCCTTCAAACCTGCATTGAAGAGAGCATCGCGAATAGCTTCAGCCGAAGGCCGCTGCTTAAAGCGAACGGTAACAACGGTTCCACCTTTGAAGTCGACACCAAGGTTAAAAGCCTCGGTGCCATTTGGGTGTTTCCATTGGCGGAAGACGGCCGAGCCGAGCCCGGCCAGCATTAGCAAAACCGAAACGGTGATGAATACTCGTCGATTGGCCAGCCAGTCGATATTAACGTTTTTAAAAATCTGAACCATATTAATTAGCTAGAAAAACTGCGTCAGTGTTTACTTAAATACTCAGCGATTCCAAACGCCGCTTGCGGCTTGTCTCCCACATAAAAATTGTCCGTGAGACGTACACGGCCGAGAACAAGTTGATGATGAGACCGAGAACGAGTGTGACAGCGAAACCGCGTAATGGCCCCGTGCCGAACACAAACAAGAACAATGACGAGATGATAGTCGTCACGTGCGTATCAATGATCGTCACAAATGCGCGGGCAAACCCCTGCTCCACTGCCGACGGTATGGTTTTCCCGCTTCGTAATTCCTCGCGAATTCGTTCGAATATCAAAACGTTCGAATCCACTGCCATACCGATGGTCAAAATGATTCCTGCGATGCCCGGTAATGTAAGGGTCGCACCGAAAACGATTAGCCCGGCCATCATCAGGATCATGTTCAATAGCAATGCAACCACGGCGTTCACACCTGCGCCGCGGTAGTAGAACAGCATAAAGAGAACAACAAGCACCAGGCCAACGACAGATGCTCGCACTCCTGAGCGAATCGAATCTGCCCCCAGGCTTGGTCCAACAGTTCGTTCTTCCTGATACTCGATCGGCGCCGGCAAAGCTCCTGAACGAAGTGTCAGCGCCAGGTCTTCCGCCGATTGTTTTGTGAAGCGGCCGCTAATTTCACCCGAGTCGAAAATCTGGGACTTGATATAGGCAATCGACTTCACCTCGTCGTTAAGAACGACCCCCATGTACTCATTGATATTCGCGCCGGTCCATGTTCCGAACTTATCAGCGCCGGCAGGCTTTAAAGAAAACGTGATCTGGTAATCGTCTGCTCCAGCCCGCGATTGGACGGCGGACGCATTTCTAAGCTCGCTTCCGTCAACTATTGCCGGAGTCTCAACCACGACCCATTTTTTCTCTTTTTGGGCATTTGATGTATCGCCCGCTGTCGTGGGTTCATTCCGTTCCTGATACGGCAAAACGCGGCGATTCGATGGTACGGTTCCGCCCACCGAAGCCTTCGCTTCTTGTTCGGTGTTATAGGTTTGAACCGGGGACGGACTTGGTGGACTCACGACGTGCGCCAGTTCAAGTTTCGATTCCGCCTTTAGCAGCTGTTTGACGCGTTCAGGGTCTTGTATTCCCGGCATCTGCACAAGAATCTGATGTGAACTCTGCGCACCATGACGTTGCACGAGTGGTTCAGCCACGCCGACCGCATCCAAACGACTTCTGATTATTCGATCGGCTTGTTCAGTCGCTTGATCTGCAAGTGTCCGTTGCGCTGAGGGCGTCAACGTCCAGGTAATCGTGTTACCGCTATCCGAGGGCGACCATTCTGAAAGATCAACTTTCTTCTTTACGGCATCCTCAATGTCGCTCAACTTTGCGCCGTCCGGTGCTGTAAGAGTGATTCGATAGGTGCCGTTATCAGTTTCGGTTTTGATATCTTTGGGCTGAAATCCTGCATCCTTGGCCGCGTTTTGAACTGCAAGGCTATTGTTCTGAGTGAGTTCCTTCAGAAATGCGTCTGTCTTGACGCGCATCACCAGATGCGAACCGCCTTTAAGGTCCAATCCAAGATGAATGTTGTCCTGAAGGGTTGACTTGATCCCAGACCAGGTGAAATCCCTCCAATGCGGACGGTGACGAGGACCTATGACTGCGTAAAGGCCAAGGACAGTAATTACAATAATAATAATTGTTCGTTGGATTAAATTCTTCTTCTTCATTATTAGGACGATTTCAAATCTATTTCTGTTCTTCCTGATCGATTCCCGCCACAGAAGTTCGTGCTATCTCAAGAATGGATTTATCTGCGCTGCGAATCAAGAAACTCGAATCTCGGACAGTCGTGATGGTTCCGATAACGCCGCCGGTGGTCACTATTCTGTCTCCTGCCTTCAATTGGGAAATAGTTTCTTGCAGTTCGCGCTGGCGCTTTTGTTGCGGGCGGATAAGCAGCATGTAGAAGACTGCGAAGATGAGGACGATTGGCAGGAGCTGGAATAAACCGGAGCCACCAATTTGAAAAAGCATTAACAAAATGATCATCAGCTGCCTTCAGTTCGGGGAGTAACCGTTGTAAATCTTATGATGCGCTGAATAAGGTACCGGCTGCCGGCTGAATGTGACCTCAGGCCCCGTTCTCGTTCGAGCTCAGACTACCTATGAACTCTCGCCGAAATTTAGGGAAATCGCCAGACCGAATAGATTGCCTGACACGTCGCATAGTGTCAAGGAAGAAGGCCAAATTATGGTGGGTTAACAGTATGCTGGAGAGCATTTCGCCCGATAGGTACAGATGCCTTAGGTACGCTCGCGAGTGTCTACGGCAAACCATGCATTCGCACGCGGGGTCAAGTGGTTGGCTGTCTGTTGTCCATCGGGAGTTCTTGATATTGATCCGACCCTGCGAGGTAAAGGCTTGGCCGTTGCGACCGTTGCGCGTCGGAAGCACGCAGTCGAACATGTCTACGCCTTCAGCAACGGCCTCAACCAAATCTTCAGGTGTGCCCACACCCATTAAGTAGCGAGGCTGGTTTACTGGCAGGTTGAGCGCCGTGGCGGAGATCATTTCGAACATAACATTCTTTTCCTCGCCAACGCTCAAGCCGCCAATCGCATATCCATCGAAACCGATTTCGACCGTTCGATCCAAACTCTCCTTTCTGAGCTGTAAGTGTCCTGCGCCCTGGACGATTCCGAACAGGGCTTGAGCGCCACTTATTCGCTCCAGAGGTTCAGTGCGACCTGAGTCCGCGCCAGAAAGTTGCAACTCATTGAATTTTGCGCGTGAACGCGCAGCCCATCGTGCCGTTAGAGCGATACTCTTAGCAGCCTCCTCGAAATCTGCCTGTCCAGGTGCGCATTCATCGAACGCCATAGCTATTTCCGAACCGAGCGCAACCTGGACGTCCATCGACACCTCAGGCGACAGGAAGCAAAGACTGCCATCAACATGCGAGCGAAACTCCGTTCCCTCCTCTGTGATCTTCCGGAGAGCCCCAAGGCTCCACACCTGGAAGCCGCCGGAATCGGTTAGCAGTGCTCTGTCCCACCCAATG
>JBKPCC010000141.1:0-15000 GCA_046727215.1 Acidobacteriota bacterium
ACTCCACTCGAGTCGACCCGTTCTGTAGTGTTCGAATTAAACGGATCCTTGAAGATTGACAGTATTGAGCTCGGCGGTCGGCCGCTCACCGGGTATGTGCAGGACGCTGTAGGCGTGGGAGCACTCGGACCTAGTGTCAGAGTCGATCTCGGTCAGGTGGTTCCGGCGAATCAGCCTGTGACCCTGCGGTTTCGCTGGAGCGGCGCCCTAATGTCGCCAGAAGGTGGACCGTTAGCCATCAAACGGCTGGCATATGTCGGCCCCGAAGGCTCGTACCTGATGTATGCGTCTCGCTGGTTTCCGTTCCACGATTACGCAGCAGACCGCGCGACCTCGGATATCACGTTGATTGTCCCGACAGGTGTGCAGGTCGCCGGCACTAGCGATGATCCAGTTACCGCCCAGGCATCACCCAAGGAAGGTGCGACGAAATATCGCTTCGTCCACCGCCAGCCCGTTTTACCGGGTAACTTCGTAGCCGGCCAGTACGTCAACACCAACCTGCGATTTGGCAATTACGAAATTCAATTCTACGCAAAGCCAGGCAGCGAGAACCGCACCAACAGCTACGCTGAAGTGATGGGACGAGTCCTGGAATTTTACACACGCCAGTATGGTACTCCTGGTTTCGGCAGTCGTCTCGTGGTAGCGCAGATTGATGACGATAGTCTGGATACTTACTCCGGTCCGGGAATGATTTTCCTGGCCTCAAAACTCTTCGATTCCAGCCGGCCCATTCCAGAAGAAAAGTTGGCCCGGGAAGTCGCCTACCAATGGTGGGGCCAGACCGTCGGCTTGAAATCCTTTGACGACGCGTGGATATCGCAAGGTCTCGCAGAGTGGAGTGCCTTTGCCTATCGGGAATCAACGTTGAACGGAGGAGCACTCGACGCGGTCCAACGTGAACAACAGGAACGAGCGCTGACATTTGAACAGACGGCGTCCATTGAGAGAGCGCCGAGCGCGTTGGATGATCAGTCCGCTGCCTATCAGTCAATTGTTTTTTACAAAGGCTCGATGATCTATCGCATGTTGCGAGAGACGATCGGCAAAGACAAGTTCGACAAACTGCTGCGTGCATTCCTCGAGCAGTACCGTGGCAAGAATGCGTCAATCGACGATTTTGAGAAGTTGGCGTCGCAGATCGCTCAGGAAAACCTTCGCTACTTCTTTGCACAGTGGGTGGAAGGAACAGGAGTTCCGGAATTCACGGTTGACTATCAGATCATCCGGACGCGTGCAGGAAAATTCCGCACGCGCGGAACGGTTAAGGAAACTGTGGAAAGCCTTCATATGCCTGTTGAGCTGATGCTGCGGGCGGAAGGCGACTCCCAAACGACCACCGTCCAACTGGAAGGCAAAAGCGAAGACTTCGATTTTGAATCGAATGGACAGCCGATTGAGGTTGTGGTCGATCCTAACAACAAGATCCTTCGCATGTCCGACGACCTGAAGGTGTCGATTATTGCGCGGCGCGGTATTGAGCAAATGAAAGAAGGTTTGTATGCGGAAGCGCAGCAGCAATTCGAGGCTGCTTTGAAGCTCGACCGCTCCAACTCATGGGTCTACTACAATCTCGGATTGCTATACCTCGAGCAGCGAAATTGGCAACCGGCGCTTGATAATTTTGACGCAGCCTTAAACGGGACGCTCAAGCCGGCGTGGATTGAAGTCTGGGCACGTATTAAGCGTGGCAATGCCTACGATGCCAAGGGAGAGCGCAACCGGGCAGTGGCCGAATACAACAAAGCTGTGCAGTCAGGAATCAATTACGACAACGCTCAGGCAGTGGCGAAGAAATTCCTCGCAACTCCGTACGATCCAAAAGCACAGCAAACCGCGTCGTCATCTCCGGGCAACTGAAAAACCACGAAACCACACGGCCTTTCGTGTAATTTCGTGGAATTGTTTTGCTACCGCAGATTTCAGATCGCTACAACCGCAATACCTGCCTCATCAGCAAGCGCGATCATTTTATCCCGATCGAACATAAGGGTTTTCTCAGCTGAGAGACATAGGCAGGTTGCGCCGGCGGTTTTCAACGCTTCAATCGTAGAGACACCGACAACCGGAACGTCGAACCGCATGTCTTGATTCGGTTTTGCGAGCTTGACGACTGTCAGGCGTCCACCAGTTACTTCCGGACGGCGGCCACGTATCAACCCCGCAGTAAACGAAACAAAGTCACCCAAGCGTTTGCGTTCGGCCACTTCTTGCGCCTCAGGATCCGAATCCGCACTGATCATCCTTGAGTGTATTATTTCGCCGGCGCGCAGGATTGTTGCGTCGGTTCCCTCCATCGCCTCGATTGCGACGCACGCTTTGCCGCGAACAACAATCGTTTGACCAAGGTCCAGCCGAGCGATCTCTCGCGCAATCTCAAGGCCGTACTCGATGTCCTCGAGCTCGCGAGCATCAGGCTCGCGCCGAGTGAGCGTACCCCTTTGCGTTAAGAATTCCTGAAGAAAACAGGTTGAATCAACCAGTTCGATTCCTTCATTTCGCAATTCGTCGGCGACCGCGCCAATTAAAGCATCTGTATTGCGTCGCGGCAGCTTGAGCAGAAGTTTCAGCATGCGCGCGTCGGGAACCGTACGGCTGAAGATCTGAACATGCTTCACCTGACCGGCCATAATGGCCTTCTCGACGCCTTCAGCTTTGAAGAACCGGATCATTTTGCCTAATTGGCCGATACCCACCCAGGTGAAGCGGTCGCTGACCTGCTCGAGCTGCGGATCGGTTTCTTCGTAAATACCAGCGACAGCCAGTGACACTCCCGCGCGTCGCGCACCTTCAGCGACGAGAAAGGGGAATTGACCGTTTCCAGCTATAAGTCCGTAACGCATCTTAGCAATTGCGAATTTCGAATTTCGAAATTCGCAATTCGAAATTCAAAATTCTCTACTTGATCACGCCTCTTTCCGACGTTTCAATGAAGTCCAATAACAACTGCACCTCTGAGACGATCTCTGATTCATGGCGAATGCGCTCGAGCGCTTGTGTGGTGTTCAACTTTGAGGACAACAGCAACTTAAACGCATGGTGCAATTCATCGATTACCGCTTTCGAATAACCGCGGCGTTTCATCCCCGTCACATTGAGACCATAGCAACGCGCGTGATTTCCCACTGTCAAAGCGAACGGCAAAGCATCTTTCACAACTACAGAATACCCGCCAACGTAGGCTTCACGCCCGATACGACAAAATTGATGCACGCCAGAGTACGCTCCTATGTTCGCGCCATCATCGACTATTACGTGACCGGCCAGAGTCGCAGCGTTCGCCATGATTACGCGATCACCCAGCACGCAGTCGTGAGCAACATGAACCTGGGCCATGAGCAAACAATCGTCCCCAATGCGCGTAAGCATTCCGCCACCTGAGGTTCCACGATGCACTGTTACAAACTCTCGAATCTGGTTCCGCTTACCGATTCGCGTTTGAGATGCCTCACCTTTGTACTTCAAATCCTGAGGCGGCAGTCCGATGGATACAAACGGAAAGATATGCGTCCCCTCGCCGATTTGAGTAATCCCATCGATCACGCAATGGGAGTCGAGTCGAACGCCGTTGGCCAAGTCAACCTCGTCGCCGACTGTGCAGTATGGTCCGATGTAGCAATCGCGACCAATGCGTGCGCGCGAACTAACGACGGCAGTGGCGTGAATTGTGGCTGGGTGAGTGGCTGTTGACATTTAAGAAGCTACATTTCGATCGGCGACTATACTCATGATGTCCGCGTCAGCGGCGAGCTGGCCCTCCACTTTTGCCTCTCCGCGCATTCGCTGCACCCGCGAGCCAATCCGAATGGCTGTTACCTCCAGGATCAATGTGTCACCGGGCACAACTGGCCGCCTGAATCGCGCCTCTTTGATACCAGTGAACAACACGAGCTTCTGATGCCGATCCTTAATTTCCCGCAGCGCCAGCACGGCGCCAACCTGCGCCAGAGCTTCAACCACAAGCACTCCCGGCATTACCGGTGCCCCGGGGAAGTGGCCCTGGAAAAAAGGCTCGTTGATGCTGACCTGCTTGACTCCGACGATACGTTCGCGCGGGACTAGTTCGATGATCCGGTCAACAAGCAGAAAAGGATAGCGGTGAGGCAGCAGCTCTTGAATGGCAAGCGAGTCGAGAACGGTTTCCATAACGTAAACGAAAGACGCGGCACGCGGAGTAAACGCCGCATCGCCGCGTCGTGGAAGGTCGTGTTGACGGCTGTTACTTCGGTGGCGTCACGGACGCGGTAGCCGGATTCTTGCTGTTGAAATCCGCGATGAAAGCTTTCGTAATGTCGATACTGTCCGCCGCATATACCAGCGGCACACGACTGGCATCGATAATCACGGTTATCCCACGCTGCTTGGCATAGACTCCGAGCGCCTTCTCGATATCGTCTTGCAGAGGCGCAAATATTTCTGTCTGCCGTTTTTGATATGCGGCCTCAGCATCTTCGCCCTTGCGTTGGTAATCTTTCTTCATCTGATCCAGTGCATCCGTCTTCGCTTGCAACGATTTCTGATCGACAATCTGTGGCGCTGACTGAATCTTGTTTATCTCATCTTGTGCAGTTTGAATGCGCTGCTGCAGTTGAGTGAGTTCGGTTTGTCGCGGCTGAAATTCGCGGTTCAGCGTTCCCACAAGCGAATTAAATCTTGCGATCCCAGTTTTCGGATCGAGGAACGCATTGGAATAAATCAGCGCAATCTTGCTTTCCGGAATTGTGCCGCCTGATTGAGGTGAGGCGGGTGCAGCTGGCTGCTGCGCCGGGGTTCCGGCCGGTTTTGTCTGAGCCAAAACCGCGATCGAAACCACGGTTAATAAACCAGCGGCAGCCAGCAAACGTTTGGTATTCATTGCTATTACTTTCTGGTGCTCCCTCACGACCGCATTGTCTTACTGCGGAGGCGTGACTGAGGCTGTAGCCGGAAATTGCCTGTTGAAATCAGCAATAAAGGCTCTCGTGACATCAGTCGCATCCGCCGCCGAAAGAATTGCCGGCGCAATTTTGGATGCATCGAGCAACAGAGTTATTCCCTGCGCTTTTCCAAATGAGTCCAGACTCTTACCAATATCTTCGTAGATAGGAGCAAGAAGCTCCTGGATTCGCTTGTTGTACGCAGCCTGTGCGTCTTCTTGTTTGCGCTGACCTTCCTTCTTTAATTGGTCGAGCTGGTCCATCTTTTGTTGTAACGCGGCAGGCGCCGCAACATTCTTGGTCTTTTCGACATCGTCCGAAAGCGTCTGAACCTGGGCCTGGAGTTTCTGTAGCTCGTTTCTCCGAACCTGAAACTCGCTATCAACTTTCTTGACGGCCTGAACGATCCGGACAATTCCCTGTTTTTCGTCGGCGAACATCTCGGTATTGATTAAGGCAACCTTGCTTGCGGGCACGTTTGGCGCTGCAGCTGTCGACGGTGCTGGCTGTGTTGCCGCCGACCGCGTCTGGGCAACAAGTGACGTTGTAGCGACGGCCGCAACGAAAGCGGCTAGAATTAATCGGCTTAATTTCATAGGTAGTTGTAAATGCTCCTTACTTAGAAAGCGACGGTCGGGCGAGACTTAGTTGTTCACACCACCGCCGGGGTTGGCTTCAAATGATTAAAAGGTTCGCCCAACGCTGAAGCGGATGACTCTCTTTTTCTCATTAAAGAAGAACGGAAAGCCGTCAATTACCTGGTCTTTCCGCGCGTTTGGATTATACGCAAAGATTAAGCGAAACGGTACATTGATAACGGGTACCTGCACCCGAACTTCCATTCCCAAACTTGTTCGATAATCGCCGATGCTGTCAAAAAGGCTCTGCGAAAGCTTCACAACTGTATTGGTTTGAGCCTGCCCGCGCAGAAAAACCTGTTGAAATCCGAACGGCAATCCCGTGAGCGGATCAAAGGGTCCGAGGTTGCGCGCGTTATCCAGTTCCTGAGTCGTAACGAGTCGGTTGTCGCGAGCGACAAGCCCAAAATTGCCTGTGAGAGCGAGATCGGTATTCGTACTGCACCCGGCCAAGGAAGACAAACTCACTGGGGCAAAACCAGCGCCGACCCGGGCACACGGAATGAATCCAACCGAGGATAAGAAGGGCTGGTCATCGAGGAAATTGCTCGAGAATAGCTGATCGTGGCCGCTTCTAATGTTAAATGCCGAACCAATATCGCCGAATGCCGCCAGCGAAACCGCATGACCGATGATGGGTATTCGGTATTCGAAGTTTCCTAACAGCTGTGTATCGCCACCGACGGAGGTAAACGATCGCGGCAGTCGCGCGACGTTTGCACCGGTCGGTCCAGTAAATACTCCTACGTTCGCAAGGTTTGCCGGTAGACCGGGCACAACAGCGGGCGTGCCACTGGCGTTCGACGCGATCACGACATTTTTAGACGTAACGAAAATATCGAGTGGCGCAATCGGACTGATTGATCGAACGTTGTACCCGCGAATTGTGAACTCGTCACCCAGGAAGTACCGCTCGAAGATCGGCACACCATCTACGAAAGCCAGCGAGTTGGAGTTGCGAACCTTTGCGGACGTAGCAAAGCTGCCAACCGTCCCTGCTATCAGTCGAAATCCGAAGACTTCAGGATTCTCGGACTTCTTGCGACGTACCGGAATGAATTGTGTGTAGGAAAGTGTCGGCTGATATGTCCGAACGTCACCACCAAGACCAGCCAGTGCGATCGCAGCAGAAATCTCTTTGCCACGTGTCGGGTCGATACTCGCATTACGCGTGTCGTAGGTGAATGTCAACGTGCCTCGGCTCGTGATGATGCTCGGCTGGCTGTAGATAACCGGAATGAACTGGTTTGGATTCCCACCTGCGTTAACCTTGGGATCCTTCACGCTTGAAGTCGAAAACTGATACGAGGCACCCACGCGCGAGAACTGCGTAAACCTGCGCTTGCGATAAAACTCAGACAGCGGCGCACTCACGAAAAGAGAGCCGCCATAAGAATCACGAGTGAATAAGTTCTCTTCACTGACGCTCAGCTGATCAAGGGCGGTACCGAATAGGCCCAGCTGCGCATTTACGTTTTGCGACAGGAACGTGCCTTCACCAAAAAACTTCTGCGAGAACGCGAACAACGAGAAGCCTGCAGTGATTGGACGGTTCTTTATGTACGGCTCAGTAAAAGAGAATTGGAAATACCGCTGCCGGTTACCCGCTGCAACATTGAACGAAAGAATTTCGCCGCGACCGAACAAGTTGTTGGTCGAATACTCCAAACCGAAAAATGAGCCGCCAATTCCGGAAAGGCCTCCGTTGAACGATATTTGCTGACGGCCCCGCTCCGTTACTTTCAGGTTTATGTCGACCGTTGCCTCTTCTTCATTCGTGCGGCGCTCGGCGTCTTTGTCTTTGTCAATCGGATCGAAATATCCAAGTTGGTTAAGCTTTACAACCGAATACTCCCACAGATTCTCGTTATAAATATCACCCTCGTTTACCAGCACTTCACGACGCAACACGTTGTCACGGGTGAACGTATTGCCGATGAATTCGAGCCGCCGCAGTGTGAACTGTTTCCCTTCTTCGATAGTGACCAGAAAATCCGCTATACCTTCGTTGGGAGTTTGCGGATTATCTTTGAACGTTGGAGTTGGTTCGGCTGTGTACTCAATGAAGCCCTGTCCACCGTAATACTTCTTAAGTTGTTCAAAAAGCGCTTTGCCGATCCGTTCTCCGTTAGCAACGTCGCCCTTATTAAGACCTATTACTGCGCGAATCGCTGCTTCGGAAAAAATTGAATTTCCTTCGACCTTGATGTCGCCAATCCGGTAGAGTTTTCCTTCGGTGATCGGAACAATCACGCGCAGTCCTTCATCCACTGAAGAAAGGAAGGGAAGCGGGAGGATTGGAAAGCCAGTACGTTTTGGGCCAACACTTTCAATGCGTGGCTCGCCGTGACGGGCCTGTAAGTAACCCTTTGAACGCATGTAGTTGTCGACCAGGTGCAAATCGGCATCGAGTTTTTCACGATCCAGAATGTCCTGGCTCTTAAAACGCGTGATTAGACCAGCTTCCTTCACGTACTTCATCGCACCACGAAGTTGGCCGTTTTTGAAGATATTGTTCCCTTCAAACTGAATATCAACGACGCGTACTCGGTCGCCTTCGTCGATCTCGAAAGTGATCGCGGTGGAAGTTGCTGATACTTCATCCTCGCGATAGTTAACTGTTGCGTTCGGGTGACCATGTGCTGCAAGCAACTCTTTCAGCACGCGCTGGGCGTTCCGCACCTTTACAGGATCGAAGATGCTCTCTTTCGACACACCCACACGTCTCTCACGAAAGGTCTTGAGAACGTCCGACTCTGGGACACTCTTAAGACCCTCGAATTGAAGATCGCGAATTATCGGCAGTTCTTTAACTTCAAAAACGACTCTGACACCGCCCCGATCTCCCTCTTCCGTATAGACTCGGGTCGCAGTTTTATCGAAGAACCCGAGTGCGAGAATGGATTGAAAGTCTCGTTGGACCTGCTGTTCGTTATAGGGATCGCCTGGGCGGGTTTGGACATAGTAGAGGATGTCATCCCGGCGCAGACGTCGATTCCCTTGTATTTCGACTGATTCGACAAGTCTTTGGTTTTGCTGGGCTTTAGTGGTGCTGGGGAGGACCAGGATAGAAGCAATGGCAATGATTCCGTTCAGAAGAATCAGCCAAAGCGCGCGATATAAGTGCATAGAGGCCGTTTACCCTCAGTAGTTCTTAAAGGACCTGAAACACTTCGGGGAGTCTATGATCTGTACTTGTTCTTTTCGTCAGAAAATAAAGGCAAATATGCTGAACCGGCTGAAGACGCAACTTGGATTCAGACTTGCTAAACCCAGTTGCCAGCGTTAATGCAGCAAAGTGGCGCATTATAGCGACAAAAAAGTCCAATGTCCAAAAAGGCAAAGTCTAACGGTATCCACAGATTACGGGAGAAGGGACGCGGGGACGCGGGTACGCGGTTACGCGGATCTAAGTCACCGTCCAGTGGCGGTGGTCGATTCTCATCCTAACGAGCTGAGCGAGAATACTGTGGTACGTTTGGTTCAGCTCATTCGCTTCTTCATAAGTCATATAATTGCATCGCCAGGAAAACTCTAGCCATACGCGAGTTTCCTCAGCTTCGCCTTCACAATCGGTGATTTTGCTTATGAAATGGGCTGGGTAACGTCGTTTGCGCCATGCTTCCCCAATGTTCGAACACACTGAGCGTGAGCAGCGACGAATTTGATCTGCAAGCGAATATCTTTCCTCAGGGGGAAAGCGTTTTGATAGCTCAAAAATCTTCATGGCAGCGGCCATTGCCATCTGATAGACCCTGAGCTCTTTGTAGCTTCGAATGTTTGGCATGAAGGATGTGAGGCCTCCTTCTTTCAAGATCTTGTGAGGTTCGTTTTCCTATCGAATGTTCGCTCGACGCGTCTCCGCCATCCCCTGTCGCCGCGTTCGCGCGTCAGTGAATCAAAAGGACATCATCCTGAGCGTCGACGCCAATGGGACGATAGTTGAGCTCATCGCCGTCCACAAAGACTTCGATCAGGTTTGCTGCTTCGAGGTGACCTTGAATTAAGGCTTCGGAGAGAGGATCTTCAACGTACTTTTGCAGAGCGCGGCGGAGCGGACGCGCGCCATAGGAGCGATCAGCGCAGGTCTTAGCTACAATCCAGTTCTTCGCTTGCTCCGTCAACCGAACTTCCAGCCCGTGACGAATCATCGTCTTATTGATCTGCTCAATCTGGAGTTGTACGACTTCCAGCAACTCATGATCCAAGAGTTGATCAAAGATGATGATCTCGTCGAGCCGATTGATGAATTCCGGGTTAAACGTTTGGCGAACGGCCGACATGACCATCTCTTCCATTTTTTCACGAGTAGCGTCGGTGTTTGCCTGGAAGCCCATCGCACCCTTCTTCTGAATAAACCGGGCGCCGATGTTTGACGTCATGATGATGATTGCATTCTTGAAATCAATTGTGTTGCCGAGTGCGTCCGTTAGAATGCCGTCCTCAAAGACTTGCAGGAGAACATTGAAGATGTCTGGGTGCGCCTTTTCGATTTCATCAAATAAGAGAACCGAATACGGAGCGCGCTTGATGCGCTCCGTCAATTGTCCGCCTTCCTCATGTCCCACGTACCCGGGCGGTGACCCGATGAGTTTCGAGACCGAATGCTTTTCCATGAATTCGGACATATCGAAACGGATCATTGACCGTTCACTACCAAAAAGGAACTCAGCCAACGAGCGCGCGACCTCTGTTTTACCGACACCAGTAGGACCAAGGAACAGAAACGAACCCACCGGCCGCATCGGATTCTTCAAGCCGGCTCGCGAACGGCGAATAGCTCGGGCGAGTGCGGAAATCGCCGGTCGTTGAGACACAACTCGCTTGTGCAGTTCTGTTTCGATCCGCAGCAGTTTCTGTGTTTCCTCTTCCTTCAGAGACGTCACTGGTATGCCGGTCCAGCGAGCGATAACTTCTTCCACATCGTCGCGAGTGACCTCAGCGGATACAAGTGCGTCCTCTTCGGTGTCGCGCACCATTCCGGTGTCGCCATAAGAGGTAGACCACTCATTCAACTCGTTCCAGTCAGCAAGATTTCCTTGCTCTCTTCTGACGCGCAGTTTCACTCGTGCGCCGGCTTCGTCGATAACGTCGATAGCCTTGTCCGGCAGGAAACGATCGGGAATATATCGATGCGATTGATACACCGCGGCTTCAAGAGCGTCATTGGTATAACGAACCTGATGAAAACTCTCGTAGCGCTCGCGTACGCCGTCCAGAATTGCAACAGTTTCTGTTTCTGACGGTGGTGGTACTTTTACAGCCTGGAACCGCCGTTCAAGCGATCGATCTTTTTCAATGGACTTGCGAAACTCCGCAGGCGTGGTGGCACCAATGCACTGGATTTCTCCGCGCGAAAGAGCGGGCTTTAAAATGTTTGCTGCGTCCAACGATCCTTCAGCTGATCCTGCGCCCACGAGCGTATGTAACTCATCGATGAACACAATGTACTGTGGATTCTCAACGAGCTCGCGCATGATCTGCTTTAGCCGCTCTTCAAACTGACCGCGATACTTCGTGCCGGCAACAATCAACGACAGATCAAGCGAAAGGATTCTTTTATTTTCGAGGAATGACGGAACATCGCCGCGAACAATTCTTTGCGCGAGACCCTCAACGATTGCAGTCTTACCGACGCCGGGCTCACCGATTAGAACCGGATTGTTCTTGGTACGACGGCAGAGTATTTGTATGACCCGTTCGATTTCACCTTCGCGTCCAACCAAGGGATCGAGCTTGTCATTAGAAGCATCTTCCGTTAGGTCACGTGAGAACTCGACCAGGTGTGGCGTGTCCTTCTTTTGTGAACCGCGCGAGTCGGCTCCGGACTGGCGAGCTATTTCATCGCGCACAGCATTCAATCTCAACCCACGCTCGTAAAGAATCTCAGCGGCCATGGATCGCTCTTCTCGAAGTAACCCGAGCAAGAGATGCTCAGTTCCGATGTGCCGGTGCTGCAGTCGATCACTTTCTTCGTGCGAGTACGCCAATACTCGCTTTGTTTCCGGCGCCAGTGGAAGTTCAACGGAAGTTGAGATCTTCTCGCGCAACAACGTGCGGCCTTCGATTTCTTTGCGGATGGATTCGATTGACACTTGAGCGCGAGGAAAGAAGCGGCCCGTAAGCGTTTTATCTTCGCGCATGAGGCCCAGCAGCAAATGTTCCGGCTCGATTGCCGGGGCGCCAAATTGCGATGCCTCATAACGCGCAAAGAAGATAACTCGGCGCGCCTTTTCGGTGTAGCGTTCAAACATTGGTTATAGGAAAAGCCTTTATGATTGCCAAGCCGGGCCAAAACCACTGAGCGCCCGGCAACTGCCGGCATTATAACCTATGAATTAAAGGGCAAAAAGCGTTGTGTGATTTCTCTGGTTATTAAAGGTGTAACAGGCAAGACTTTTCAGATGGTGGCGCTTCAAGATGGTGAAGTTGGAAAGCGGCGAGGCATTCGAGTTACGTTGTAAATGGTCGACTCTGAAAGCCTCTTGGGGAAGGGCGGTTTACCCCCGCTGCGCGTCCATAATCATGATTTGACAATAGAACCAATTAGAAGACGCCAGGTTGAATTTGCTGCACGTTAGCTGGGGTTAACCGCCCTTCCCAACCTGAGCGGCTTTCACAATTGACCATCTCACCGCCGCCTTGAACGCCTGTTTTGCGTCTGCCGGTCTCAGCATCTCGCATGCACAGCGTTCAGGCCGACCGAATCTTTCCGTCGTGGATAGTCAGTATCCTATTGCAAAGATTCGCGACCTGCCGGTTGTGGGTCGCAACAATGACGATAGCTGATCGGTCTCGACAATACTTCAGCATTGACTTTGCCAAATCCTCTCCGCTTGCCGCATCGAGATTTCCAGTAGGTTCGTCCGCCAAAATTAGCAGCGGCTGAGTTATTAATGCCCTGGCTACCGCGACTCTTTGCTGTTCTCCTCCCGACAAATGACCTGCTGGGTTATGTCGTTTCTCAGCTATTCCAAACGATTCGAGCATTTGATCCGCCCTTAGCCTTGCTTCTTTTGCGGGAACACGATCGATTAAGAGCGGTAATGCGATATTCTCAGCCGCCGTCAGATCGCCTAACAAATGATGGAACTGGAAAACGAACCCTATGTTCCGCCTGCGAAACCGCGCCAGCTCGAGATCACCGGCACGTGTCAAAACCAATTGGTCGAATTGAATTGTGCCGTGATCAGGCTGCTCGAGTCCGCCGAGTAATTGAAGCAGTGTCGACTTGCCCGCGCCGGAAGCACCCATTACAGCGATCATTTCGCCAGGCGCAGCTGAGAAATCGATCCCACGCAACACGTCGAGCCTGTCTCCTGCCGGCGAATTGAAGGATTTTCTCAAATCTGAAACGGTCAACCAAAACGGTTCTCGCGATACCTGTGGATCATCTGACCGTCTTCGCTCGAGCCTCGTGGCAGACGACAATTCGGCACATTCGGTTTCTGTAGTTGCTCGTAAACTCATGGCCTAGCCCGCATCACGAAGCGAGTCTGCTGGAAACAGGTTCGCTGCCGCGCGCGCCGGATAAATGGTCGCAATTACGCTGAGCAGAAATGCGATCAAGACGACAATAAATATTTCCGCCACGTGTGGGCGAAACGGAATACTGGCAATCGAGTAAACGTCTGCGGGCAGACTCACGATCTTGTAACGATTACCCACGACACACGCCGCTATTCCAATTACAGCTCCACTGAGGGCGCCGAATACGCCAATGATCGCTCCCTCAAGTACGAAGACTGAGGTGATGCTGGCCTTCGCTGCTCCCATTGCTTTCAAAATCGCGATGTCCCTTCGGCGTTCGACTACGACTAGTATCAGCATCGTTGTGATATTTAGCATTGCAATCAGGATTATCAATCCCACGATGAACAACCCCATGCGACGTTCTAGCGCAAGCGCAGTGAAAAGGGGCCGGTTCGCTTCTTGCCAGTCTATCGTCGTGTACGACGGGCCTATAAGATCGCCGACTCTGCGACTGATGTTCTTGACATTGTCGATATCGCGGATTTGGACGCTGATCAATGTCGCTGTGTGTGAGTTGGAAGTGAATGCCGCGGCAGAGTTTAGTGAAAGATAGATCCAGGCAGCGTCGTATTCGAAAAGCCCCGACCGAAAAATGCCCGTAACCCGCCCAACGCGCTTTGTTGGCCCAACATTTGCACCTGCCGGTAAAATTTCCGCCGTGTCGCCAACGTGCAAGCCGGTCCGTGTTGCCAACTCCGACCCCAGAACAATCGAAGGTGCCGAATTGTCAGTCGCTGTGCCAGCAGCGAACAATGCGTCACTCGATCCATCGATTATCCAGTTCCTAAGCTCCGCCTGTGCTACCGGCGATTGCGGATCGACACCGCGAAGCACCGCATACGCTGAACCTCGTGGACCACTTGCAACTGCACCGTCGTACGTGGTCCCGGCTGCGTCGGTGACTTCGGGGAGTTCACGAATGCGGGCTACCAGATCGTTGTAGTTCTGCATCGCTTGCCCATCTTTCCGCATCACCGTCAGATGTGCGGTGCCGTGAAGAATCTTGTCACGCATTTCTTCACGAAAGCCGTTAGCCAGTGCAAGCGCGATGATCAATGCTGCAACTCCGGTTGCGATGCCGCCGATCGCGGCTATTGCAGTCGCGCGCGCAAGCCGCCGCTTTCGTCGAGAACGCAAGTAACGGAATGCTAGGAAAAGTTCGTAGGGCATGTGCTTTCGCGGGAAGGGTTACCCCCGGCCAGGAGGGCAGCGCTTTAAATCATCGGGGCGATTCTCGGGAAGCAAACGTTTCAGGTTAGCAACATCGCCAGGTATTGTTTCTCCCAGCGGTCGCAATTCGTAGATGGTGTCGGTGGTGCGCTTCAATGCGAACTGGTTTTCGAGATCGACAATTGTAGGGATCTCTTCTCGTTGCCAACCACACGGGGACCACCAGCGAGGATCTGCGTCGAGAAACACTCGCTCTCCATGATTCAGATGATCCTGAATGGTCGGCACAAGTTTATCACCCAGAAAACCGCCGCCGGTTCCGATAGCCGCCCAGTCACCGTCACCAATACCTGCCCAGTACTTGACGGCGATTGTCTGAGCGCCAGAGATCATGACGGCATTCTTTGGAAGTTTCACGAGTTCGTGTATGTAGTCTTTCGTCATCGCGCGCTTCTGAACAAACTCCTCGCTGATCGGTTTCATGTAGATACCGAAAGCCACTGCAACCACCAGAATGACACCGATGCAACAGCGAAATGCAAAGCCGACGCTTCCATAGCGCTTCGTCAACGTGCGAATCAGATAATCAGCACTCAGTGGCGCCAGCGCAGGTAAGCCGGTCAAGAAATAGCGCCAATTTACGGTGGTGCTGTAGTTGAAGAAAAGAAGTGCATTCGCCAGCAGTCCGACCAACCACAAGAACAGTAATGGCGACAATCTCTTCGTCGTCCACTCTTTGA
>JBKPCC010000142.1:0-5658 GCA_046727215.1 Acidobacteriota bacterium
GTTTGCCCACCCCGATGTAAGAAATCGGACCAGCAAGATGACTTTGATCAACGACGGCGATACTTGAATCATTCCAGCACGAGACATAAAGCTTCATAACTCGCGAACGAGCGTTTGACTTGACCGTGCCGGACGGGTTGCTCGAGTCGACGCCAGACCAAGCGACCACCGCATACGGATAGATGAAATGTTCACGATTCTCCGCTCGGCGCAAGTCAACTCGCTTCAGATTGCGTGCGCCGCCAAGATCGCGGACGATGCCCAGGCTATCGCCGAGATTATTAGCAACAAACAATTCGTTGCCGTCGGGACTAACAGCGAGGCCAGCCGGGTAAACAGGCGCGCGATTCAGGTTGTATCGCGGAGACGGTGCTGCATCCGTGAAACCTGCTACGTCTATGAACGGAGCGTTCACAAGTGAATCAGGGCCGGCAGCAGCCGGCGAGATAGGCGTTTGTGTCCCGGGTGTAAAGCGAAAAATCCAGATCTTGTTTTCGAATCCTCCCGAAACATACAAGGGATATGAGCCGTCGCGATCAGCTCTAGGCGAAAACGCGACTCCAACGTTCACACTCTGAGGTGAGGGAAAGTAGACATTCTGCACGACAACTGGAGCAGGCCTTGTTGTTAAATCAATGACGGCGAGCGACTGATGGCCGCGGTTACCAGCGGCGTTGAACTGAATGCCAAAGCCACTGTTCACAGCAAGGAGGTAACGTCCCTTGCCGTCTGGACCCATACCGTCTGGACTGCGCACGAAGTCTATAGGCAAAGCTCCCACGGCAGGTTGCCTCGTCGTAACGTCCATGATCAGAGATCCTGCGGGAGGTTCAGCACTCTCAGTAGATGTTTCCTGGTTTGAGTCGCGGGTGGCGGACGATCGAGTTATTAACAGAAAGGAAATCAGAATCGAGAGAATGAGAATTAACGTGAAGTTATTTTTCCAACATTTGCCGTGAGTCCTCCGGCTTATGGTTGCAATCATAATTGTTCGCGACTGTTCATCCTTTCTCCTGGGTCTTAGACTCGCGCCCATCATCAAAATCACGGTAACGCGTGATGCCGTGCCCTGCTTTATTAATTCATTTTATCGGAGATTGATACTGTAATCCGGCGGCATTACATTTTATTTAACAGTTGAGTGGTCCAAGCCGCCCGACCTTTGGACGACGGCAAGTTTATGCCGGTGCTGTGTAGCGTTCTTCAACGGCATTCCGGATGGCGTCGCGAGTGGCTTGAGGGTCGGTATCCTTTTGGCTCTCGATGCGGGCAGCTTCGTCAGCCAGCTCCTCATCGTTGATCTCTTGGCGGAACCATCTTGAATAATCCCCGCGACGCAGGTGGAAAAGCCACGTCTCGTCGTCTATCCCATCCGCAAGTTGCAGGAACAGCATGAGGTTATGAGCCATCAAATTGAGTTTGCCCTCAGGTCCGCGAAAATAAAAACTGCGCTCCGGGGGTAGTTCACCGGTAGCATATTTACGACGGTGCCGGCGACGTTCACTTTGAGGAGTAATGCTGCGGATTACTAATGGTGGTTCGTCGCGCGAAGTAGCCCAAAACAACGCCTCGCCGCTTTCGAGCTTCGCCGGCGGAAACGCCGGCGGGTCTTTTCCGATTGCCTGACAGTAGGCTTCAATTGTCCGCTCCGGAGATTTACCGACCGCAATGATCGTATCCACCATTGAGAGGACAGCCGGTGCAAGTGTGTCAGGCTCGACTGTTATCATCAGCAGCCCGTAAGTCTCCCTCGGAAGAGCGACTTCAGCAGGATCGAAAGAGGAAGGTAAAAGATGATGTGCTTCGTCGATCACAATCCAGTGTGGACGACCGGTTTCCGCGCGCAGTTGAAGTAACCTGAGCAGCAGTTTCGTGAAAAAGGATGGCCGTTCGTCCAGACCTATTCCCAATAAATTGACGACGACATTCTCGTCGGGCTTGGTCAGCAGCTCGAGCACTTCATCAGCGGTGATCGGGATGCGTTCGCCACCAAGCGTGACCGATCTCTCGAGCGCCGAGTAATCGCCTTCAGGATCAATCACAGAAATCTGATAGCCTTTTTCAATAATCCCCTCGATGATTCCAGTCGTAAGCGTAGTCTTTCCACCTTGCGACGTGCCGGCCACGAGTACATTTTCTCCGTAAGGTTTCAGAAAGACATCTTGACCTTCTTCAGTTGTACCGACTTTTACTTGATGTCGCGTTATGTTTAGCTTGCTAAGGTCTGATGCCAGCAGTTTGTCAATCAGTTCAACGACTCCTGCGCCATGATCGCCTTTGGTGACAAGATCTGCGCGTTCCTTGATCGTGGGCAAAGCATTCGCAACTGCCACTCCACATTCACAAAAGCTCATGAATGCGTGGTCGTTTTCCGCGTCTCCAACGCCAACCGTGTTGCGGGCGGATAAGTTCATCTCATTCAACGCAGCCTGAAGCCCCGACGCCTTGTTGATTAAAGGCGGGAGAACCATTACTGCGCCTTTGTTGAAGGTCAACTGCAGTTCAAGCCCGAGATCGCGTATTGTTTCGAGAACAGTAGTCTCATGTGGCTCCCACGTAGCAACGATCACTCTTCCCACAGAAAGCGGTTGTACGCCCCGCTCCTTTAGTGTTCTGATGAATTTCTCAGGAGGCTCTTCGCCGAGAACACGCTCAGTTCCGTCGTTGGTGTGAAAGACTACGGCCCCATTTTCGGCGACGATGCAGGTAAAGAGATCAAGCTGAGGAAAAATCTGGCGCAGATCACTCATCTCTCGACCTGTGACGAGAACTAACGTCCGACCTGATTCCCGTACACGCTTGAGGGCGGCTATTACTTCGTCACTGACGACGCCGTTGTGCGCCAGTGTTCCATCGTAATCAGTGGCCAAAGCGAAGTAGTGCATATATCCTTTTAACGTCATCTTGTTCGAAAGCGGCTTCACCCGTGTGGCAAAATCGTTGCCACAACCAAGAGGGCACCGGCTGTCCGGTGAAGTCCCGTTCACAGCTACAAAAGAAGCACCACAACTATTAGATGTTGGCGCTTGAATCAGGCAATGTTTGAAAAGCTCCACCAACTGCGCTTGGTGGGGGTTTTAGGTTTTGTGCCGGGACTGGTTTTTGTCATTATTTGCGTTCTTTGGCGTAATCTTCATCGATCGCGACGGTTCCTATGCGTCGAATCGCTCTTAACTACCGAGGTAACAATGAACCTGTCAGACATCAAACATCTCTTTAATTACACCGAATGGGCCAATGACCTGGCGATGGATGCCGCGCGGAAACTACCCGAAGACGGTCTTCGACGGGATGTCGGGATTAGTCACAAATCGATCTTTGGCACTCTGACCCATATGGCAGGCGCTGAATGGATCTGGTTAGAACGTTGGAATGGCCGGTCTCCCGCGAAGGATGAAGCCTGGTCGCTATGGACGACTGAATCGTGCTGCGATCTCGACACGTTAAAAGAGCGTTGGAACGACGTGATCGACCGCCGCGCGAAATACGTTTCAGGCCTGGACGAGACAAGACTGGTTGCCGAGCTGCCCTTCAAACTTCTCAGCGGCGATCCGAACTCAATGCGGTTGGTGGATCAAATGCAGCACGTGGCGAACCATGCAACGCTGCATCGCGGACAGGTTGTGGGGATGATTCGTCAGCTCGGGATCGACCCGCCATCAACGGATTTACTTTTCTACTTACGCCGGGAAGTGTCGCCGCGGTGAGTGCCGGACGCGGGGAGGCGAAACGGAGACGCGGGACAGATTGAAGTTGAGAGACTCTTAGACTTGACCATCACGCCATCCACTTGAATGCCTTTCAGTGTGTGGCCACCGCCCTACGTCTTCGTGTCCCCGCGTCTATTTTTAGACCGATCTATACCGGGCTGCGAGGAGGCCTGTAGCCGCTGTTGGGTCGATGTCCGCAATCAGTAATCCCTCTTTTCCATACGGTTGGTAACTGAGTACTGTCCCATCTGGTCGCACAATTGCCGAAGTTGTCGGTGATCCGGCACTCGCGTAATTCACAGTCGCGAAGTAGCACGTATTCTCGGCGGCTCGACACAATGCGGCTTTCTCATGAAATGAGTTTGCAGGATCTGCAAAGCTCGACGGCACATAGCTTCCGGGCTCAGCCAGGTGAAAATGAGGATGGAAGACGATCTGTGCACCGCGTTGAACTGCCCAGCGAACTGTTTCGGGATAGCGCCAGCCCTCATGACAAATTACAACACCAAATTTCACCGAACCCGTTTCAAAAAGACGCCTTTCTGAACCCGGCGTATAAATAGGATCTTCGGAAGGATCGAGTTGCACTTTGTCTTGAAAGCCGGCAATTGTTCCGTCCCGGTTTATCACTAAGGCCGTAGCTAGCACCCCACCATCCACAACACGTTCAGTTCCAAGAACAACTGCGAGATTTCCCTTGGCCGCCGACTTTGCAACGGTGGACCATGCGCGCTCCAGAAACGCCGGATCCGGCGGAGGTACACGTTTCCCCAGTCCACGGTAACCGGGAACGAAGCATTCTGGAAAACAGATTACGTCAGCACGTGCTTCCGACACTTCAGCAATAGCTTGCTCGGCCAGCTGAACGGATGCTTCGGGACTTTCCGGAAAGCGAACGTTGGCAAGTGCAATTCGAAACATTGACCTAACTTATCACATAAGCTTTGAAGTCAAGATACTTCTCATCCATGACCATCGCTCGTCAGTTGACAAAATACGGTCACTTGCGAAAGATCCGCTGCATCTAATCAGCTGCAAATGCCCATAGATCGCTAACGACACGTGTGGCGAGAAAGTTGCCAAGACACATGTCGCGGCGCCGAAGTCATTCTTAGGATTACAGTTTTCATCTCCTAACAAGAAAGGAATAAATTGAAATGGCTAACAAGAAACTCGCAGGAAAAGTTGCGGTCGTAACTGGCGCGTCAAAAGGAATCGGCGCGGGCATCGCGAAACATCTTGCGATCGAAGGCGCGTCTGTCGTGGTGAACTACGCATCGTCCAGGGAAGGTGCGGACCAGGTCGTGAATGAAATCGTAAAGGAGGGCGGTAAGGCGATCGCCGTTCAAGGCGACGTTGCGAAGAATAAAGATATTGAACGCCTGTTCGCAGAAACAAAGAAAGCATTTGGGCGACTCGATATTCTGGTTAACAACGCCGGCGTTTACCAGTTCGGACCGCTCGAAGACGCTACGGAAGATCAGTTTCATCGGCAGTTCAGTGTCAATGTCCTCGGGCTGATCCTGGCGACCCGCGAGGCATTAAAGTATTTTGGCCCCGATGGTGGCAGCGTCATCAACATCGGCTCGAGCATAACTTCCTTGACGCCTCCGGCGACGGTGGTCTACTCGGCAACCAAAGGAGCAGTGGACGCAATTACGCGTGTTCTTGCAAAGGAGCTTGGTCCAAAGAAGATCCGGGTCAATTCGATTAACCCGGGTGTTATTGAGACTGAGGGCTATCGCTCATTGGGAATGCCGGGAAGCGACTTTGAAAACCTTGCAGTAGCCCAAACGCCGCTAGGCCGCGTCGGTCAGCCGCGCGACGTTGCACCAGCCGTGGCTTTCCTCGCATCGCCAGACAGCGGGTGGGTCACCGGAGAAATATTGCACGTTGCAGGCGGACTGGCCTGATCTGAAGTATTTACACTAAAGTCCGACGCGTCTGA
>JBKPCC010000143.1:0-22758 GCA_046727215.1 Acidobacteriota bacterium
GCCGATGCACTTTATGCTGAGTTCAAGTCAAAGGGTGTGACGATCGCACGTGAACCCTGCGACCAGTTCTACGGTTGTCGTGACTTCGACATCGACGACTGCAATGGTTATCGTCTGTGTTTCGGACAAGATTTAGAAGGATGATGTTTCGAGACCCAAGGGTTGAAGCTAATCGTCGTGCTCGCTCAAGCTGTTAGGCTGCCTGCGATCCTGCTGCCTGCGATGAACGACGTCCGCCCTCCATGTCTTTACCTTCTTTGGCCTCAGCTTCGGCACGATGTCGGCCAACCGGTCCTCCCCGCCGGCTACGCCTTACGTGTGTACCGTAATACAGACGCTCAGCAAGTAATCGACCTGCTTAGCTGCGATGGCGAGTCGATGGGCGAAACCGAGTGGCATGCGTACCGCAATATGTTGCTCCCAAACGGGTTGTTTCTTATAGAGGACGTCGAGAATGCAGCAATAGTCGCGACGGCGGGCGCAGTGCATAACCCGAACCCGGGGCGCTACTACTTCCCATCCGGCGGGGAACTGGGCTACCTGATTGTGGCGCCCAAGCATCGCCGTCAAGGTTTGGGAACCGCCGTGTGTGCTGCTGTTGTAAGCCGGCTGATCTCGGCCGGCTACGAAAGCATCCGTGTATGCGTTCAAGAGCATCGGCTTCCGGCGATCCATACGTATCTGCGGCTCGGGTTTGAGCCGTTTCTGCATTCGAGAGAGGTCGAGCAGCGGTGGCGGCAGGTGTACTCCGCGCTGAATCGGCCCTTTAGACCAGAAGCATGGCCACGTGAATTACCGGAGGGAAGTCGGCAATCGAATTAGCGAGACGAAGAATATGCCGAGAGATTCCGAAGACGGCCAGGCATTAATCAATGCGTGGCGCACAAACAACCGCGTAACGATCTATCTCATCGAGAACCTGCCTCAAGAGTTGTGGTCCAAGAGTGTTCCCGGTGTTCCTCGTCGCACCGTTCGGATGATCGCAGCGCACATTCACAATGCCAGGTGCGTGTGGATCAAGATGCTGGGTGCGCGCCATGGCGTTGTGGTTCCCAAAACTGTCGATGGCCGCACAGTTCGGTCGTCAGAGTTGTCGCGCGCACTTGAACGCAGCAGTCGTGGGATGATCGAATTGATCCGCCTGGGGGTAGCTCGAGGTGGCTCGGTGCCGCCAGCAGCGTGGCAGAACTTCCCAACAGATCTGGTCCATTTTCTCAGCTACTTCGTGGCCCACGAGGCGCACCATCGAGGACAGCTGGTGATGTTGGCGCGGCAATTAGGCCATCGCTTACCCGTAGAAGTGAGGGGCGGACTGTGGCAATGGAAGATGCGTTCGCGAGAGTAATCGAGGCTGAACCCATCCAACAACTGCGTTGGTGGGATTTCCGGTTTTTGTGGAACGCCTCAATGCATGTTGCATTTCCAAATTGAATTCGCGATCAGGAGACCGGCGAGCCGAGTTGTTGAGCGCTGTCCAGCCCGGTGCTACAATCTCGCGCCGGCGAGGGATTTCTGGATTTGGATGTCACGTCTCTTTTGAACGTGCGAAAGATTCTTGAAGGGTTTGCTCGCTAAATGCGCGCTGTTCCATTCAGGTTCTCTGGTGCACCAGAGTCACCATCTCCTTCTTATCCCTCGCTTTTCCTAAGGTTCCTCTCATGCCCAACCATGCGGGTTATGCGGCAGCGGTCACAATCCGCCAACAGGTGTTTGACGACGCGCTCCTGAACGCGTGGCACGCGGGCCAGATCGCCCATTCGTTTTTCAAGTCAGCTCAACACACACCTTCGCCGTCCGTTACCGCGAACTTCTTTATCGGACCGCCCCATGCGAGATTCGTTTCCTACGATCGTGTGGATGGGATCTTGCGACTAAACGGTTGGGGAACGATAAGCGTCCGCACGAATCCGTTTCCTTTTCCTGTTGAGACGAGAACTATTCAGTGGCAAGCGGATCTGTTGATTACTCCGACGGCGGCCTCTGTCGGCACCATCGTCTTACTCTCCACGAAGAAGGACCAGTATCGGGTAATCGGGTGGCAGTTCGATGTGCTCAGCGGCACGCCGTTCTCAGCTGCGGCCGATACTTTTCTTCACGGCGACGTTTTCAAGAGCGATCTGCAAACATGGCTGCGTGACGCTATCGGCAGTCTTTCATTTCCAATCATCGATTTTAGTTATCTCGGTCCATTCGGCGGTGTTTCATTCACTACCATTGATGTTCAGTGCGTGGACCAGGCGCTCATGCTCGGGTTCAATATCGACAATGGTGTATTTGCGACGAACGGCGACCGCTCGGTTCTTGCTGATTTCGCCGGTTCAAACGATGTTGCCGTTGCAGTCAACCCTGATGCGATTAAGCCAATGATGCCGAATGCGGAACAAATGGTTCAGGATCAGATTGACCAGTACGGCGCCACGCTGGAATTTCTCGATATCACTTGCGAAGAAGGACGCTTTCGGGTCCACGGCCGAGCAAGCATGACCGGAGGCGCGGCCAACTTTTCGCTGGCAGCTGTTCCGAGAATGACCTTCAGTCGCCCGGGCGCATTCATCCCAATGTCCAAAAAGACGATGGTTGTTAAAGCGCGCTCGTGGCTTGCTATCTCATTCGTTCCCGCTGACCCGCACGTGGACATCGACCGTTCGGACTGGGTCATCGTCGTTGAGGCCATAGGCGGAGTTGTGACCTTAGGATTTTTGCCGTTCGCGGTTGAGTCGTTCATTTCACAGATAGTGCGCAACATAACCGGCGGCATCTCGAGTGCCGACCTTAATACCGATGGTGTTACACCGCGCGTTCGCCGCTTTGGCGATCCACCCACTCGTTTCAAGATCGAGCAATTCGAAATACACACATCCGGCATCTTTATCGGCATCAGCTCCAGGTTTGAAAAGCCGGATGCAAAACTTAGTGGAATCAAGTCGATCCCACGAAATTTTGTGGGTCGCCAGGTTCGCTATGAGGTTCAGCTGCCTTTCGACGCGCTGGAGGGCGATCCGTTTCTGCGCGTTAGGTGGGATGTGGTTGATCTAGGGTCGGGTACGGTTCTGCTCAACGACGATGGTCCAGCTCGGAACAGGTTAAGGCTCGAATTTTCGCCGGGAGGAATTGGACCACAGGTAGATCGGTTCGCTGTTGTCTGCCGTGTTTATCGAGTGTTAGGCCCTTTTACTAATGAGCTGCTCAACGAGACTATTCGGCTGGACGTGCTGGCGGGGCTGGATGACGGAGCATTTGTGCGCTGGCGTTACTACGTGAAGAACCCGCAGATCAAGTACGACGGAAGGGCAGAACAGTGGTTGTACACCGGCGACAGTGTCGTGGAGCGCTGGTCAAAATTCCACCGCACCGACAAACCTTGCCAGAATGTGAAGCATCGTTCGCGGTATGCCAGCAACGACGAGGTACTCGATGACCTGCCGTTCCCGATTAATGATATGAATGGCAACCGCTACCGCCTCTGCGACTACTGCTTCTTCGGTGGCCCCGCGTCCACGATCGCTGCGTTGTGAGATAAATGAATTCCCGATCGAAGGCAGCTGCAACTATCGAGTGTACTCTTCCTGCAAGAATTTCACCGCTCGAACGCCGTACAGTCTCAAACGTCTGTACAGCTTACTGCGGTCAATTCCGAGCGCGGCCGCCGCGCGTACCTGATTACCGCCGAAATGTTGCAACACCGAAAGGATGTACCTTTTTTCAATTTCTGCCAGGGGTACGCTGTCAGTCATGTAAGCTTGGAGGAGGTCCTTGATATCGAGAGAGTTGTGCTGCGCGCGACTTTGAGTGATTTCCAGAGGCAGACTATCAATGCTGAGGACTTCTCCTTTGCCAACGGTCAGTGCGTACTCAACCGTGTTTTCTAACTCTCGCACATTTCCGGGCCATGGATATTCAGCCAACAGTCGCAGCGCGTCTGGAGTGAAGCGTGACGGGGGATTTCCATAGCGTTGACCTTTGAGCTTTAAGAAATGCTCGATGAGCAAACGAACGTCGTCACCGCGAGAGCACAGTTCCGGTAAATGTATTGGTAAAACTTTGAGCCTGTAATAAAGGTCAGCTCGAAATCGATTGGAAGCGACCGCCTGCGCGAGATCAGAGTTTGTGGCGGAGATGATTCTGACATCAATAGCGATGTTTGCTCTCGCTCCAATGCGCCGGACAGTTCGCTCCTGGAGCACGCGCAGCAATTTCACTTGTGCTGGTAGATTAAGCGCATCCACCTCATCAAGAAAAATGGTGCCTCCAGCGGCCTGCTCAAATAAACCGCAACGGTTCTCATGAGCTCCCGTGAAAGTGCCTCGCTGATGACCAAACAGTTCTGCTTCGATCAACGTTTCCGGAATCGCAGAGCAGTTGATATCGACAAATGGTCCATTGCGCCGGGGGCTCTTTTCGTGAATGGCGCGTGCCACGAGCTCCTTACCCGTTCCGGTTGCGCCTGTCAGAAGAACGGAGCAATCAGTCAGCGCAACGCGATCAATGACCGCAAACAATTGCTTCATGAGTTGGGATTCACCAATCAGCTTTGGTGATCGATCCAATTCCTCAACTGAGGCTTCTCGCCTTAAGGATTTGCTGGCTTGTTTATGGAAAGTTGAGCTTAGAGACCAGCGCTCGTGGCTAGGACGGGGGCTAGCGGACATATTGTGAAACAACTCCGAAATGTAAAATCTGGGGCGGGCTTCTAAGAGCCCTTTACTATCGGTAGTGAGCTTACTGCTCTTCTAAAAGTAAAGGGTTAACGAGCAGCAGAATCCACAAAATCCGCAATTTGGCGGAGACTTTGTGAAGTTCTTAGAAGATCAGGATGAGTAGGGCCAGTCATGGGCGGTAATCCTTCTTGTGGCGTTCAAACAGTAACAGCTCGGGCGAATATGGCGAGCCCGATCAAGGCCGAGACGATTGTGAACGACCACTCAACCGTGGCGCTTGTGCGGCCAAATACGTGGCGGCAAATAACGATTCCCATTTTCCATCCATCTTGTTGGTAGACAGGCAAGAGGTTCGTGAACGCAAGAGCCATATTCAGGGTGCCGAAGAAAGAACCCCACGCGAGCACTCCTAGAATGAGATTCACGACGATCCCTGCGAGTAACACCACCAATTGTTGAGCCAACGGCCGAGTTTGTAAGCCTGCCATATCCATTCGGATATAGGCTCCTATCGGCAGCAAACGAAGCTGATAGTCAACACCGCGGATATTGATGGTTAGTAGCTTTGGACCGCAGCCCAGGCCGACTTGGTTCACGGAAACTCGGCACAGGTGGGCGGCGAAAACATGGCCAATCTCATGCAATATTAGAGAAATAGCCAAGCTGGAAATGAGATTAATGGCAGTAAAATCGGAGCTCATCAAATTCACAGGAGTGAATTGGAATCATCGGCGCAAAAAGCTGAAATTTCCTTTTCCAATACCTTCAACTGCTGTAACTCTTCTCTCGTATCGAGAATCAGATATAACAGGGAACAAACTCCAACGATCGCTCCGAGAATTCCTAGACGATTGGTCAGAGTCGCAGATATCAGAAATGCCAGCGTTATAACTGTGAGATAAATCCTGATGGCAAACATGTGAAACTCCTGTACAGACCATAAAAGGAATAATAGGACTTCTGTTCCACTCGAGGCGCGTGCAACTAAAACATTGGACCAGCTGTACCTGCGAAACAGAAGTTCGCGTAATGAGGGACATGGTCTATTGAGATCAGTGTGGTTCAGTGCCTTTTGGACAACTCCAAAGTTCGAATGTAAGCCGATCACGCAATGGACCAGCGCGGGTTACAATTCGTTCGGCATCAATTCTGCGCGAGTTTACTAAATAGTCCAGGATGGCTTCCGACCGGGTTCGGATTTGTTTTACATCTTCCCGTCGACCTGGATAAATGACCACGTATCCAATCGCTGACGGATCACGCTGCATCTCGATTGCGAAGTTATCCAGCCGCGCTTTTTCATCGTTTCGAGTGATAGCAGGATATTCATCGAAGCGGCGACACGTTTGGACCACGGGAACTTCGACAGATGCTGTGGCGGAGCAATCAACACCATAACCTGTGAGCGAAAGCTTCGCGGTTATTATCTGTCCTCCCAAATCACTTGTATCAACTTTGATTGAATTGGTCCCTTGACCCTCAAAAATCTTTCCAGCCGAGACCTGCCAGCTATAAACGGGTACAACAGCGCTTGAGTTCGAAGTGAGCACGGAAACAAGTGTGACAGGTTGTCCAGGTGCAATCTCCGGTGGCCCTATGATCGATACGGTCGGGCAAATCGAGGGTTGAACCGGTGGACACTCGATCAGTACCGACATAGAGGAAAACGCCTGGCAGGTTCGACCTTCGCTGCCGGTCTCACTTTCAACCGAGACCTGATAACGACCTGGCGAGACGCCGGACAAATCCCAGTTCACGTTCGGCCCGGTTCCGTCAATGTGTCCCGCATCCGTGGTCCAGCGATACCGTGCGAAGACAGCCTGCGGCAACCCGGCATTTGCAGTGAGACTCACAACAATGGGTTTTGTTTCGCCTTGACAAGCAAGAACAACATTGCGATCTGCTTTTATACTAAGTGATGGAGCAGTGTACTCGGCCGTCTGTACTCGCGGTTTTTGCGCATAGATAGATGAAGGCCGAGAATAAACACAAAGAAAGGCCGAGGGAACCAAAAATGTGATGAAAAGTAGTCTTAAGTGTATTGACATCATTTCACCTGGCGCCTTTGCCTTGCGGGCTCGATTAACCCTCAAAAATTCGGCGCCGGCCTTGGCGGCTTCGCCCCACGTGGAACGACCCAAAGCTCAAGACATTCATAGTCGCGATAACCACCATTAATCAGCACAATGCGTGAGGCGTCGAATCCTCGATGCGTCACCAGGTAATCGCGGCTCCGCGTCAATAACAAATCGTCCTTGGCCCCGCGACGTGACGGTCTGGTATAGGCCACAATGTAGGCGGTCGCGGAAGGATCGTTTTGAAGTTCTATTGCAAAATTATCTAGTCGAGCTTTCTGGTCGTCGTAAGAGCAACTGCAACAAGTGTCAAACTGTTTTGCTGACGGCGGCTGCTTTTCAACTGCAGAGACGAGGGTTGACACCTCTCGAACCTGGCTGCATCCTGCGTCGCCTGACCCATCGTCCACACGCAGGGTGGCGGTGATTCGTTGGGCAGCTAAACCGGTAGTGTCGACCTCGATTTTGTTTGTGCCGTCACCGCTCAGAATTCGGGCATTCGCCGGACTTAAGGTCCACGTGTAATGTAACGAGGAGGCCCCAGCATACGAAGCTTCAGTGCTAAAACTAATGATCTGTCCTTCCGATACTTGTGCGGGCCCGAAAAGTTTTACCGGGAAAGGACAAGGGGCCATGGCAACTACTATTGCCGGGCGATATTTGATCGAAATGCATTTGACTCGTCCCGCTCGCAACTCGACCTCACGCTGCCACACATTTCCGTCAGGGAGAGTAATAGTGATTGTGTGAATTCCAGCCAATAAATTGATAGCGGTATATTCGCTGGTAGTTGCGCCGTATGACTTGCCGTCGAGTTCCAATGGCAGGTTGGGCGGATTCGATTGAATCTTGATCGTACCGTAATTCGCCGGTTGAGTTTTCTTTGCTTCGGCCGTTGCTGGAATGAAAACAAACAACACCAGCCAAGCTAAAAGTAACTTACGGCGCATCCGCAAAACCGTGGGATTTCGGTAGAAGTCGATCATTGTTAGCGCAGATTCGTCCTGAGTGATCGAGTCGTTGGTTTTCGGTTCCGCCGCAAAGCGAACGCAATTCCTGTTAGACCAGTCACTAACAAGACAAGCGAATCAGGTTCTGGAACTTGCGGTGTTACTTCCACATGCGGCGTCTCCGTAGGCGGTACCAGCACTGGAGGAACAAGCGGAGGTACGGGCGCTTCTGGACTACCATTGATGATGAAGACTAAAGGAATGACTCCTAGAAAAAGGAATGGCCATTTGGGGAAACCACCCGCAACCTGGTCTAAATCACCGCAATCGCATATGACAGCCTGAACGTCACCCGGACTAATGCGTGAAGGGAGAATCCCCGAGGACTCACGGAAGTTGGAACCAGATAACATTTCACTAAAAGGGTTGGTGGTAGATTTTGCCTTATTAGCCGGCGTTGGAACTTGTGAGAAAAGGGATTGCGGTCGCACCTCTCGACGGCCTTGAAAACTGGTCTGTTCCGGAGCGAGCTTCGTCAGTGTTATAGAATCTGCTCGCACGCCGGTACATACCATGCCAAGGGTTATCAAAATTCCGAAGACTCGTCTCAAAGGTGAACTCCTGACCTGATTCCCCCGGTCACATTAACTCCGGCCGGTCAGAGACGGTTGGACCAGCATCACTGTCTTGCGGGCGTCGCCGTAAACGAAAAAGGAGACCATAGCGTTTCCAGCAGCAGCGAGCGTCAACCTCACCGTGAAGATTCTTAGCTATCTGCCTAATGGTGTAATACTACGGATCGAGCTCACTTTTCAGAGGTGGAGGTTGTCGTTCGAGGAACAGAGTGGACCAACGAGTCTGGTAAAACGATGCCAAACAGTGTCGAGCATTGATGTGCGTCGCGCGTCAACGGATTCGAAAAAGACCAGATAACGAACGTCAGCGGGGTAAACGGCTTCTTCATGACGAGAGACTTTCTCACTTGACTCGACGTTGTGCGACTTCGTCTCTCATCAGCCGGTTAGAGGTCGTCCGCGACGTACGAGGCAACCCGCTCGAAGAGACGCAATATGCCGGCGATCTTGTCCCGTTCAGTACGTGCGCATCCGCGTCATGCTCGACCCAAGAAATGCCTCGCACTGAAGAACAGAAAGCAGAGTTGGCAGCGCAAATTGCACGGCTGTTCTCGCCGGGAACGGTGATGTCTAAGCACACCACGTGTACGATCTGGAAGGAAGATTAATCGAGTCGAAGCTCACGATGATGGGCATAGAAGCCAGCCGCCAAACATTCGGGTACGACGGAGCCGGAAACAAATCTGAAGAGACGAGCTACAAAGAGGACGGAGCAAGAGGGAGCAAGGCTGTCTTCGCGCGGGAGTATGATGAACATGGTAACTGGACAAAGGAGCTTGTCTCAAGAGTGTCAAATTGCAATGCCGAGTTCCTGCGATCCATTCCGGCACACGTGACCCGCCGCACAATAACCTACTGGTGAAATGCCAGAAACCGCGTTAGCATCGCGTTTTTCCTGATCGAAAAGCGCAGCTTAGGCGGATTTGGAATCAACCGGACATTGTTTAATCATGAGGAAAAGAATCAATCAGGTCTTTGCGGTTGTCGCTGTCTTCGCGTGCCTTTCAGCGATCGGAATCGCTCAAGTTCAACCCAAATATGAGGGGCTGCCGAACCTCGACAAGGTCAATGAGAATCTCTATCGCGGGGCACAACCTAATAAAGAGGGCATTCAAAAGCTCGCGCAGCTGGGTATCAAAACAGTAATCAACTTGCGGGATGATGATGAGCGGGCGCGCGCTGAAGAGAAAGAAGCAGCCGCGGCCGGCTTACAATACTTCAACATACCTTTGGACAATTTTGGTCGACCATCGGATGAAAAAGTTGATCGAGTGCTGGCCCTCATTGCGGCGCCGGAAAATCAGCCAGTCTTTGTTCATTGCAAGCGCGGCGCTGATCGAACAGGCACAATAATCGCGATCTATCGAATTGTGAATGATGGATGGACCAGCGAGCGAGCGAAAGCTGAGGCCAACAGTCACGGCATGGGCTTTTGGCAGGTCGGGATGAAAGATTACATCCACGATTACTACATGCGTCACTCACAACCGAAGGCGAGCAAGCCAGAATCCCAGAAACAGTCTCTATTGAGTTGGGAAACTATTGGGGATTGGGAAATGCCCTTGCCGATTGATTCGCGCCGCGTCAACCAAATGACGTTCTGGATCGTGACCTTATGACAGTCTATCTTGATCACACCATTGTTCCGTCGCGCGACAAAGTCGCTGCATCTAAATTGCTCGGCGAACTGCTTGGTGTCGAATGGGCCGCAGCCGGCATGGGTCCGTTTGCGGCCGTCTACGTAAACGATGGCCTGACGCTTGATTTCATCGATACAAACGAGGCGTTCCCAATTTATCACTTCTGTTTCCGTGTCTCGGACGAGGAGTTTGACGCAATTCTTGGACGCATCAAGGCTGCCGGCATCAGGTATCGCAGCGAGGTCCGTGGCCCACAGGATTCGCAGATCAATCGCTACTGTGGCGGGCGAGGTGTTTATTGGAACGAACCGGACGGACACCAATGGGAAATGCTGACGGTTAGCTATGCTCGTCCTGGCCAATCAGTCTAAACGCAACGCGCGATTCCACGATCAGCTTTTGCCAATGGGTCAGTACGGGGAGCGGTAGCGACCCGGTCTCAAGATTTGTAGGGGGACGAGATCACATCAACTGGATCCGGTGCTACCGCTCCCGTGCTTGTGACTTGGTGGAGTTCATGCAAACGCGAGTTCATTGGATCAACAAAGTGGAGAACGGTCGATTGACAACAATGCCGTGTCCTCGCGGTGGCGATTGGTTGGTAGAAGAAATCCGTTCGTTGAAAGAATGTGGCGTCGGCTTAGTTGTGTCATTGCTCGAAAGGCAAGAGATCGAAGCACTTGAGCTTGCGGAAGAAGAAGCCCTGTGCGAGGCCAATGGCATATCGTTTTTGTCATTTCCTATTACCGATGGTAAGGTCCCATCTTCAACTCAAGATACGCTAAAATTCGCGGAATCGATTTGTAACCATCTTAGAAGCGGCAAAAACGTCGCCATACATTGTCGTGCCGGCATAGGCAGAGCTTCAGTCGTTGCAGCGTGCGTTCTAATGCTGAGTGGTTTCAGTGTCGATGACGCGTTTCACCGGATTGAAAGTGCGAGAGGCTGTTCCGTTCCGGACACACCAGAACAACGCAACTGGGTGGCGAGCTTAGGGATAATGTGATAGTGGCGCCGCAGAGTGAGGGTAACATGCAACCAGGTATAGCGATCCCAATTCTTCCCGCTCGCGATCTCACTGAAACGCGAGCCTTTTACGAGCGACTAGGCTTTGAAACACGTGGCTGGTGGCCGCAAACGTTTGGCGGTTACGCCATTCTCGTTCGTGGCGACCTCAGGATGCATTTCTTTGCGTTCGACAAAATCTCACCGTCCACGAATTATGGACAGTGTTACTGGCACGTGGAAGATGTCGACGCGCTGTACGCAGAGTGTCGTGCCGCGGGTTTGCCCAGCTCCGGGACTCCACGCTTGGCGCCGCTTGAGAATAGGCCCTGGGGCATGCGCGAGTTTGCTTTCAGTGATCCGAATGGCAATCTCGTACGAGTTGGCCAACCGATCGCGTCCGAGAGTTAAAGTCAAGGCTTAAGGGATAATGAAACAAGACATCACTGTACGCCCTCTTAAAGAGACTGACCTTCCTACTGCTGACTACATTATGCGACTCGCGTTCGGCACCTTCATCGGGTTGCCGGAACCGACGACTTTCATGGGCGACGCCAACTACGTCCGAACACGATGGGTCGCACATCCAACCGCCGCTTTTGCTGCCGAAGTTAACGGTGAACTTGTCGGTTCAAATTTTGCCACCAACTGGGGGAGCGTCGGCTTCTTCGGTCCGTTAACCATTCGCCCCGATTTCTGGGATCGCGGAGTGGGCAAGCGTTTAATGGAACCGATCATGGAGCTTTTCAATAAATGGGGGACGAAGCACGCAGGGCTCTTTACTTTCCCTCAAAGCGCGAAGCATGTCGGCCTTTATCAAAAGTTCGGATTCTTGCCGCGCTTCCTGACCGCAATCATGTCCAAACCAATTGAGCGCAGAGAACACACATCCGGGTGGACGACATTTTCTGAAGTCCCGGAGAGTGAGCGAGATGTGTTAAATGAGTGCCGCGACCTTACCAATAAAATATATGAAGGCCTTGATGTCGAGTCTGAAATCCGCGCCGTCGCTAGTCAAGAGTTAGGCGATACAATTTTATTGTGGGACAGGGAAAGTCTGGCAGGGATGGCTGTTTGTCACACTGGGCCAGGGACGGAAGCTGGAAGCGGCACGTGCTACATCAAGTTTGCTGCGGCGCGTCCTGGTCCTTCGGCAGAGCAAGATTTCAGCCGCTTGATCGATGCGTGCGAAGAGATGGCGTCCTCACGGAGTCTTTCGCGACTTGTTGGTGGAGTGAACACCGCCCGGCACGAAGCTTACCGGCAAATGCTCGCGCGCGGGTTTCGTACCGACATACAAGGAGTTGTGATGAGTAAGCCGAACGAGGCTGGTTACAACCGGCCTGGCGTCTATCTCATTGATGACTGGCGGTGATAGTTCATTCAGTTTTAAAGCGCCAACCTAAAAGCTCTGGCCCTTCGTGATCGCCTGGAATACCTTGAATCTTGAAGTGAATATCAGGGTAATGGAAGATGTGGTTTCCCAGGGTATCCTGAAGCTGTACATATTCACATTTGTATTCGCCAGGTATGCTGTCGTGAGTTACCTCTGTTTTCAACTCCACTAAAGGCTCCGTCTTGCCTCCGCCATCGCCGATCAGCAAGAGGATTCCACTTGCCGGGTGTACATCAGTGTGACATCGATTAAACAAGGCAGCGACGAAGCCAATGCCGCTCTTGTCGCGCAGCTTGAGTTCCAATCGGATTGTGTCACCAAGTCTATAGGTTTGCACGAAGGCGCTCCACGTCGGGCGTTATTATCGAATCATATCACTTTCCGGTTTGGCGATAGCGTTCTTAAATGGCGAAGTTACAAGCCATTCGTATGTTCAAGCTGCTGCATCAACTCTTCACTCACCAAAAGAAGCCACTAGGCCGAAATTGATTGTTGAGTTTCTTCAAATCGGGACATAAAGCCTGCACCTTTCGTCGGTTCAAACACGAACAGTCACGAAATTCGACGACAAGCATGCCAGGATGGCAGATTTACCTTGTGACGTTCAGGGCTTGCTTGCTGGACGAAAGACAATGTCGAAGAGTGGCGTCCAGGTCTTTCCGCCATCGGACGATGTTTCCGCAGTTTCGCGAACACCGTCTGACGCGCGTTGCCAGATCCCGCGTAGCAGTCTTGGCCGGCCGTCATTGGTGTAATCATTCCCGGTCAAGATCATCTTGCCATCAAGAAACCTGCCTTCGAGTACGAGGAGCTGCCCACGGTTCGTAACCCAACTCTGATGCCAAACGCGGCGCTTTGCATCGTAAATAGAGAAACTCTCTCCTACTAAGCCGTCTCCCTGTTCATAAACTTCGCGAATCGCACAGCCGCCCACCATGCTTTGGACGCGATTGCGTGCGATGACTTTCGTAGAGTCATTCGTTTCGAACGTATCCCATCTTCCGATCCAGAAATCGAATTGATGATATTCAGGAGCGGAGCAACGCTTCTGGTCGTGTTGCACGCGGACGGCTGTCGCGCGGACCTTTCCTACGATCATCCAACCGACCAGCACGATCAAAATCAACCTGTAGGTATTCATCGCTTTTACCGATCGCTTCGCGTTCGTTTCCTTGACTATAACGACGCGTTGGATTCGTAAGCAATCGAAAGTCAATTACCACGTCCGAAAACGTCCAGAAACCACAACGCTAAGCAGTTTTCACGTCCGGAAACGTCCAAGCACGCACGCACTATTCGTGTATCTTCGCTTATCCGAATTTACGCGAGGGGGGAATTGATCAAAATGCAACGAGTGCGAAGTCTTAAACCAAGCTCGAACGTGATTACAAAAGCCAGTCTATTGTTCTTAGCATTTGCAATGGCTGCGGCTGCGCAGACAGCGAAAGCGCAGCAGTATCAGGTCACTTACCTCGATGACCTCGGTGGAAACAGCAGAGGCAATAGCGTTAATGACCGAAGCTGGATCGCCGGCTTTTCTCTTTTTGCGGGGAACGCGAAACGACACGCGGTGCTGTGGCGCGGTGGCTCGATACTCGACCTAGGTACCTTAGGTGGACCAGACAGGAACAGCAATGTTGCCTGGCCGGTGAAGAACAACATTGGAATCATCTCGGGAATTTCGCAAACCAACACACCAGAGCCGAACGGAGAAAGATGGAGCTGCTCAGCATTTTTTGGCGGGCAGTCAGGCTACACGTGTTTAGGTTTTGTGTGGGAGAACAATGCGATGAGGGCGCTAGCGCCTTTGCCGGGCGGCAACAACAGTTTCGCAACAGGTTCCAACAACACAGGTCGCGTAGTCGGTTGGGCCGAGAACGGCGTGCATGATCCAACTTGCGTCGCGCCGCAGGTCCTTCAGTTCCGTCCTGTTACGTGGGGTCCAGCGATTAATCACGTGCAGGAACTTCCTCTGATTGCGGGTGACACAAGCGGAGCGGCCACGGCGATTAATAATCGAGGGCAAATTGTCGGAATCTCCGGGATCTGCGATCAGGCAGTTGGCAGATACACGGCGAAGCACGCTGTACTTTGGGATGATGACAAGGTCATTGACCTCGGCAACATTGGTGCGGAATTGTGGATCACACCGATGGCAATTAATCAGCAAGGTGTTGTTGTCGGCTTTGGAGCTACACAGTCGAACGATCTCGACGGCGATTTTCTCCGCGCATTTATTTGGACGGGAACGGGCGGCATCAAACGAATCGATCCGCTCCCAGGTCATGTTTTCAGTCAAGCCAATGGTGTCAATGAACGTGGGCAGGTTGTTGGCTCGTCCTGCGATGTCAGTGGCGCCTGTCAGGGGTTCTTGTGGCAAAACAATGTCTTGAAGAATCTCAATGACCTCATTGCTCCCGGGTTTAATGGGGTCATCATCAATGCGCAGGATATCAATGATCGCGGCCAGATCACTGGAAGAGCATTTAATTCGGCTACTGGAAAGATCACTGCGTTTGTTGCTGTTCCCGTCGACGACGATGACATTGTGAGAAATTCGACACCACCAACGAAGCGAGCAGCAATCGCGCTTCCGCTAAACGTCAAGCAAGCGCTTCGACAACAGCGTGGCATGGCGAGCTTGCTTGAATAGGGGACGTGAAAGCCAGTAGAACAGGAAGAGTAGTCGATGCGCAATTTGACGTGTAAGCAGGTCATTTACCCGCTGCCGACGCTGCGTCAAAAGCGAGATCGTTGTGTCATGAGGTCAGAACCGTAGCGCGGTAGCGTCGGGGGGTGCTGCGGTAACCTCAACATTGGAGCTTGTGGGATGCGGTCGTTGCTTGAATCTATGGCGCACCGTGCACCTGACGCTACCGCGCTGCGGTTCTGGACCTCATGCCACAACGATCGGAGTTTTGACACAGTAAGAGCCTCTCAGCGTGCCGTGGTACTGACCTGCTTTACTTCCCAAGAAGCCTCAGCCCTTTCATTAGCTGCGTGGCCAAGCGAAATGGTCACCAATGATCCAATAGTTATCATGTCCGAAAACATCCAACCCTTTCGTGCGACTGGTGTATCTTATTAATCGTTCCAGTAGAGATAGCCATGGATCTCGACCCCCGTATCTGTTCGCAAGCGCGTCTTACTCGCGACGCCCGCTTTGATGGTCGATTCTTCATCGGCGTGCGCAGCACGCATATCTACTGCCGGCCTGTTTGCCCGGTTCGCGCCGCCAAAGAAAAGAACGTTCGCTACTTTCCGACCGCGGCAGCCGCCGCCGAAGCCGGTTATCGTCCCTGCCTGCGTTGTCGCCCTGAATCCGCGCCGGGTACTCCAGCGTGGTCCGGCACTTCAGCAACTGTTGCGAGGGCGCTTCGTCTTATTAGCGAAGGCGGCCTTGAAAATGAAAGTGTCGAACGACTCGCGATCCGCCTGGGCATTGGCAGTCGGCAATTGAGACGCCTCTTCGTGCGTCACCTTGGCGCCACTCCGTTAGCCATCATGAAAACCAGGCGCCTACATTTCGCGAAGAAACTGATCGACGAAACAAAATTGCCGTTTGGGCAGATCGCAATCGCCGCAGGTTTCGGGAGTGTGCGCCGATTTAATAACGAATTTCGGGAGACTTATGACCGCACTCCGACTCAAATTCGAAAGCTGGCACGCTTTAAGTCGATTGATTCACGCGACCAGTACATTTTCGATTTGAATTTTCGGCCGCCGTTTAATTGGAAAGCATTACTAGAGTTTCTTGCGCGTCGAGCGATTCCGGGTGTCGAGGCTGTCGAATCCGACTGCTACCGTCGCACGATCGCCTTGAACGGCTATGCAGGCACTCTCCGCGCATCACTAAACGACAACTGCTCATCGCTTCGACTGGAGATTGATTTTCCCGAATCGCGCTGGCTCTTCAACATCACCAATCGTGTGCGACGCATGTTCGATCTCGCGGCCGATCCACGCGAGATTGCAGCGCATCTCTCGTCCGATCCGCTGCTCGCCAGGCACATCAAGGCGCTGGCGGGATTGCGCGTTCCTGGTTGTTGGGATGGGTTCGAGCTCGCTGTTCGTGCGATTCTTGGCCAACAAGTTTCCGTCGCCGGTGCCAGGACGCTCGCAGGTCGTCTCGTCCAGACTTTCGGCACACAGGTTAACGAAGCCTCGCCGCTCACTCATGTGTTTCCGCGAGCGGAAGATTTGGCCGCAGCGAATATCGCGCCCATCGGATTACCGAAAGCGCGCGCCGAAACTATTCGCGCCCTGGCGCAAGCTGTAGCCTCGGGACGAATAAGTTTTGACGCCCATCAGGAGCCTGACGAATTGCAGTCCCGGCTTAAACAACTTCCAGGCATAGGCGAATGGACCGCGCAGTACATCATGATGCGTCTGGGCGATCCCGACGCCTTTCCGTCTACCGATTTAGGAATCAGGCGAGCGCTTTCAGTAAATGATGGATGCGAAATCGCTGAGCGTGCGGAAAAGTGGCGTCCTTGGCGCGCATACGCGGCGATGTATTTGTGGCAAGGACCAAATGAAAAGCATTACACACGAACCAATGAACCTACGCGTCAGAACAATCATTTGGCATCGCTTAGATACGCCCGGACATGAATCTGCTCGACTGTTTCTAATTAAGTCGCGCTGGACTCTAATGGGAACTGCGGTATTCCTGCATGATCGTAAACCATGCCGGCTTAATTATCTGGTTAAGTGCGATAACCATTGGCAGACTGTTTCCGCAAAGATCGATGGCTGGATAGGAACCGAGGCCATCACCGTTAATATTTCGGTTGACGCCGACGGTAATTGGCAGCTCAACAAAAGGAAATGTGCTGATGTTGCTGGTTGTAGAGACCTTGATCTTAACTTCAGCCCATTGACGAACACGTTGCCGATCCGGCGCTTGAATCTTGCGGTGGGCCAGAAGGCTGACGTGCGTGCGGCGTGGCTTAGGTTTCCGACTTTTAAACTAGAGCCGCTGGCCCAAGTGTATCGTCGAGTCAGGGCTTTGAAATACCGATATGAGAGCGGGAGGTTTGCGACTGATTTGGAAGTCGATAGGTCGGGCCTGGTGCTTCATTATCCCAATTTATGGCTCGCCGAAAATGCCTAATAGTGGTTCGAGCGTAATTGACGAACCTTCGATTTCGGCGATTTCACTTTTACAGCGGCGGCGATCCGATTATTAGCGCGGATTTGCACAAAAGCGAATCCGGCAGTAAAAGTTTACGCGCTTGCGAACGATCTTGAGCTGGAAAACTCGATGTTCATTCGCAAGCGCGTAAACTTCTGTAGGCCGGGTATTATAGCTTGGACTTGAACGATCCCCTCACTGCCGTGAAGGGGGATTCCATCAGTCGGATGGGCATAATCGCATGACCTTCACCGAACATCCGCGTTTGCTCGCGCGCGTTGCAGCGTGTTCTACGTGATCATCATTGCGTTCGCTGGATTTGCCTACCTGTATGTTCGCGGCAAGTTGATTATCCCCGGGGACATGGCCCAGACTGCGAGCAACATCCTGGCGCATGAGCGGCTCTATCGATTGGGCTTCAGTGCTGCCGTGATCGTCGTCATCTGCAATCCGCCAATGGGCCTGATCTTATATGAGCTATTGAAGGCGGTGAACCGGCGCCTTGCCTTGCTTGCGCTAGTCTTCATCACGATCTCAACTACCATTGAGGCGGTCAATCTGCTCAACTACATCACGCCTTTATTCACGTTCACCCTTCCGGAATACCGCGCCGCTTTTGGTCCAGACGAACTGCAAGCTCTGGCTCGCGGTCCAATAAGGCTCTTCGGATATGTCTTTAGCGTGAGTCTAACGTTCTTTGGCGTGTTCTGCGGACTGGTCGGTTACCTCATTCTTCGGTCGACTTTCTTTCCGAAGATTCTCGGCGTACTAATGATCGCTGCCGGCGTGACTTACTGGATCAACAGCTTCGTGCTCTTCCTCGCGTTGCCGCAGCTTCCTAATCTGTGGATCGCCCCCATCGCCGAATTGTTGCTGGCTCTGTGGCTTCTTATCGTCGGTGTGAACGAAGCGAAGTGGCGTGCGCGCGTTCAAGAGCTGCAAAGCGGCAGCTCAATGCACGAGCGAGATCTGCCGCGGACGTCATGCGTTTAGAACGGAAAATGGCCAGACTCTGTGTAATCTCAATTCTGTTGTTCGCGGGTGTAGTGATTGCTCGCGGCCAGCAAACGTCGGCGGGCGTACTCTCCGACACCGACAAGACGGCGATAATCGAATCGGTCCTTGACCTTGAATTGCGGAACCAAAATTCAGTACCGGACTTCACCAGCATTAGACAGGTCTCTTCTGACAACATTGAATTAGTCGACCCATCCAAATTATCCAGACTTGGCTTCACCCTGGTGGCTGCTGGTGATTTACGACAATCGAAAAAAGATCACATCGTACAATATTTGGTGGTCCGAAAAATATCTTTGCGCGATGGTGTCGCGGTCGTTGCGCTGTCGCGCGTTACCGAAGGCCGGCCTTGCTTCGGCGAACCTTTTTCTCGCGAGCAGACATACACGTACGAAGCTCGGCAAGTCTCAAACGGGTGGGTTGCCGAGTTAACCAGAAGGCCGACGCCCTCGATTTCATTAGGGACGAAACCCTCGGCCGCTATGCGCACTCATTGACTCAGTTCTATTCTACCGCTGTCGAACAAAATCGTTGGACTTGAGCGGCCAACCGCCATCAGATAGTGATTAAGCTGAAACACGGATGAACAAACGCCGATTCAAATCACCGCGGCTCTGGCCGACCAAATCATCTCTGATACTCGTTCTTCCATTTGTTCTGTTTTGCGCGTCAGTTTCATTTGGCCAGAGCCCGTCGCCACTGCTGCAAAACATCTCGGGACGCCCGACCATCTCGCTGAACGGCGACTGGCACTATATTGTTGATTCCCACGATGGCGGAGTGCAGCGCCGCTTTTACTTAAACGGTAAGACCTTCGGCACCCGAGACTTCGTCGAATACGATTTCGCTTCTTCACCAACCTTGCGGGTCCCGGGCGACTGGAATTTCCAACGCCCCGAGTTGCAGCTTTATGAGGGTACTGTTTGGTATCAGAAGTCGTTTCAATATCACCCCGAACCCAACACGCGGGCCTTTCTTTACCTGGGCGCCGCGAATTACAGGGCGCGGATTTGGGTGAACGGTCAGCCGCTGTGCGAACACGAAGGCGGTTTCACTTCATTCGACTGCGAAGCGACCTCGCTCCTGCATGACGGGGACAACTTCGTAATCATTTCCGTAAACAACATACGCCACCCCGACGACATTCCATCGCTCAGGCCGGATTGGTTCAACTACGGTGGACTCACTCGGGACGTGCTGTTGGTCGTGGTACCGCAAAAATTCATTGAACAGTACTCGGTCCAATTGGATCGGAGTTCAGCGCATCGCATCGAGGGATGGGTTCGCGTGACGGGTGCTTCGGAACCGCAGAAGGTTCGCATCCGCATTCCGGAACTCAAAGTCTCTTCGGAAACGATCACCGGTAGCGACGGAGTAGCTCATTTCATGCTGGACGCCCAAAGCTTGCAGCTGTGGTCACCAGAGAACCCGCGACTCTATCGGGTGGAGCTCTCGACGGATACCGATCAGGTCAGCGAAGAAATTGGCTTCCGGACAATTGAGACCCGCGGAACTGAAATCCTGCTTAACGGACGTCCGGTGTTTCTCCGCGGTATATCGGTACATGAAGATGCTCCCAATCGTAGCGGACGCGCTCACGGCGACGACGACGCGCGCACGCTGCTCAGCTGGGCGAAGGATCTTGGATGCAACTTCGTGCGCTTCGCTCATTATCCTTACGATGAACATATGACGCGGATGGCCGATCGCCTTGGATTGCTGGTTTGGTCAGAGATCCCCGTCTACCAGGGCATTGACTTTAAGAACCAGCAGGTACTCGACCGGGCATTGCGGCAACTGACTGAGATGATCACGCGCGATCGCAATCGAGCGGCGATCATTTTTTGGTCCGTGAGCAACGAAACGCCGAAATCCCCTGAGCGGAGTGCGTTCCTTCATCAGTTGATAACGACGGCGCGTTCTCTCGACGCGACCCGCTTAATCACCACAGCCACAAATCAGGTGAGCACTCCGGCACCCCATCAGAAAGTTTTTGATGATCCGATCATCGCGGATCTCGACGTCTATGGAATCAACGAATATATAGGCTGGTATGAAGGCGTTCCTGCGGATCTTGATATGACTAACTGGAGCGCCGCTTACAACAAGCCAATGATCGTGAGCGAATTTGGCGGCGACGCAAAACAGGGTCTTCACGGTGCGGCGAATCAGCGATGGACCGAGGAATATCAGGAAGACATCTACCGGCACCAGATCGCTTCGTTGCGGAAGATCCCGTTCCTGTGTGGCATGAGTCCGTGGATATTGAAGGACTTTCGCTCGCCTCACCGGCAGTTACCGGGTATCCAGGACGGCTACAATCGCAAGGGTCTCATCTCCGAGAACGGTGAACGAAAGAAAGCGTTCTACATCCTGCAAGCCTACTATCGCGAGATTGCCGAAAGAAGCACGAAATAGGCCCGCCTAGCGTTAGCGGTCAACCTTGTAGATACCGCTAACAGTAACTCCCACTTGTTACAGAGGCCAAGCTGGGCCATTCAAGAGGAAATGCTTACAATCAGCAAGCGAGATAACAATCGTTGGCTCAGGCCTTCATCGAGGCTCCTCTGTTGAAACGCAATCTTGACCTATTCGAAACTCAGCGGGGGTAAACCGCCCTTCCTCACCTGAGAGACTGTCTGACTTGATCATTACCTTTGTGACATGAATGCCTCCACAGTGCATCTTAGCGGACGGCGCGCTTGCCTAACTTTGCGTCTTGGCTCCTTGGCGTCTTTGCGTGAGAGAACCACCGTCTGAAATTGCAGGGGAGCGAGGGTTGGAAATACACGCTACGACGCAAAGGAGCAAAGCCGCAAAGGAAGCTTTCTGTCATATTCTCGTCGAGATAAGCGAGCTGGCAAGCGTGACAAAATGGTTGGCGCAGAGAGTTGAATGCAAACATTCAAGCTTAAGCTACAATCACGCAGCCAGATAACAAATCGTTTGGACGCGAGTCCTTAGGCTGTCTTTGGTGAGATTGTTATTTACGACATGATCGTTGGACGCCAGCGTCGCGACCGAACAAATCGTTGCTGGATTTGATTGTCGAGGTAGTAAACCGACGATGGATAAAACGACGCTCGCGATTCTCGTCACATTCGCTTTCAGCGTAATCGGCGTGGTAGGCGACTACTTTCTCAAAGTCGCCAGCACTCGCGAGCAGCCGCTTAGTTCTGGATGGTTTTATCTTGGCTTCGCGCTTTACGCTTCGACCGCGTTCGGCTGGGTGTTCGTGATGAGGCACCTGAAACTCGGTACCATCGGCGTCCTCTACTCCGTCTCGATGATCCTGCTCCTAACCGCGATAGGCGTGGTGATGTTCCGAGAGTCGCTGAACTACTTTGAGGTGGCCGGGATCGTCCTGGCCGTTGCCGCGCTGGTGTTGTTGACTCGCTTCGCATAGCCGGTCGCCGCCGCATGCGACCCGATCAGTCGCTCGAACTCAGGGGAATATAGACGTTCGGGTTCTACCCTAATCACCTGTCATGATCAAAAGAAGCGCACGGTGTCAGAAATTATACCTGGGATGATTGTTGGAGCGATTACAGATAGTTGGCACTTAGAAACCTAAACGTTCCGGTGATCCAATGGGTACACGGAAAAAGTGCCGACCGGAGCAATTTAGAAAGAGCCATGCTCGCGTACGACGAGTTGAGATGCTTCGACCTGTTAGAAGATTGACATCTGTTCAGCGGAGCGATGTATTTCGATTCCGAAGCCGCTTTTAGTCGGAAGACAGATAAACACTACTTAGCGGCGATGCGCAATTCCGTGAAGCTGAAGGTCCTTCCCCTAACTCCTGATTTATGGCCTGCTCTCGAGGATCTTTTCGGCAAGGACGGAGCCTGCCACGGCTGTTGGTGCATGTACTGGAGGATTGGGGCCGCATACCGTAGACGGCCGCCTCAAGACAACAAGGCCGCATTCCGTGAAATCGTCAAACATGGCCCACCGCCAGGTCTACTCGCTTTTGACGGCGAGTTGGCAGTCGGCTGGTGCCAGCTCACACCTCGCGAGGACTTGACTTGGTTTCCCCATGAGTGGAGGCTCAAGCCAGTGGACGATCAGCCCGTATGGTCCATATCCTGTATGTACGTCCGCAAGGGTTATCGTAGGCGCGGGGTCAGTTCAGCGCTGATCGCCGCAGCGGTGAAGGCAGCCAAGCAGGCCCATGCACCTACTCTGGAAGCCTATCCTTTCGATGCCAACGTTTCCGGCACCTCCTCCAGCACTGGTTATGCA
>JBKPCC010000144.1:0-3520 GCA_046727215.1 Acidobacteriota bacterium
ACCCTTTACCGGTTCTCCGTTCGCCCAGACGCCCTGGGTAAAGCCGGGGCGAAAGAAGTTGTCCGCCATGCTCCTATCAATTGGTTGAAAAAATGGGAACGTGCCAACAAGTGATCGGCTGCCTGGAACGCCAGTGTAGCCCCCCGTGACCGTGAGCGCTTTATTGAATCGCCAGCCAATGTTCCCGGCCACCACGATCGAGGCTGCCCCGGCGGAAGTCCAGACGGTGAGGCTATATTGCAGCTTCTGGGAGAACATGTAGCCGGCCAGGATGAACATCGAGCGGTTCACGGTTATATCGTTGCGTGTATGCACGTCGCGGACAACGCCCAGATGGTCGGTGAAGGTATCCTTGCTGTTTCTCGTGTTGAGGTATCGGAGCTGGGTATTGACGTTGAACTTCAGCAGGAACGGCACCCTCGAATCGTCGGGATTTTTCCAGATAACAATTCCATCCTGGTAATGATCGTCGTCGATTGATTTCGCTTGAGCCGGGGAGACGGACGGCGAAGGCACCGACGCCTCCGGTGCCGGCGTCGCCGGCAATGAAGCCTCCGCTCCTTGCGCCGGGCCCGGCGGCTGCGCAGTGGGCGACACATCCGCGATCTCATGGCCGTCAAGCCGCTGCTCCAACCGCTCGACCAGTTCCAGCAGGGCCTTCTGTTGCTCCTCCATCTTGCGAAGCTGTTCTCGAACAGCGGCGTTCTCGGCCTTCACGGCCGCAACATCGCTCTCCAGGTCGTCCGGTCGGCGTCCCTCAGCCACGACCTTTTTTTCCGGATTGCTTAACCTGGGGCCCTGAGCCGCGGGAACGTCGTTATTCGGGCTGGCTGCTTGGGCTGGAGACTGTCCATAGGCAGAAGTGGTGAACAACGTCACTGACGTGTACGCCAATGCGATCGAGAGTCTGACGTATGCGCGCCGCCTCAACATGAAAAACCCTCCTTCTACCCAACCGTACCTGATTACTCTGAAGCTACGGTTGAACAAGCTTCGAGTCACGTCCTGACAACAGTCATCTCAGGGGCAGGGAGACTCCGATTCCTCGCGTCGGCGTCGGACCCTCGAAACGAGATGGGGTAACAAGTCTGTCCGAACCTATTGGCGGCGCGTAGCGAAGCAGAGCTGGACTGATTTGTTACTCCGATGAGCCTGGGGCACAGACGGCACTTCGAGTTCCATAGCAGCTCCGCCTAATCAGCAGAGCGTTACGGAGAGAGCCAATCCGGCTTCGCTGGTTTCCTTGTACTTGCTGTTCATGTCCTTTGCGGTTTCGGCCAGCGCCATCACGGTCGCGTCGAAATCGACGCGGTGTCTGGAAGCGATCTCGTTGCTGGCGATCGCGTAGGCCGTCCAGGCCTTTACCGCACCGAATGCACAGCGCTCAATGCACGGGACCTGCACATACCCGGCGACCGGATCGCATGTCATGCCCAGGTGATGCTCTAATGCCGATTCCGCGGCATTCTCGACCACTCGCGATTCTGCATCGTACGCGGTAGCAACCAATGCGGCAGCCATCGAGGACGCCACGCCGATCTCCGCCTGACAACCGCCCTCGGCTGCCGACAACGTCGCGTGGTGCTTGCAGAGATAGCCGACCGCCGCAGCGGCGAGCATGCCCTCACGGACCTTCTGCATATCGACCTTCCGGACCTCAACGAGCCCATAGACCAGCGACGGCATAACGCCGGCGGAACCGCCCGTCGGAGCCGTGATCACGAGATGGCCACGGCCGTTCTCCTCCGACGCCGCCAACGCATACGCCGATAGAACACCGATACCTCGATCTGACTGGTACTTCTCATCCATGGCGCGCTTGTAAACGGTCGCTGCCTTGCTGTGTAGTTTGATCGGGCCGGGCAGCACATCATCCTCTGACATCGAAAGCCCCGACTTTACCGTCGCGACCATTGCGTTAATGATCTTGTCGACGAAAGCATAAACCTCCGCTTCCGTCCTGCCCGCGATCGACATCTCGTTGGCCAGCATCACCTTTGCAATCGAGATCTTGTTATTGTCGGCGTGAGCGCGAAGCTCTTTCATCGTCCTAAACGGATACTTCGGCGGGTTTTTCTTCGGGGGTGTATACCCTTTCCATTCGATGAATCCGCCGCCGACAGAGTAGTACTCCTGTTCGAGCAGCACTTCCTTTCCGGCCAAAAGCTTCGCGGTCATCGTATTCGGGTGGTGGAAGTCGCCCTTGGTCGCATCGTAAACGATGTCCTTCAGGCTAACGTTGATCGTCTTGTCGCCGAGCTTGACCGGAAACACCTGGTCAGGCTTGTCTCGCAGGCTGTCGAGAAACAACGGGTCGACGGTTGCCGGCTCCTTTCCTACCAGTCCCGCTAATGCTGCCCGTTCTGTGCCGTGGCCCTTACCGGTGGCGCTTAGGCTGCCAAAGAGGTTGACCTGGAGCGCGGTCGCTCGGTTGAGTTTATCCGCCGGCAATTTGGTGCAGCGCTGGTAGAAATCGTAGGTGATACGCATCGGGCCGATCGTGTGCGAGCTTGAAGGGCCCGGCCCTACTTTGTAGAACTCATCCACTGTCGTCAAAACGGGCCCTTTACCCTTCTGCACCACGTTAAGCTTCGGATCCAGCGGCGGCGCCGGTGTAGATTGCTGCGGCAGTACCGGCAGCGTGGCGACGGCCTTCTCGATTCTCTCGTGAGCCGAAACGATGCTGCCCGTCATCACTGCGGCCGCACCCCCCACAGCGCTGCGTATCAAGAAACTACGGCGATCCACGTCAGGCGGAACCGCCCTCGAAATCAACTCGATTGTGCTACCAAGCGGATCTCTCACGCTGGTCTTGAGTGACGGGCCTTTCGAGCTAACAGTGTCGTCAACTGTCTTATTTTCTTTTTCGGACATGGTGCCATCTCCTCACTTTCATCTAGATTCAGACCGACATGAACCGCCCCAACTGCGTTTCAGCGATTTCGCAAACCTCCGGTTTCATGTGCGTCTTTTCCTAAACTCGGTGCTTTTGCGCTTCGCTTCATCTCACTGGCGGAACTCGGTTTTTGCCGCCATGTCAACTGTATTCGCGTACCAATGGCGCGATCCCTGTCAGAATTACTAGGCACTTGGACTTTACTGATTTTTGTCCGGAGGTGAGACTTGGTGTCGGTATGGATTAATGAACTGCAAACAGCGCCATGCAAATTCCCAAGTGGCCAATACTACGTTTTTGCCGGGAGCCTAATTCGCAGCGCGGAGGTCAGTAACGCTACTCCGCTTTAGATTGCACTATTGCTGGTGCAAGCGGGCACGATCCGATAAAATGCCCGCATTCTCGGCGATTCCGGCATATCCGATGGCCCAAGAATCCGTGTAAACTATTGATTCTAAACAACTTAGGCACCCGCTTGGCTCGGCAATAGAGGCGACACTCGCAAGTGTCGCCTCTTCTTATGTTTACCGGCGGCTTAGAAATGCGTTGAGGACTTTTTGGGGTCTCCGACGACATGTGGGCCACCGTGCTCATAACACTCCTAGCGCAAGCGAAGGACTGAAG
>JBKPCC010000145.1:0-10711 GCA_046727215.1 Acidobacteriota bacterium
GAAAACAACAAAAGCGAAGAACACTGAAAAGCGCGAGTCATCTTCGACTAAACGCGAAGAAGACGTAACAGTTGACGAGCAAGGTGAGCACAAAAAAGGTAATGTTCCAGAGCCACCGGAAGAGCCCGATACGGATCAGTCAACTCCGCCGAATCGCCGGCCTCGCATAAAAAGATTTCCCGGAGGCGTGGTAATCAGGTACTTTCCCAATGGAAGCCAGTTGATTACGACGCCTGACGGTGGTCGAGTCTTGATCTGGCCAAACGGCCAGCGTCGTGTCTTTCAGAAAGGTGAGAAGGTGAACCCCAATCGAACGCCTTGAGCCTTCGCGTAATTTTCGTCTGATTTGGTGGATACGTTTGGCGGCACAAGGGATGGCGGCGATCCACTAAATCACACTAAAGAACACGAAAGAAAACATCACCAAAGGATTAGAAAACCAATGAAACGCGCGTGGACCCTTCGATTCGTATTTCCCATCATTGGTCTTGTTAGCCTGCTTCTCCTAAGTCAGCTAAAGAATGAACCGATTGCTCAGGCTGCTGCCAATGACACTCGGAATGTTCCTTATTTGCGAGTCGCGCCGCCGGCTCCGGTCTTCACGGACAAAGAGCGTTTGGCCGAGCTTGCCCAGCGGCGGTCCAGGGTTGCGCAGAAGATTGGCAACAAGGCAATTTTGATCCTCTTCAGCACTGAGCCACGAGTCTATGCAAACGACGTCGATTATGAGTACCGGCAGGAAAACAATCTTTACTATCTAACGAACCTCAAACAAAGAGGCGCGACATTGGTCCTCATGCCGGGCAACTCGCAGACTCCCGAGCTGCTATTTCTGCCGCGACGAAATCCGGCGGCTGAAACATGGACCGGCCACATGTACAGTCCTCAGGAAGCGAACCAGATTTCTGGGGTGCGCGAAATTTGGGAAGCAAGTGAGTTCGAGCCTTTTGTAAAGGCGCTTCGAAATCGTCAGCCATACCGGCCGAAAGAAGACAAGATATTCATGACGTCGCTTCCGGAAAGTGCCGCCGGCTCATCCAGTGGATTTGAGGGTTTGTTTGACGCAAGTGCGAAGAATGAGGCGGAGCTTTACCTGCTTGTTCCTCGAGCTGCTGAGAGCAAGGAATACGTACGTGAACAGCAATTTGCCGCCGAATCGACTCGGGCCGGAAATTATTCGGTGAAGAATGCGTTTCCGATTTTCAATGAGATGCGATTGCGAAAATCCCCCATGGAGTTGCGACTGATGCAGCATGCCATCGACATAACAATCGAAGCGCACGAGAGAGCGTGGACCATCGCCGGCACTGCTAAATGGGAATACGAAGTTGATGCGCAAGTTGCCTACACTTTCAAGCTCCGCAATGCTGATCATTGGGGATATCCGTCGATTGTAGGATGTGGCCCGAATGCGACTACGCTGCACTACGAAGAATCACAGGGTCCTGTAAAACCTGGCGAGCTTTTGCTGATGGATGTGGGAGCTGAATACGAACACTATAGCGCCGATGTCACGCGCACTTTTCCCGTAAATGGAAAGTTCTCTCCAGCGCAGGCCGAGGTATATCAGATCGTCTATGACGCTCAGGAAGCTGTCGCGAATGCAACAAAGCCTGGAGCCTCCCTGTCAGATGTTAATCGCGTGGGCACGGAAGTCATTAAAGATGGTTTACTGAAACTGGGTTTGATAACGGACCGCAATTCAAGCCAGTATCGAATTTGGTTTATGCACGGGACTTCGCATTGGCTCGGAATGAATGTGCACGATGTTGGTGGTACTGCAAAGTTCGAGCCAGGCGCGGTGTTTACCAATGAACCAGGAATTTACGTCCGGCCTGACGCGTTGGATTACATGCCGTTTGGTTGGAAACAAGATGAGTGGGAGAAGTTCAAGGCAACGATCCATCCAGCCTTTGAGAAATACAAGAACATCGGCGTGCGTATTGAGGATGATATGGTTGTCACTGCCGATGGTGTGAAATGGATGACGGAAGCGTTGCCACGAAAAATCGCCGACATTGAAGCATTCATGGCGCAGGTGAAGCCGTAGTCTCGCTATTTTTGTTTGAATGTCCGGCGCAGCCACCCTGAGAACCACCTCAGGGCTGTGCGAAAAAATCCGTGTTTGGGAGGTGGGTCCGTGCTTCGCGCCTTCGCTTCCTCTTCCAGCGCCGTGAAGAATTGAGAGGCCATCATCTTCGCAGTGGCCTGTAGCATCCTTTGACCAACACTGGCGATTGTGCCTCCAACTTGAACCTCTGCCACGTAGTGCACCGTAGTCGTCTCGCCTGTTCCTGTGAGATCCAAATCCCCTGAACCTTTCACGAACCCGGGTGTTCCCTTGCCGTCGACGACGAGACGGAAATGCTCGGGAGGGCGCATATCCTCCATCCTCACCGTTCCGGTAAACACTCCTTTGATCGATCCGACACCGGCGCGGAGCGTTGCCGCAAACACGTTCTCCTCAGTCTTTTCGAGGCGTTCACAGCCGGGAATGCAACGTTGCAAGACTTCAGGATCAGTTAGGCACTGATATACGCGTTCCCGGGAGGCTTGGATGTCGTGTGTTGCCTCTAGTTTCACAATGCTCTTCGTATTGCACGAGCGGTGTGGATGCGTGCGAGATGCATACGATAATCGCCGGAGGCATATAAATCTGAGTTGGCATCAATGCCATCACATGCGTGACTGGCGGCTTGAGTGATGGCTTGGTCATCGAGCGGCTTACCGGTTAGTGCGGCTTCAACCGCAGTGGCGCGGTACGGTTTTGCAGCGACACCTGTGATGCCAATCCCCGCTGACTCGCAGACTGATTCACCTGTAAGTTGCAATGAGACCGCCACACCAACAACAGCAAAACCAGATGCCGGATGAGGGACCTTCTGGTATGCCTGATTTTCAGAATTCCTCGGACTCTCGATTCGAATTTCACGAATGATTTCGCCGGGTTGTAATGCCGTAGTAAAAAAGTCAACGAAGAAATCATCAGCCTTGATTACTCGTTCGCCTGCGCTTCCAACGACGACGATCTCACCACGCAGCGCAAGTATCGCAGCCGGCCAGTCAGCTGCTGGATCCGAATGTGCCAAACTGCCACCGATTGTTCCCTTGTTTCGTACCTGAACATCACCGATGCTAGCAGCGCATTCGGTAAGCAGCGGACAGCTTTGCTTAAGAGTGGCTGACGATTCCAGCTGATAGTGAGTTGTCATGGCGCCGATCAAAATCTTTCCGTCTTCTGAACGAATGTACGACAGATCCTTGATGCGACCGAGGTCAATCAACAATTGAGGTTGGGCCAGGCGCAATTTCATTGCCGGAATGAGGCTGTGTCCTCCGGCGAGAATCTTTGCTTCATCTGGTCGCTGAGCTAATAAACCAACTGCCTCAGCAATGCTATTTGGAGTTGCATAATCGAATTGAGCGGGAATCATGAGCTCTCCTTACTGTTGATTGATAATTCTCCAGACTGCTTCCGGCTTGATCGGCATATCGAGGTGCTTCACGCCAAACGGCGCTAGTGCATCAATGACTGCTCCGACGATTGCAGGCGTCGCGCCAATTGTTCCAGCTTCACCCACGCCCTTAACGCCCAAAGGATTCACAGGCGAAGGCGTTTCCGTCCGATCCAATTCGAACCAGGGAACGTGTGCGGCGCGAGGTACGGCGTAATCCATTAGGGTACCGGACACAAGTTGTCCTTGCTCGTCGTACACTACCTCTTCAAACAGCGCCTGGCCGATTGCCTGAACGATTCCGCCATGAATCTGGCCATCAACCAGCATTGGATTGATGACCTTTCCACAGTCATCAACGGCAACGTATCGCAGAAACTTGATGTCACCAGTTTCGCGGTCAATTTCCACGACGCATACATGCGTTCCAAATGGGAAAGTAAAATTCTTCGGCTCAAAAAAGTAAGTAGCCGAGAGTCCTGGTTCTGTATCGGGCGGCAAATCCTTCGCCAGGTAGGCTGCAAGCGCAACATCCTGAATGCTGACACCGGACTTCCCATTGGTCTTCGGTTCCGGCAAGGCAGCTGCAGGCGCTTCGGCGACGGGCACGACGGGTTCTGAAGCTTCTGCTGCGGATGCGGCTCTTGCTGCCTGGACCGAGTAACGGCCGCCTTCGAATGCCAGACGCGTCGCATCAGCTTGTAACATGTGAGCAGCTATCTTGTTCGCTTTCTCTTTCAGTTTTTGAATTGCGACAAGCACCGCTGTTCCGCCAACTGCCGTGGCGCGGCTGCCAAACGTGCCGATGCCGTATTGGACCACTCCGGTATCGCCGTGAATCACTGTGACATCATTTAAATCAACGCCTAATTCATCTGCTGCAATCTGTGCAAAGGAAGTCTCTTGGCCTTGACCGTGAGGTGAAGCACCGGTAAGTATCGTGACCTTTCCTGTCGGTTCGATTCGTACGGTTGCGCTTTCCCAGCCGCCGGCAGGCATTGCCTGCGACGGACCAAGGGCACAGATTTCGACATAGGTTGAGATACCGATACCTATTAGTCTCCCTTGTTCACGAGCTTGTTTTTGTTCCTCGCGAAGTTTCTTGTAGGCAGAAATTTCCTGCGCCTTGTTAAGCGCCGCCTCATAATCCCCGCTGTCGTAATCGAGGCCTGTGGCGGTATGGAAAGGGAACTCATGCGCAGCCGGAAAATTCTTGCGACGGAGCTCGGCGGGATCTAGTCCCAGCTCAACCGCAACAAGATCCATGGCCCTCTCGACAATGTAGGTTGCCTCGGGTCTGCCCGCGCCACGGTAGGCATCGGTGGCCATCTTATTTGTGAAGCATCCGGTGATGTTGATCTGGATAGCCGGAATCTTGTAAGCGCCCGAAAGCATGAGTCCGGTTAACGTTGGAATCGCGGGAGTCAAAAGCTGATGGTATGCACCCAGATCGGCAAAAACGTTGTAACGAAGGCCGGTTATCGTGCCGTCGTTTCGGCACCCTACCTCGATATAGCCAACCTGACCACGTCCATGAATCGTTGCTTGAATATTTTCGCGGCGCGTCTCGATCCACTTCACAGGTTTTGCGAGTTGCATCGAAATCCAGCCGAGCAAGGCTTCTTCACCATATACGTTCAACTTCGATCCGAAGCCACCGCCGACTTCCGGCGTGATCACACGAAGTTTGTTTTCAGGGATGCCGATCATTAACGCCAATTGAGTGCGCAGCAGATGCGGGATTTGTGTGGATGACCAGATGGTCAATTCACCCTCACCTGGAAGGTACCGGGCCAACACTCCGCGCGGCTCCATGGCGATCGGAGCGAGACGCTGATGAATAACGCGTTGAGTAATCACTCGGTCGGCAGATTTTAGTGCGGCTTCAATATCTCCTTCGCCCGCCGTCAGCTTGTAAGCAATGTTGTCACCAAAATCCTTGTGCACAAGGTCGCCGCCCTTCGCTGCTTTTTCGACATCTGTCACAGCGGGAAGTTCGTCATAATCAACCGCGACGAGATCCACAGCATCACGAGCTTCATAGCTGCTGGTTGCGACGACGGCGGCGATCGGATGACCGACAAAAAGCACCTTGTCTTTTGCGAGTACGCGATAGTCGGGAACCTTGAGATCCGGCAATGCGCTGGCGCAGGGGACCGGACCGATACTCTTCGCGACATCCGCGCCGGTGTAAATGGCAACCACCCCTGGCGCCGCCAATGCTTCGGTCGTATCGATCGAATTGATGAGTGCATGCGCGTAGACTGATCTTACGAAGGCTACATACAACGTGTCGGGCAGTCGTATATCGTCCACATAGTGCGCCAATCCCTTGATGAGACGCGGATCTTCGGTACGTTTAACTCTTTGGCCGACGTATTTGTTTGCCATGATGTCTCCGCAAGCGAATTAGAAGTAAATCGGAAATCGGAAATCGAAGATACTAAGAGCCGGCAGCCTTCTTAGCTGCGTATTCAACGGCTTCGACAATATGTTGATAGCCGGTGCAGCGACAAAGATTGCCGTCCAATCCATGTCGAATCTCATCTCTCGTCGGTTGGGCGTTCCGATCGAGTAATTGAGCAGCTGTCACTATCATGCCCGGAGTGCAGTAGCCGCATTGGAGTCCATGTTGCTCCCAAAAGCCTTCCTGAACCGGATGCAAGTCTCCATTGCTGGCGAGACCTTCGATAGTTGTAATAGTCGCGCCGTCAGCCTGAACTGCGAACATGGTGCATGATTTCACTGCCTGATCATCAATCATTACTGTGCACGCGCCGCATAATGAAGTTTCGCAGCCTACGTGAGTACCAGTAAGGCTGAGAACATCTCGCAGATAGTGCACGAGTAACAGGCGGGGCTCGACCTCATTTTTATGAGCAACGCCGTTGACACTGACGCTGATAGGTCGCTTCATAAGACCTCTTTCTTTGATTTTGTTGTTGGAAGGCGATGTTTCTGCCGCAGTTTCTAAGCCAGTTTGGAATGAAAGTCAATGGTTAGTGGCTTACTGCATTCTGCACAGGGTCGCTGCTTTTACACCGTCGCTTTATGAATTTGTCGCTTCAGGCGGTGAATTGTTCGTCTGACAACTTTCAACTGCGCATGATCGTGGGCGGCAAGGGCGTCCGCTCGCTTTTGTTTGAGTTCACGAATACGCGACTTGATCGCCGCTTTGTCCACACCCACAACGTCATGATGTTGATGCTGGATGCCAAGCGCTTGCGAAATTGCCACCACGAGATGTTCTTTGTTTAATTGGGTATACCCCTGGACTGCATCATGCTCAATCCCTTTTGCTATGTCACGCAGCTGGGCCACAGTCATATGTTTCAGCTGCTCATAGGTGTATTCCATTTTCTGTTCTCCTATAGAAGTCGCGCTTTAATTGCGTTTTGGGCCTAAAATCTGGCTTAGATGATGCCGCAAATGATCAACATAATCGCGCATGAGGAAATCAAGCGTTACAGGTTTATCCTTACCTACGGCTTTGAAGCCAATCTCTTGAATGTTGTGGGATCTTCGCACTTGATTGCGCCTCTGTTCGCTGACTGCCGCGATAATGTGGGCCAAGTGCAGATTATAGTATCTCCATAATGCGACAAGCTGGTCCCAGGGTTCCTCGTTATATTTTTGAAGTGCGACCCACTCTTCTTGCCGGTAACCCGAAAATACGAACTGATCATCAAGTTGTGCCCGCACAAAGCGCGCATGGTTGTTTGCTGCCGAATCTATTAAATGACCGATAATCTGTTTTCGAGACCACTTTCCATCAGCCAACGGAACACTACTATCTTCCGCGGAAATCTGTTGGAGCTGTCTGGTTGCCTTTTCGATCGTTTCTCGAAACTCTTCAACAAACTGGTTTGTTAATTCAGCCATATTCGAATCTCACTGGACGATCCAGTTGTAGAGCGCCTGCATTCGTTTCAGGGTAGCGCCTGGGTATTGTGCACGCGCTTTATCGAGGATCTGCTGGGCCTCGTTCTGTGTCGTCCCGCCATAGATTGCCAGGAAGGTGTCATTCAAAGTTTTGCCACCGACCACGTACTCTACTGCACCCATATCAGGACACTGATAACTGGCAAATGCTTTCACATTCGGAAATTGCTTCTGCACTTGTTTCCGTTCAGTTTCAATTGTGGTTGAGAATTCTCCACCGTCGCACCCGTCACCGCCTGCATCGAAGTCTTTAAACGTCTTCAGGACGACTGCATAAAACGGCGCTGATTTGTAGTCTGTATTTTTTCTTAGGCGAGCCGGCAGGCGAAACGATATTTCATACCGCGCGAATTCTTTGTCCTTGTGTTGGCATGGTTGGCGTGGATTACCACAGACCGGATACGCGTTCTGAGCCTGAACCGCTGAGGCTAACAGGAACAGTAATATGAGTGCGGGTAGGCGCAAATTGATGGGCATGCGACAACTGCTCCAAGTCGTTTTTTTAAAAGTAGCTTCCAGATAATATCGCTTACAACGTACAAATCCCACCCACGGCGGAAAACTCGTAGGCGCCACCCGCTAGTCGCACTGTGTGAAAACTCAACGTCAGTTTAATGTGCCGGCCGATCGATTCCGTAGATCAAGACCTGATGACCTAACAGTTGAGTCTGTCCCTCGACCTTCTCGCCCAATCTTTCAGCTACCCGAATCGACGGCTTGTTTTCAGGATCAATTAAGCTGATGACATGCGACCGATCAAGTTCTTCGAAGCCATATTTCAATGCGCGCCGAGCGCCTTCCGTTGCATACCCGCGACCCCAATATTCTCGCGCGAGTGTCCAGCCCAGTTCGAACCCAGGCCATTCCGCCGGGTTTTGAAAGCCAATTCGGCCGATGAAATTTCCTGAACTCTTTTCTTCGACAGCCCATTGGCCATAACCGCGTAGGTGCCAGTGACCAATGAGAAAAGCCATGTGTCTCCAGGTCTCGTAGCGATCAAGTGCCTTGCCGCCAAGGAAACGCATCACTTCGGGATCCGAGGTGAGCTTGGCGTACGCCTCAAAATCCTCTTCGCGGAACATGCGAAGGATTAGCCGTTCGGTTTGTAAAACGACTTCTTTCAAGATCGTGTCCTCGTTTGGTGAAAACTGGTCACAGACTAACGCGGATAACGCTGATCAAAAAGCCAGTTGCAGAACGCCGTGCACAAAAAGCAAATCCCGCCAACCGCAGTTGCTGTGGTTGGTGGGATCTCAGTTTGTATGCAAAGCCATCCCATTACATCAACAATGTCTCAACACGATGAGCATGGACCATTTCTTCGCACGGTGACCAGGCGAAAACTGTAAAACGCCCATCTTGCGATGCCACCATAGCGACTGCATCGTGCTGATCGTAGACGAACTGTGCCGCGGATAGATGACGCGTGTTGCCAAGCTCAAGGGGATGCACAGGCGAGATAACATTTCCGACAACAGGTTCCGTAACCACGACTTGCTCTACGCGCACGCTTCCGTCCCGTCTTCCGATCTTTGCGCCGAATGCCAACACTTCATACTGGTCGGTGATTAAGGCCGCGCCATCAACAGCGGTCAAACCAGCAATTGCATCCACGGCATCTATGAGTGCCTCCTGCCATAGTGGATGTCTTCTTTCGCTCGCGTCTCTACGCATCAGCTCTGCCAATTCTGAGTATGGTGGCTCCACTGGATAAGGAATCGGTTGAAGAATTGAGTTACGCCAACTCTCAGAACCCTGCGGTACCACCAGCAACGAACCTCCACGACCATGCGCTCGCATCGACACTGCCAGTTGAACAAGAACATTGACTGAGTCGTCGGATGAAGTGGCCGAGCCGAAACCTAGCAGCGGCGTAAGAAGGGCTGGGCAATCAGGCAAGACGGTGCCTTTTTCATCAATTATTTTGATTTGATCACCTTTGAGAACAACGACGTTAACATACTTGCCGGCCTCACGCCCTCGGCGATACTTGATCACCAGTAATCCCGGTTCGATGACCTCGAGGACAAAGCACAACTGAGGTATCGATCTGGTTGTGCCCCATACCCGGAGTTCCTTAGTGTCGCTGTCTCGCCAGACACCCAGGTGGATTCCAGGTCTTTCAACAGCGGCGGCGAGCTTCGTCAGCACGCTCGGCGTGAGAGAAAGTGAATGTTCAAACATGAGTGGCTGTGCAGATTGCGTGGGAGATAAGAAAGCAATCGAGATTTTAGGTGAATAAGCCTCCTCGCGACGGAGACTGGCCCAAAACGCCGAATCAACGATTACCTCAACTGCGTTGGCATCCGGCGACGGAGCTAGTTCCTCGCCACGTTTCTTGGCGGCGGCGTTAATGTGATTAGCAAAATAGTCCTCGACAGTAGCCGCTACGGCTTGTGCGGCGGGGTAGACAGGTCGGCTCATGCATTTATTAACTCATAGATATGTACGATCGGGGAAAAGCGGACGCGGGGACGCGGGGAGGCGGAGACCGGACAAGTGAAAACTCATGAAAAATGACAAATGTCCAATGTCAAATGTCAAATGAGAACCTTTCCATTTGCGGGGGTAAACCGCCCTTCCCAACCTGAGAGACTTTCAGAGTTGACTTCATATCCATCCACTTGAATGGCTTTCACTCCGTCCCCGCGTCCCCGTGTCCCCGCGTCACCCTTTCGCAATCTGCGTGCAATGTTCTGAAAGTAACTTCCAGTTCTTTCGATCGCGAATCAAGACGAGACTGCACCGTTGATCGTCCGTAAATGGCTGGTCGTTATAGGTGCCATGTCCTTTCCAGCGACTACCCACGACGGCAGTATTGTTTGTGAGGTATACCTGGAATTCGCTGCGTTCTGATGTCTGTAAGACGTATTTTGGTGAGCGCAAAAACTCGAGCGTCTCGGAGCGCGACACAACCTTGCCGTTTGATGTGAAGTAAACGTATTGATTGCTGAGGAATCGTTCTATCGAAGCGACGTCCTTTCGATCCCATGCGGCATCATATTCTTTAATGGCTTTAATTACTTCGGAGTCCAGCGCTTCCTGGCTCGTAACCTGGACGGTTTGAGTTGAAAGCAGAAGCGCTGTGATGGCAATCTTCCATAGTCGATTCATTTTAGGAACCTTCCTTTCAATGGCCACAGAATCCCACCCACGGCAGTGGCTGTGTCAAAAATCCCCCTCACGGCAGAAGCTGTGAAAAAAATCAACTTCTCATTCTCCCCAGGCTTCAGCCTGGGGTGAGAGCGTGTTTTTTAATTCGGGGAACCGTTTCAACGGTTTTCCGTGAAGGCCACTAAATAGCTAGCGATTTG
>JBKPCC010000146.1:0-20961 GCA_046727215.1 Acidobacteriota bacterium
CCACCGGGCATTGGTCGAGCCGTTTTTTTCGGCTCTGGAGCGTCCGTCACTGCCGCATCAGTCGTCAATAAGAGCCCGGCAATTGACGATGCATTTTGCAATGCCGTACGAACCACCTTCACCGGATCGATGATTCCTTCAGCAACAAGGTCAACAAACTGGCCATTTAGGGCGTTGAAACCTTTGGCGCCCTTCAACTCTTCAACTTTTCCGACAACAACGGCACCGTCAACTCCCGCGTTTTCGGCTATTCGCCGCAACGGTTCCTCCAGCGCACGTTTTACTATTTTCACGCCAGTAAGAACGTCTTTGTCCTCGTTCTGAATTCCGTTAAGTACCTTGCCGGCGCGTAACAGAGCGACTCCTCCTCCGACGACAATTCCCTCCTGGGCAGCGGCTTTGGTCGCATTCAAGGCGTCTTCGACCCGTGTCTTGATTTCCTTCATTGCGGTTTCCGTCGGCGCTCCAACCCTCACGACCGCTACTCCACCAGTCAATTTGGCAAGTCGCTCCTGCAACTTTTCACGGTCGTAATCTGAAGTCGTCTCCTCAATCTGCTTGCGGATTAAAGCGATGCGGCCTTGAATTGCCTTTCGATCGCCCGCGCCTTCGACGATGGTCGTGTCGTCCTTGTCTACGATTGCCCGTTTTGCCGACCCAAGATCAGTGATCTGAACGTTTTCGAGTTTGATTCCAAGCTCTTCTGTGATTACTCGTGCCCCGGTCAGCACGGCCAGATCCTCCAGTATCGCTTTCCGCCGATCCCCGAACGCTGGAGCTTTGACTGCGCATACTTTGATTGTTCCCCGCAGTTTATTAACAACCAGGGTCGCAAGGGCATCACCTTCGACGTCTTCCGCTATGATCAGCAACGCGCGGCCGCTGCCGGCAGTCTGTTCAAGAAGTGGCAAAAGATCTCGCATTGCCGAAAGCTTTTTTTCGTGCAGCAGAATTAGCGGTTCATCCAGCACAGCTTCCATTCGATCGGCATTCGTAATGAAGTAAGGTGAAAGATAGCCGCGGTCGAATTGCATCCCCTCAACGAGATCCAATTCAGTTTGCAAGGTCCTTGATTCTTCGACGGTAACCACTCCGTCCTTGCCAACTTTCTCCATCGCTTCGGAAATCAAACGTCCAATTTCTGGATCGTTGTTTGCAGAAACCGTGGCAACGTTAGTTAGTTCTTCTTTGGTTTTAACGTTCTTTGCCATCCTCTGCAGCTCCGCAACCACCTGGTCCGTAGCCATTTGTATACCGCGTTGAACGGACATTGGATTGGCGCCGGCAGTAACATTTCTGACGCCTTCGCGATAAATGGCCTGCGCTAATACAGTGGCAGTCGTAGTTCCGTCACCGGCAGTGTCGTTCGTCTTAACTGCGACCTCACGGACCATTTGCGCGCCCATGTTCTGGTACTTGTCCTTTAGGTCGATCTCTTTAGCGACGGTGACGCCGTCTTTTGTAATCACGGGCGATCCAAATTTTTTGCCCAGTACGACGTTTCGCCCTTTTGGCCCAAGCGTCACTCGAACCGTGTCGGCGAGCACATTCACTCCTTCGAGCATTGCCTTACGTGCTTGCTCGCGAAATTTCATCTCTTTCGCTGCCACTAGTTTGCTCTCCTTAGTAATGGAATGTTCTGAAGCATCGGAAGCTTATCTAACGGCTTCCTTATGTTCCTCTTGAGCGCGTCCAACCTGAACTCGCGCTGGTCGCAACAACCGATCTCCAATGCGAAACCCCCGACTGTACTCTGCGGTGATTATTCCATCCTGTTCAGGATCCACAAGAACAGTATCGACGGCCTCGTGGACCTCAGGATTGAATTGCTGGCCCACCGATCTGATCGGTTCGACGCCTGCAGCAGATAGCGCGCTTTCAAAATTTGCGGCCGTACCCCGAACTCCTGCAGCAAGCGTTTCTAACGAACCTTCACTATCGACTGCCTGAATGGCCCGCCATAAGTTATCGATAACCGGAAGCAGTGCGGCAATAAAATCCGCCTTGTCACGATGCGCTCGTTCTTCTGCGGCACGGTTTAAACGTTGGCGGGTTTCGTCGGTCTCTCGTTGAAGTTGCTGCCGCAACTGGTCAAAACGCGATTGAATTTCGAGTACACGATTCTCCGCAGCTTTGGTTCGCGATTCGAGCTCTTCAACATAAGTTGGCTTTAGTGATGGCGCCGATTCGGTTTCCTTACCTTCATTGGTTCCGGCTTCATTCATGTGTATTCTGCGCCGGTCCGTGACTCTGACGGGCTCGGCTTCCTCTTCGCTTAACTTTCGTTGGTTGTTTTTCGTAAGACTTTCCATGGCATCCCCCTGTGATCTAAAACTTCAAGTAAAAGATCTAAGAGATTTTGACTTCGACGCGCTTCGCTTTCTGTTCCGATTTCTTCGGGAAGGTCACTTTTAACACGCCATCCTTGTAATCTGCTGAAATCTTGCTTTGGTCAACAGAAGTTGGGACCCCAAATGACCGAACAAAACGGCCTCTCGGCCGCTCTACTCGATGCTCTCCCGAAGCGTTGAGATTTCGCGTCCCCCGGATGGCGAGACGATCTGAATCTATCGAGATCTCCAGAGCGCTGCGATCTATACCGGGAAGATCGACCGCGATTACATATTCAGCATTCGATTCGTTGACATCCGCAGCTGGATACCAGTCAGGCCGTTCCACGTCGTCATCAACCTCGGCTTCGTTCTGGACACGCCACTGCGTCGCATCTTCGAACAGTCTGTTCATGCGATCTTGCAAGACTATCAGATCCTGAAGTGGATTCCATGAGCGCGCCATCAATTATTCGTCTCCTTACCGCGATAAATGACCTTGCAAACGGTGTGATTTTTCAAGCTGCGGCGGCCGACAACTCCGTCCGGAACTCCATCCCATCACCATTAGCTGCAACTTTTACAACCTGCCCAGGTAGAATCTCGCCTTGCAACAGTTTTATTGCAAGCGGATTTTGAATCAGCGTCTGAATAGCACGCTTCAATGGCCTGGCACCGTAGTTTGGATCGTAACCTTCGCGACTCAAAAGCTCTTTCGCAGATGGATCAAGCGCCAAGGTGATATTCCGCTCGCGAAGCATCTCGCGTAACCGCTCAAGTTGCACATCAATAATCTGTCCGATCTGCTCACGAGATAACTGATGAAAGACAACAATGTCGTCGATGCGATTGAGAAATTCCGGCTTGAAACTGATGCGGAGTTCCTGAAGCACCGCTTCACGAACCTGCTTCTCGTCGCCTTCGGCTGCCTGGATTTCCCTGGAACCGAGATTCGACGTCATGATTAAGACGGTGTTCTTGAAGTCAACAGTGCGCCCCTTCGAGTCAGTTAATCGCCCGTCGTCCAGAATTTGGAGCAGGACGTTGAACACGTCAGCATGCGCCTTTTCAATCTCATCAAAAAGCACCACTGAATACGGTCTTCGCCGGACGGCCTCAGTCAGCTGACCACCTTCCTCGTATCCGATGTAACCTGGCGGCGCCCCTATCATTCGTGCGACAGCGTGCTTTTCCATGTACTCAGACATGTCAAGCCGGATCATTGCGCGCTCATCGTCGAACAAAAACTCAGCAAGCGCGCGTGCAGTTTCAGTTTTTCCCACGCCCGTTGGACCGAGAAAGATGAATGACCCGACGGGTCGATTTGGATCCTGCAACCCAGCGCGCGCGCGACGAACCGCATTCGCAACCGCACGAAGAGCTTCTTCCTGACCAATGACTCGCTGCCCCAAACGCTGTTCCATCGTGACCAGTTTCTGCATTTCACCTTCGAGCATCTTCGAGACTGGAATGCCGGTCCACTTGGCCACTACTTCAGCAACATCCTCTTCGTCTACTTCCTCCTTGAGCATGACGCCGTCGCTTTGGAAGGTCGCAAGTTTTTCCTGTTCAACGTTAAGGCGCTGCTCAAGCTCGGGAATTTTGCCATATTGAATCTCCGAGGCTCGCGCGAGATCGCCCGCATTTCGAGCCTGATCCAATTGCAACTTGAGCTGTTCCAATTCCGCTTTGGCGGTACGCATGTGCTCAATGGCTTCTTTTTCCGATTGCCATTTTGCTTTCATTCCCGACGAGGTCTCTTTCAGATCGGCAATGCGTTGTTCGATTTCATGCAGCCGCGCCTTCGTTTTCTCGTCTTCTTCACGTTGTAACGCCTGACGCTCGATTTCAAGTTGGATAATCTCGCGTTCGAGCTGATCGATCTCCTGAGGTAACGAGTCAATCTCTATACGCAATCGAGAAGCCGCCTCATCAATTAAGTCAATCGCCTTGTCAGGCAGAAAGCGGTCAGTGATGTAACGATTCGATAAGGTTGCAGCAGCGACGATTGCCGAGTCCTTGATGCGAACTCCATGATGAACTTCATAGCGCTCCTTCAACCCGCGGAGAATGGCAATCGTGTCCTCTACGGTAGGTTCACCAACATAAATCTGTTGAAAGCGACGTTCTAGAGCCGCGTCCTTCTCAATGTATTTCTTGTACTCGTTAAGTGTGGTCGCGCCGACACAACGCAGCTCGCCGCGCGCCAGCGCCGGTTTTAACATGTTCGAGGCGTCGATAGCGCCCTCCGCCGCACCCGCGCCAACCAGCGTGTGAAGCTCGTCAATGAAAAGGATGATCTGTCCATGCGCGTTCTCGATCTCTTTCAGCACCGCTTTGAGCCGATCCTCAAACTCACCGCGATATTTTGCACCCGCTAGCATTGATCCCAGATCGAGTCCGACCAATCGCTTGTTGCGAAGCGTTTCCGGCACATCGCCCGAAACGATCCTTTGGGCCAGCCCCTCAACGATAGCTGTTTTTCCGACTCCGGGTTCACCAATCAAAACGGGATTGTTTTTCGTGCGGCGTGATAGAACCTGGATCGTTCTGCGGATCTCATCGTCGCGTCCAATCACCGGATCCAGTTTTCCTTGCCGCGCTAGATCGGTAAGGTCGCGAGCGTATTTTGAGAGGGCTTGATAATTCTGCTCCGCATTCTGATCGGTTATGCGAGAGCCCCCTCGCGTCTGTTCAATAACTTTGAGTAGATCCTCTCGCTTGAGCCCATGCTGGCGCAGAATCTTGCCGGCTTGACCGTCCTTTTCATCAGCCACGGATATCAGCAAGTGTTCGGTCGAGATGAACTCGTCCTGCATTCCCTCGGCCTGCTTTTCAGCAGCGGTAAAGATCTGACTCAGCCGCGGGCTGAAATATTGTTGACCTCCCTGAACACGGGGGAACCTGGCAATCGCCGCCTGTAGATCATTGGTAAGGACCGGTAAATTAACGCCCAGTTTACCGAGCACAGGACGAACTGTGCCCTCAGGCTGTTCGAGCATCGCCACAAGAAGGTGCTCAGGCTCAACTTGTTGATTCTGATTTCGCTCAGCCAATTCAATAGCAGATTGAATCGCTTCCTGAGCGCGCAAGGTAAATTTATCTAATCGCATTTTTTAGATACTCATTTACGCCACGAGAGCGAGGTAGTCGCCGGAGAACCGTGCACGAACTACCCCGCTCAAGCTGAAATCGATTGCGGTCTTATCGACCACTTGCAGTTGCTGTATTTGCGTTTTCTGCTTTTGCTTCGATCGTCTTCGCGGAGCCTTTTGCTCCTTCGCCGGCTATCTCAATGCGACGGGCTTTGGTCTCTTCGCGCTTTGGCAAAGTCACGCGAAGTACGCCATTCTGATATTCGGCCGCTGCGCCCTCAGAAGAGACCGAAGGCGGTAACGTAAAGGACCGGGTAAACGAGCCGTATGATCGCTCTACCCGATGATAGTTATCGTCATCTTCCTTCTTTTCGAACTTTCGTTCACCGCGAAGGGTGATCACGTTGTTTTCGATTGAAAGATCAAAATCCTCTCTATTCATACCGGGAAGTTCGGCTTCGAGCACGATCTGGTCCTTGTTCTCAAAGATGTCGACGCTCGGGCTCCATGCGCCCCGGCCCATTCCTTCCTCGCCAAATGATCTTGTCAGGTTTGTAGAAAACAACCGATTCACTTCCTCTTGTAAGGTGCGCAGGTCACGAAACGGGTCATAACGAACAATGGTCATTTCTAATCTCCTCCTTGCAATTCCTTGAAGCAATTCGCTTGCGCTCAGCCAGACATGCTGCCTGTCCAACCCTGCCTGAGCGCGTCGCCATAATAAAGATTGAGTCCCTTCTTGTCAAGTCTGGTTTGGACCAAGCGCTTCGACGTTAGTTTCTTGGGGAGGAAAGGGGCTCCGGGCAGAAGAGAAGCGGGGTCTAAGGGCCGTCTTAAACGGGGGTCAGGTGAGTCCGAAGAACCGTTTTATTGTGGATAGCAAGCCGGCGGAGGTCTCGCGATCAACCGGGGATTGTTCGGTTCGGGCCACCAAACCTTCCCGCCGTTCCGCGATAATGTGGCTCAGCGACTCGACCAGATCCGGGTTCGTTTCAAAGACGCGCTTCATTGCGTCGTGTCCTATTTCCAGTACTTCGGTCTCTTCAAGTGCGACCACGCTCGCGGTCCGCGGTTCACCGGTAAACAACGCCATTTCCCCAAAAAAATCCCCTTCGTTTAGTGTGGCAACCATGCGAGGTCGGCCGTTTTCACTAATCTGAACGCTGACGCGCCCGTTATGAACCACGAACATCGAAGACCCCGGGTCTCCTGCCCGGATGACAAGTTCCCCCGGCGCGAAAACGTGACTGACAGAGGCTGTTGCCAACATCGTTGTCTCCTCGGCCGACAAAGGAGCGAATATGTCAACGGCTGCAAGGCGATCTGTGACCGCACTCCCCCGACCCACTTCTCCGGCGGTCTTCCGCTCAACGTGAATTGTGCGCGTCGGAAACGCAAAGCTCAGTCCCGCTCGACGGAACGCATACCAGATCCTTTGTCGAACCAGAGCATCAGTGTCGTTGTACTTTGCGTAATCATTTAACCAGTACTTCACTTCATATTCGACGGCGCTATCCCCCATGTTTCGAATACGAACGATGGGCGAGATTCTTTGAGAGACATTGTCGGCTTCGCGCACCGCCTCGCGAACTACGTGAATGATTTTCGCAGGAGAATCGGTATAAAGGGTGCCAAAAAAGACTAGCCGCGCATTCAGATTGTCCCTCGGACAAACCTCGATCGGCTCTTTTGCGGCTGAACTGTTATTAATAAGGACAATGTGATTTTGAAAAGTCCTGATCTTGATGGCTCGCCAGCTAATTTCCTCGACAACGCCGGTATGCCTCTGCGCGCCAACCACAATTACATCGCCGACCTGGAACGGCCGGTCGGCTTGCAGTGAGATCCCGGCGAAGAAGTTTCCCAACGTATCCTGCAATGCCAAACCGAAGATGACGCCGAAAATAGCGGAGGTTGTGAAAAGCGCGCCCAGGTTCACATTCGGAAAGAAGATTGTGAAGATGATCAGGAAAAGAATGGTGAAGGTGACTATGGAAAAGACGTTGCGCATCAACGTGGGCGCGTCGAAGCCACTACGCAACCGGAATAATCCAAAGATCAGGAAATTGAGGGCGCGGACGACAAGAAAGGCAAGTATTCCGAGAACCAGGAGCTGCAGACCTCGGACGATAGTGTCCGCCTGCGACCCCATTCGTCCCATTCGCGATTCAAGAAGACTCTGGAGTGTTGGACCGAAGGTAACGAGCAGGTAGAGAACCAGTGAGGCAAGCGCCGCCAGTACGATAAAAACTGCGAATCTGTTTTTCCTCCGGGCTGGGCACACTTTCCTGCTGAATGCTCCACGATAAGAATTGACGAGCGATGAAGATATTTTCCGGCTAATCTTTTATCACTGATTGCCGGAGTTTACGAGAGGGAACTCTCAGCTATCGCCATTGAAAGAGGGTCATCGCGATGTATACGAGAGACAATGAAGTGACGATGATAGCAGTCGCCCACGCGGCGGCGTTATAAATGGGGCCGTTAACGTACGGTCCCATTAATTCGCGGTCGTTCACGAGCCGCAGAACAACAAACAGCACCACGGGGAGTAGCAGCCCATTTATCACTTGCGTAACGAGCAGCACGTGGATCAACGGCAGTCCAGGTATAACCGCAATCGCAGCACCCACCGCTACCAAAAACGTAAAGGTACCGAGAAATATCGGAGCTTCGCGGAAGCTTCTTGAGACACCTTTTTCAAACCCGAGTGCTTCACTGATCGAATAGGCCGTTGCCAGTGGCAACACGCCGGCAGCCAGCATCGATGCACCAAAGAGTCCAATGGCAAACAGTGACTCTGCATATCTGCCCGCAACCGGTGTCAGCGCGCGTGCCGCATCAGCCGCTGTTTCGATTCTTATTCCCAACTTATGTAACGTTGCGGCGGTTGAGACGATGATGAAGAACACGATGATGATCGCAAAAATGGTGCCGATCCACACATCCGTGCGCGTTGGTTCGTAATTGTCGGACGTGACACCCTTCTCGACGACTGAAGATTGGACGTAGACCTGCATGTAAGGCGAGATTGTGGTTCCGATAATGGCTACAAACGTAAACAAGAACGCGCGATCAAATTCAAACGAGGGTTTAATCAGCCCAATGCCTACACTCGACCAATCAGGTCGAGCAAAAAAAGCGGAGACGACGTAAGCCAAAAAGACTAAAGACATGAGCAGGAACACACGTTCCACCCGTTGATACGAGCCCTTTACGATCAACCACCAAACTGTCATCGCGGCGATCGGAACTGATATGAATCTCGGTACACCAAATAACTCGGTTGCCGCGGCGATGCCGACGAACTCTGAAACCGTTACGCCACCGTTGGCAACCAGCAATGCCAACATCACGATGGCCGTCGGCCGCACACCAAATCTCTCGCGAATTAAATCTGCGAGGCCTTTGCCCGTAACGGCGCCCATTCGAGCACACATTTCCTGCACAATTCCCAAACTAATTGTGATTGGAATTAGAACCCAGAGAAGCCGGTAACCAAATTCAGCGCCGACGGAAGCAAATGTCGCTATGCCGCCCGCATCGTTACCCGCATTAGCGGTTATCATTCCTGGTCCAAGGATGGCCAGGTATGCGAACAGTCGTTTCCGCCGGGCCACTGTGTGACGTACACCTCGAGCGCTTCGCCGTAAAAGACGCCTTCCGGCCGACCGAACGGCTGCTCGACGCTCTGCCACTTGGAGGTTCCTCGCTCACTTGAACAATTTCGCAGTTGCTTATCAACTGAACAGCTTAGGTAATCGCTGCCGCCAATCCTTTGGCAGGAGAATCTCCATCGCATCATCGACGGTAATGATGCCCAGTATGTCTCCGCCTTCATCAATAACGGGAAGCGCAAGCAGGTTGTATTCAGCGATCCTTTGCGCAACTTCCGTCGCGCTGTCGTCAACATGCGCGGACTGAAACTCTGTACGCATTACTTCTGCCACGGGCGACGAAGGATCGGCAAGTATTAAACTTCGGAGTGCCATTACGCCTTGGAGCTTCCATGAGTTCTCGCCATCTACTACATACAGGTAGTAGATCATGTTTGGTGTTTCAGCCATCTCACGCAGACGGGCGAGAGCCTTACCTACTGTAAGTTCGCGCGGCAGCGTAACGAATTCGGTGGTCATTAAACCACCAGCAGTGTCGTCTGCGTATGGCAAGAGCTCAACAACGTCCGCTTGCTCGTCGCCTTCCATGAGCCCCAGCAACTCTTCTGCCTTCTCCTCGGGCAAGTCGCCAAGCACGTCCGCGGCTTCATCGGGCGACATCCATTCCAGAATATCCGCTGCACGCTCTTCATCCATGTCGGCGAGAATTCTTGCTTGTTGTTCCGCAGGCATCTCTTCAAGAGTTTCAGCTGCGGTTTCGTCGTCAAGTGATTCCACGACTTCAGATCCATGATGGTACGAGAGCGCTTCAGCCAACCGCGCAATTTCAACCGGATGGAGCCGAGCAAGCTTATCGCTTGAAGATTTGAGCTGGACCGTGGAAGCGTCGGTGGCAAGATAGCCGACATCTGCCCAATCAATTACTTCTACGGGGCCGCTCGTGCCCATAAAGCCTGTCGGTGCGAGTCGTCTCCACAGACCCTGCAGGCTGACATCGGCTCCGGTTACTCTCCAATCCCCAGCTGCTTGAATAATCTGTACGTCGTTCACCCGCACAACGCGTTTTCCGTCAACATCGATCAATTGTTTGTCCAATACATCTCGCGCAAGAAGCACCTCGCTTTCGCGTCTTTCAAACGGCCGAAGATCGAGAATGTCTGAGTTAAGGCGCACTCCTTGTTCGTTCAACTCTGTAAGGCGCCATCGGGGAAGAAAAAAATCGCGACGCCGATAACGGGCTACGATCCCCGTCACAGGCGGATGGTCTTCGCCAAGGCGAACTATTACGTCTTTGACGGTCGCCACACGCTCTCCCTCGAGATCGCGGATGGGACGACCCAACACTTGCGATAAGTACAGCATCGGGTTTATTCCGATTTCTTGCTTACAACGAATGATAGCCGATGGTTGGACAGTTTGAAACGAGGTGAACGAAAGAATTTCCTAATTTCCTGTACCGCGGGTGGCTACTTTTGATAGTTCTGCGCACTTAGCATCTCGAGAGCAGCATCGAAAGCGCGATCTCGCTTTGCATAAAGGTCAGCCCGCTTCGGCAGAATTATGAAGTCAGGCTGAATACCAAGGCGCTCGAGCCGAACCCCCGAAGCAGTTCGATAATCAAACTCGCTGACATCCAGAACACCCTCATCCGGTAACGTGTAACGCGAGCGGATTGCGAGGACACAGCCACATGTCGGCGTGCCGATGACTCGAGCGCGACCAGAGGTTTGGAGAGCTGCTGCGAGTATCTCCGCAGCGCTTGAGGTACGTTCGCTGACTAATATAACTAACGGCACAGCCGGCTTTGTATTCAATGGAAACGGGAAAAGTGCGGCGGACCGCGTTATCAACCGAAACGTCGCCCCGGCACGATCAGTGAAGCCTCCGAGGTCAGCTCCCTTGTCGAGAAACAAATCAGCGGTCTCGGACATCGCTTCAGCGTTGCCACCACCGTTTCGGCGAAGGTCGAGCACTACGCCCTGCGCGCTGGGTAGCTTGTTTGTCAGCGCTCGCAATAACTGAGCGACGAGCGTCTCGGTAAAGCCTTCTATCTCCACAACCAGGAAATGATGTTTGCGCGAGATTTGAAATCCGATCTCACGTTGGTTCCAGTGACGAGTAAATTTGCGGGATTTCGATTTGCCGTCTTTGTTTTTCCATACGAGTTGAACGGGTGAGCCGTCCTCGCCCTCCAAAACACCCGCCACGGCGCGAAATCGAGCGGACCTGCTCGCGGTTGAGAGTGATTGATTCGTCAGTTGTTTCTGAACTGCTTCCCAGACGGGAACTCCATCTACACTTTCAATCACATCGCCCGGGCGAATGCCCGCACGAGCTGGTTCCGATTGCGGATCAATCTGAACAACAGTCGGAGCGCCCTCGATTTCGCGAATCACCAGACCGACAGTGACGAAGCGCGGCTTCCACCAATCAAATTTCTCTTCCGGGGAATAAACCCTCGTATGCGGATCATTCAGTTGTGCGATCATGCGCCGCAGCACTTCATACAATTCATGGCTTCCTTTGGCATCTGCTGCCGCCTGACGGAACGCGCTGCTTGGTCCTCGCCAATCAATCCCGCCAAACTTTGGATCGTAGTAGCGATCTTCGATTGTCTGCCATACATCATCGAATACCGCCAAGCGCCCTTCGCGAGTATCAGCGGATGCGAGCCGGGAACCATCGCCGCTACGGGAAGTTTCGGACGAGAACGGGAAAGCCAACGGCAACAGGACGATGAGGCAAACTACTGCAGTACAAAATATCGCGTGCGGAATTTTCGCTTTAGACGATTTCATGGAGCGGACTTACGAAAGTTGTATCTCAAGAGAATGCGAATTGGTATCGGGGTCCCGTTCCGCTGCGCTGGGAAAAAGTGAAGACGGCGCACTGTAGCGATTGTTGCTTCATCAAGGCCGAAGCCTGCCCAGCGCGAAATGTCAGCGCGAACCACTTCGCCGCCTGAGTCCAGGTCGACTAATACATCAACTACACCTTCCGCGTCAGCACGCGCTGCCGTGTCAGGGTACTGCGGCCTAAGACGACGATAAGGCTTTGGCAATCGCAGCCCCGTCACCTCGGCAGTCTTTTCGTCATCCGGGGCTTCTTCGAGTACCGGAACTGTATTCGTTAAAGCGGTTTCGCGCTCGTGCTTCTCGGCTTCCAATGCGCCACTCATGGCGTCGGCATAACGACGTGCAAAATCGGCGCTTGAGAGCTCCTGAAGTAGATTCTCTTCGGCCGCATTACGTTCGCCAGCTTCGAAACTCGGGCGTTCCCACCTTATCAGTTTTCCGGTACGTGAGCTAACAAGGAATATGGAAGCATATGCCTCAAAGTATACCGGCTTGTTCGATGTGGAGCGGCGTAACGACTGCGCGTCACCAAGCAGGTAAAAATCACATCCGATCGCATTTCCCAGGTCCCGTGCTTCTGTTAACGAAAGATTTAGTGAACCAGCATAGCCGGCGCCGCGTGTCGCGACTCTGGTCGCATCACGATCCAGCACCTTAATACCGGACGCTGATTTCAGTTGTGCGATTAGATGATCCTCCGAGCTGCGAGCGAACGCACTGTCGCCGAAGTCAAGAACGGCAAGATTAATTCCTCGAGTCTGTGAATGTCCTGTGTTTGCAACATCCGACAGAATTGTCACGACGGCAATCAAAGAAAATACCCAGAGCGGCAACAACCAATGCGCATTCACGCAACGACGCAGAGGAGCAAAGACGCCAAGCAACCCTTTCATGTCACTGCGTCTTTGCTCCTCTGCGTCGTTGCGTGAACTTCCCGTTGTCAAAACAGGATTCCGCCTATTGGTTTACGATAATTACGTACCTTTCCGTTTCCACAATTGCTGAGACGGAACACGCAAGGCGCGGTTGAACTTACTCGAAGCGTTCTCCCACGCTATGGTGGCTGTTAACTCAACCAACGCGTCGTCATCGAAGAACCTCTTCAGTCCTTCGAACATTTCATCTGTGACTTCTCGTCCCGTTATGGTCATAGCGTCGGCGTATTCGAGCGCTACCCTCTCTTCGTCACTATACCAGCCGCTCGTGGAATACTGAGAAAGCTCATCGATCTTCTGATCCGATATTCCAAGTTCGCTGCCGACCGCAGCGTTGATGTCTTGTCAAAACTCACATCCGTTCAAGGATGCAACGCGACGATTAATAAGAGCTCGTAAACTGGGATCGATCAAGCCAGACGAGTCGATGCCCGTCCACATCGCTCGCACACCGCGGAAAATCGATGGGCGCCGGGCATACAACAGATGGTTCAGCAACGGCCCACCCCAACTCTTTCGTTGTGCTTCCAAAACAGCACGAATTTGGTAATCGACATTTTCCACGTCCACGCCGCGTATTCTCATGGGTCTCCAGTTAATTCATGCATCACTGGCGGCACGTCCCTTTGCTCCCGACTGATGGTAAAGATCGTAAACTTCATTCTTCACCTCCGAGGGAAAACATACGCGATGCAGTTCGTATCCGCGTTGCAAGCCACGGACAACTTGGCTCACTTCGCTGATCTCACAGATCACAGGCCGGGCATAGCCACTCTCAACATATATTCGCGTCTTCGGTTCAGCGCCTTCTGCCGTATAGTAGTTGTAGTACGGAACATCACTTGCTCGGTCCTCGACAAAGTAATATTCGGGATCGAAGCCTGCGGCAGCCACAACCTGACGTGCGCGTGCAAGAAAGTCGCCGCGCTCCTCAGCGGGCATGTCGAGATCGATGGCCTTGAACAATTGGCGACCGATGAACCGGTTACTCAAATCGCGCAGGATTCCATCGGTTGAGCGTTGCCACTGCTTAATATGAAAGAGCACATCCGAATCGTCGATTTGCAGATGTTCAGTTATGCTCAGTGGTTGGCGACGAAGAACTTTTTCGAAAGCAGTATCGCCCGCGTACCAAACTTCCTTTTCGGTTTCCAACAGTTGCAGTGCCCTGCGCAAAATTGACCTGAGCACCGCCTCTGCCGAGCGCAGCGTGCGATGAAAGTAAACTTGTCGAAACATGTAGTATCGCGCTTGCAGATACTCCTCGACCGCATAGATTCCGCGGGCCGTCACATAAATTCGATCCGCCTCCTCATCAATCGCCAGCGCATTAATGATCCATTCGAGATCATAGATGCCGTACTTTGCGCCCGTCATCAATGAATCACGAAGTAAGTAGTCCATGCGATCTACATCGAGTTGTGAAGACACCAACTGGCCCAGAGCGGCAGGCTGAAACTTACCCTCGATGATTGCGCCTATGCGAGTCGGCAAACGATCGGAATAACTGCGAAGTAAACGGCCGACTACAGTGTCCTGACTCAGGATTACCTGGACGGTCCATGACTCGTGATGAAAGTTGAGAACTTTTTCCATCACATGAGAAAAAGAGCCGTGACCAATATCGTGAAGCAGTGCCGCTGCACGTACGGCTACCCGATCTTCCGTTTTGATCTCGTGGCTCTCACTGAGCCGATCTAAGACTCGCGTCATTAGGTGGAACGCGCCGAGCGAATGAGTAAACCGCGAGTGTTCTGCGCCCTGGTAGGTGTAAAGGCCAAGTCCCAGTTGTTTGATGCGACGGAGGCGTTGAAACTCGGGCGTGTCGATCAGTCGCATCATCAATTCGCCTTCGTCACTATCCGTGCGAAGGCGGATGATGTTGTGGACCGGATCGCGATAGATGCGTTCAGACATTGAACAGTGAATCTAAGAAACCGCAGCGAATTCTATCCGCGGACTCATTCTAAGCTCCGGCCCTGACTCCGTAAAAGCGCAAACACATGGCCCAGGCTTCTAGTACCGGGTTATAATTAGCCGAATCCAGAATTCCGGGCGTAAGTATGAAACTCTCCCGCGCAGCGCATCAGCGTTGAGCCCTATCTCGAAGCGTTCAATCTTTTCAACAACACCCCTAAAGGAACGTACTGTGGTTTGAATCATCGCGTGTTTTCGAGCCTGAACTTTCCTTACACGTCTTCAGATCTCGGCGACCTCGACGGGCAAGTAAGAGGTCTGCTGCAGAACCCTCGTCAGCTTCAATTCGGTATACGCGTCAGCTTCTGAGCGCGCGTTATAACGATTGTGCGTTTGAAGGCGGGCTGCTTACAGCCCGCCTATTTCTCTGTTTTTTCGCAAATATTTCCAAGAAATTGGAGGTTGTGGGACGGGCTGCTGGACCATTCCGAACGGTTGAAATTTATGGATTTTCCCATTTTTTTGGATCGTTCAACGTGTATCACAACTGCCAACGGTCCGCTAAATGGCTGTGTGTAAATGCGCGCAAGAGCGCGCCCGTTGCGGGCATAGGAATTGCCAACGGGCACCCGCACGAGAGGTTTTTTGTACGCTCGTACGGAATTTTGGTGCCGCCCAGGGTGAATGAGGGTTATCCAAAAGGCCTTGCAGGAACGCGGCATTCCTCAAAGCTCCAAGAAAGGAAAGCACAAAATGAAGATTGCTTTTAGATTTTTTATCGTTCTGTGCCTGGCACTGGCCGCTGCGGCAGTTTCAGCGCAGGACGTTTTGACGAAAGGGTCCATCGCGGGCACGGTCACAGATGCCAGCGGCGCGGCAGTCCCCGGTGCCACCGTGAAAGTCACGGGTGGTGCAGTTGAGCGCGTTGCTACAACTAACGACCAGGGCCTGTTTAATGTGGAGAACCTGAACCCAGGTAACTACACAGTTCGCGTTGAAATGGCAAACTTTAAAACTGCAGAGATTGTCAACGTAACGGTGTACGTGGGAAAAACCGCGAGCCAGAACGTCACGCTTGAAGCAGGAAATATCTCTGAGACGGTCAACATCACTGCAGGTGCTGAGGTCGATCAGGCCAGTACGGCCATAAGCTCGAACCTCAACGATCAGTTGTTCAATAACATTCCCGTTGCGCGCAGCGTTTCGAGCTTGTTCTACCTGGCGCCGGGTACGACTGATAGCCTTGGTGGCGGCCGCGACAATCCGTCGATCTCCGGTGGTTCCGCGCTCGATAACCTTTACGTTGCTGACGGCGTGAACATCACCGATTCGGCTTTCGGCGGAATCGGAACATTTTCACGTTCGTATGGCCCATTGGGCACCGGCATCAACACTGCCTTCGTAAAAGAGGTGCAGGTGAAGACTGCCGGGTTCGAGCCGCAATACGGGCAGGCCACTGGCGGTATTGTTAACATCATCACGCGGTCCGGCGGCAACGAATTCCATGGCGCGGTTTATGGATACGCTCGTCCGAAGTCGTTCGAAGCCACGCGCAAACAGCGCGATGATTTCAGCCAGAACAAAGTCGGAAAACTGCTCCACACTGAGAATTACGACGCCGGTGTTGATGTTGGTGGTCCAATTATGAAGAACAAACTGTTCTTCTTCGGATCGTTCAACCCCAGCGTGAGACGCGACATCGTGAGAGGCGCTTCGAATTCCGGCCTCTTCACCCTGTTGGGCGACCACGTTCAACGCTACCGGACTTACAACTACGCGTTGAAAGCCGACTGGAACATCACGTCCAATCACACACTGGCCTATTCAATTTACGGCGATCCGACAAAAACTAACGTTTCCTCGTTTGCCACTTTGAATATTGACAACACAACTGCGAGCAGCCTGCTCGATTTCGGGTCGCGGAATCAAGCACTACGGTACAACGGGTCGCTTAGTCCAACCTGGACGCTGAGCGCCTCGTTTAGCCAGTCGAATAACCACTTTGATGAAACTGGCTTTGCCAATTTCAATCAGATTGTTGACCGTACTGGCGTCGGCGTAAGCACAGGTGCAACTCGTGGTCAGTTCACCGCAATTGGCCGCGGCTTCGTGGAGCCCACGGAAGGTAAGACTCGCCGCTTCAGTGCAGATACCCAGAAGCAGGTTTCGTTCTGGGGCACCCATTCCTTCGGTGTTGGCTACCAATTCCAGAAAGCGTTCTACAATGGCGTACGTGATCGCAGCGGTCCGCACTATGCGATCCCGGCAACGAACGAGGCAGGACTCCCGCTTGGCTCGATCGCTTCGGGCGGTGCCGTTGCTATTGGCCAACCTGTGAACGTTGCCTGGTCTCTTCGCACAGCGTCTAACAGCAACCCTAACAGCTGCCCGAGCTGTCCGGTATTCTTCGTGCCCGGCGCAACGAACATCGGTTTGGGACCTGGTGGACGACGTGTCTATCTGCGACAAGATCGCGGCGAATACGGTAACCCTGTTTTCGACACGAACTCCGACTATCACGCTGCATACGCACAAGACACCTGGCGAGTAAATCGTTACGTCACCGCTCTTGTCGGTATGCGGTGGGAACAGGAGAAGGTCGTTGGCAGTCCTTCAGGCGCCGGAGTAAGAGCGCACTACACGTTCACGGACAACTGGGCTCCTCGAATTGGCTTCACAGTGGATCCTCTCGGAAAGGGCACAATGAAGGCCTATTACAATTACGGGCGCTTCTTTGAGTACCTGCCATTGGATCTTGCCGAGCGTTCACTGTCGGCTGAACAGGATTTCACAGGCGGCCGATTCGCTCCGGCATTCCACACCTGTGCAACTTCGGTCAACGCGGCTGACAGATGCGCCGATATCAACCCATTTGGAACGGTGAATCCCGTTTACGATTCTGCGCATTTGCTGAACCGCTCACCCACGGGAACCGGCGCCGGCATTACCATATCCTTCAATGATCCTTCCAACCCGATCTTGTCCGGGACGAAGCTTGGTTTCGTTGATGAGCACGTAGTTGGCTTTGAAACACAGTTGCCTAAAAACTTCGTGTTATCTGCGCGCTTTATCACTCGCGACCAAAGACGAATCATTGAGGACGCGGCGGTAGTTTCTCCTGAACAGGCTAACGCTGGATTGTTCGGTCAAACATACTTCCTGGCCAACATTAGTAGCACGTTCGATCGGGTTATCAACGCGATTCCGCACGTGTACACTCCAGGAGGCACAATTCCGGCCGCGTGCCATGATTCTGGTGGAGCCGTGCCATTCAATATTGATCCGGTTGAAGATCCATTTGGTAACGTGCTCGGCGCCGTCTGCTACGACCCGAACCCACTTGCCGGTGAATTCGGTGTAGATGGACTACCCGATGGATTCCCCAATCCGGTTCACAAATACAGAGCTCTTGAAATCGAAGTAAACAAGCGGTTCTCGGACAACTGGCAACTTCTGTCGAATTACCGTCTTGCGAGGCTGAAAGGTAATTACGAAGGTCACCTCCGCAACGACAACGGCCAGACCGATCCTGGAATCAGCTCGCTGTTCGATTTCATTGCCGGTGAATTCAACCTGCTTGGTGATCAGTTCGCCGTCGGTCCGCTCAACACTGACCGTCGTCACATCATCAACATCTATGGCAGCTATGGATTCAGCAAGACCAGCCGATGGCAAAAACTCAACGGTCTTAACCTTGGGTTTGGCTATCACGGCGAGTCCGGTCTGCCAATCAGTGAGTTCCTTGCCCACCCGGTTTACCTGAATGCGGGAGAAATCCCCGTCGGCGGCCGTGGTAAGCTCGGGCGCACTGACTTCTACAACCGGGTCGATGCTCACGCTGATTATGGATGGAAGCTTACGGAAAGAAGCACTCTGAAGTTTGTTGGCGATTTCTTCAACATCTTTAACCGTCGAACGATTCGTCAACCACAGGAGTTCCGTGAGACATCTGCTGGAGTTACAAATGTGGACTTTCTTCAACCCCGATCGTTCTACCTGCCGTTCAACATGCGGCTTGGAATACGATACGAGTTTTAGTAAGTTCTTTTCGGTTAACCTTGATAGGGAGGGGCGATGACCCCTCCCTTTTTGTTTGCAATCCTGAGCAAGCTGGTAGTTTAATAACGTCTCCTGCCTGCGGTAGAGGATCACCAAAATGAAACCGCAAATTTTAGCGTCATTAGTGCTGCTTTTAGCCGGCCTGGTATTCCAATCCTCGGCGTTTGCCCAGCGCACCACGCCAACGCACCCGGTATCACTCGACGTTTATGGACAAGCGAGGTACGGGGATACAAAAGCTCCCGCTGCTAACATTATCGTTCGTCTTGAAACATTCGGGGGCGGCGTCGTGGGTCAGATGCTAACCGATCGCGATGGCAAGTTTCGGTTTTCCGGTTTGGCTTCTCAGCAGTACAGATTGTCGATTCACGCTCCAGATTACGTGGAGTTTCAACAGGCGATTGACCTGCTCACGCAGACTAGCGAGTACGTGAATGTTTTCCTGGTACCGGAAACGAAGCTGTCAGAAACACGGCAGGCATTACGTTCGATTGGATACGTTGATGCTTCAGTTCCTCCCGAAGCCCGAAAGGAATTTGAACGCGCTCAGACGTCCTACTTCGATGATAAGAGTCTTGATCAGGCGATCAGGCATCTCGAGAAGGCGCTGGCACTCTATCCGAAGTTTTTTGAAGCTGAGTTGAGCCTGGGAACGCTCTACATGGATTCCACGAAATGGGAACATGCTGAAGGTTCGCTGAAGCGCGCCATCGAAATTAATCCGAAAGCTCCAAACGTCTACTTCGCTTTAGGTGAGGTATACTTTCGCGAAGATCGTTACGCCGATGCTGAAAAGGCCATTAGAAGTGGCTTGCTTCTGGACAATCGCTCCTGGAAGGCGCATTTCACTCTTGCACGCATCTACTGGAAAACTGATGATGTAGTGCGAACGGGACGCCAACTTGCGCTGACTCTTCAACTGAATCCAAATGCCGCAGATCCCCATTTGCTGGCGGCGAAAGTTTTTATGCGGGTGCGAAAGTTTGATGAAGCGTTAACAGAACTCCAAGAGTACTTGCGCCTGGATCCGAACGGGGCATATGCGGAACAGGCTCGTGCAACCGCTCAGAACATCAAGTCAAAACTCCCGGTCCCCCACAAGTAGCACTGAATCAGGTCCACCTGATTTGGAATTTGTTAGGCTAATCGCTTTATAGTTCGAGCGCCGGCCGGGCGAACGAACACTAACTTATGAAAAAACTTATTAAGGAGAAGTAAGATGTCACGCGCAATTTGTATTCGTTTCCTGCTCATGCTCATCCTGTTCGCAATGAATTCCGCGTTCGGCGTCGCCCAGCAAAGAGAAGGCCGGATGGAAGGCCAACCGATGAGTGGCCAGATAATTGGTCAAGTGCGTTACGCGGATGGTGCCCGGCCTGCTTATGACGTGCTGGTGAGCTGTGAGGCCTACTCAGGCGGAATTATGGACCAGCAACGTACCGATCGCAGCGGTCGCTTTCGTTTTGACAAGCTGGGCCCTTCACAGTTCACAGTTATAGTAAAGGCTCCCGGATATATCCCTGTACAGGAGACTGTCGAGCTTGCTACGACGCCTACAGCCTATGTTCAATTCACCTTGAAACCCGATCCTAGCGCCATCGGTACTGCTTCGGGTCAACCTGGCGTCATCGCAGCGGATGTCCCACCAGCTGCCCAAAAAGCTTTTGATGAAGGCGAAAAGGCACTGGCGACTAGTACTAAGGAAGGATTGGCGGAGGCAGTCAAACATTATGAGCAAGCAGTCAGCATTCACCCGCGGTTTGTGCAGGCGCAATTGAAGTTGGGCACGGCTTACATGGATCTGGGTCAATGGGACAAGGCCGAGCAAGCTTTGAAAAAGACCGTCGAGATTGATCCCAAAGCGATTAATGCCTTGTTTGCACTCGGCGAAATCTATCTTAGACAGAAGAAAGATGAAGATGCCGAGAAGGTTTTAGTACAAGGACTCAGTGTTGAAGATCGATCCTATCAAGGACATTTGGCGCTGGCTCGTGTTTACTGGGATATGGGAGGCAAGCTGAAAGAGGAAGCGCAATGGCGTCCGATCCTGGAAAAGGCATACAATCATGTCAATCAGGCGCTAAAGCTCAATCCAAATCTCGCGCAAGCTCACGTCGTGAAAGGTAATCTGTATCTCAAGGTCGGTCGCGCCC